>JBMFWH010000128.1:0-512 GCA_049965455.1 Thermoplasmata archaeon | reverse complement strand
GAATAAATTGTATGATTATAATGAAGAGGATGTTTACAGGATTCTCAATAAAGATGTGAAGAGAAAGACAGTTCTCTACGCACGTGTATCTACGGCGAAGCAGAAGAAGGATTTGCAGGACCAGATTGAACAGTTGAAGCAGTGGTGCTTTATGAATGGATACACGATTAATGCGATATATTCAGATATTGCATCAGGTATTTCCTTTGAGAAAAGGAAAGGATTCTTTGAGATGCTTGATGAAATCATGAACAATAAGGTTGAGAAGGTAATATTGACATACAAAGACAGATTGAGTAGGGTTGGATTTGAATTATTCAATCATCTGTTCCACAAATTCAGGACGGAGATTGTTGTTATATCTGAGGTTGGAAACCAAAAGCTTGATTCGGAAGAGGTATTCGAAGAGATCATTTCAATGCTTCACTGCTATTCCCTGAAGATGTATTCAAGGAGAAAGAATCATTCAATTGAGGTGGGTTATGAAGGTAATTAGAACAGAACATATATAC
>JBMFWH010000127.1:0-521 GCA_049965455.1 Thermoplasmata archaeon | reverse complement strand
AAAAGAAACATTAAGGAAAGAATGAACATTAATGGTGCACCAAAGATGGGCCCTACCCATGAAATTAATGGCGAATAATATGAAGATAACAAATAATAAGAAAGCGCAATTGCAGAGAATAATCCGACAATATATGCAGTTAATTTTCCCATTGATCGAATTATCCCAAGTTATTATATTAACATTTGTTTATCAACACTGCCATAGAATATTCAATAATTTACAATGTATACCATGAATAATTATATCCTTAACTCGGAACCTTTTTAGGGAACAGTTCCGGTTTAAGATCAAGAATTTCTGCAAGCTCCCTGACCTTCTTCGGAATTTCTGCCATTATGGTTCTCTCTCCAACGTCTGTCAGGTATATCTTTGATAACTGGAGGAGAGCATCTTTCACACTTATTCTGTTGTTGATCTTCTTATTCTTCAGGAGCTTTAATATCCTGTAATAAGCAATAAGTGATATAAATGACACAAACACATATCCACGTAGAGTATCATCATCCCTGAGATACGGG
>JBMFWH010000126.1:0-532 GCA_049965455.1 Thermoplasmata archaeon | reverse complement strand
CATACCTGAGGAGGAGAGGAAAAGGAATGGAATAAGAGAAAATCTGATAAGGGTATCGGTTGGCCTCGAGGATGTGGGTGATCTCATTCTAGACATGGAAGGTGCCTTTGAAGCGATGCGATGAAAATTTTCCCATTTATTTTCTGCAACAAGGAAATTTTTAAAGAGTAATAAGATAAAGAATAAATATCCGTATTCTCATGAGATAGTATGCGACACATAACATTGGCAATTATTGTGGTATCGCTAGCGGCAATCATGCTTCTATCGGGGGCAGCGTTTATAAATCAGGCACCTGCACAGAAGGTAATTTCCCCGCCTTCTGTATCTACAGTGAATCCAGTCAACCACGGAAGTGTACAGATAAAGAATCCAGGAGTGCCCCAGAAATATTTCTATCCTCCCAATATGCACACACAGACCGTCAGAAAGGATGGACTCGTGACTCCACTCTATTCCTCAAGTCCGGCACCGATGGGTATAGGTTCATGGGGAATCATCAACCAGTCAGGAAATGTTCAGGGATACATAC
>JBMFWH010000125.1:0-536 GCA_049965455.1 Thermoplasmata archaeon | reverse complement strand
TACTGTTACACTGTTTATGCTCATTAATTCGTGTATGCCTTCTTCTACCGTAATATTGAGATCTTTCCATTTTTCTTCCAAATATTTCTCAATCGTGTATGATAGCATCGCAATAAATACATGTGCTCGTGTTCTTGGTTTCTTCCTCACATATATAGGGCGTAATTCTATCGTATCTGATTTCATAGTCCTAAATGCCCATTCCACATTTGCAAGATCCTTATACCTCTGATGTATCGTCTCCATGCTACCCTCATTTACTGGAAGATTAGAGCGAATCACATAACAGCCATCAAGATATGATTCTGCTCTCAGTGCATTTTCATCAACCTTTACCATGAGAGTTCTCCCTGATTCCTCTATTCTGGTGAATGATTCTATATTCAGTTTTTTGATCTTTTCATTCACGAGTGAAAGAGCAGTGGAAACATCCGCTCTTGCATGATCTGATAGATATTTATTTTTCTCATTCACGAGCTCCCTGATCTTCTCTATTTTATCATTCCTGCTTTTTTCGAGTTCTTTCGCTCGCTCAG
>JBMFWH010000124.1:0-537 GCA_049965455.1 Thermoplasmata archaeon | reverse complement strand
AACAAATGGCTTGTACACTTCTGGAGCCATCTCAACAAGCAAGTTGATAAGCACTCCTGTGATCTTCATGAATACGCATTCATTTGCATCGTCTAAATTGTGCATTTGCGCTTGAATGAATGCATTGGGAACATCGGCAGTCATTACATTAAGCTTTTCTTTTGCATCGACAATTGCGGTGAGCATAATACTCTCCAGCGCAACAGTCGGACTTGCGGCATCCTCCCTGGATAACCATTCTCGCGTTGGCTTCCCACTGTAAACCATTCGCCCCTTAATAGACTTGTCTCTCTTCTCTGTGAGAAACATGAGTGCTTCCATTGTCTTTCGCTTTTCATCAGCAGACAATTTTGTCACATCAATCGGAGTGAAACAATTTTTATGCAGCTGCTCATCTCCAGCCTTTTTCAATTTCATGAAGCCTTTTTGTAAAATATATTGTTGAGCAAAACTTGCGCCAAGTGTCGTAGCCTTGGAATTAATTTCTGTCATATAAGATTGATAGAATTTAGCAGTGCCATAGTATCTTGATCCAGC
>JBMFWH010000123.1:0-538 GCA_049965455.1 Thermoplasmata archaeon | reverse complement strand
AGAAATTTCTATCTGACCTTCAGCAGTAGTTCTTATAGGAAACTTAAATCTTTTAATTGACCCATTTCTAAACTTAACTGTCCACATAATATCCTGCGAACCACGCAAAGGAACTACGCTTGCCCCCATAGGTACAAAATCAGCATAACTTCTAATATCGATAGCTTGCTGTGGGCATATTTTTACACAAGAATAGCATTCCCAACACATGTCAGGCTCTTGATTATATGCTTTCATTTTTTCCTTATCCAAAATCATAAGATCATTTGGACATACATACTGGCAAGCTGTTTTGTCCAGCGCTTTGCATCCATCACACTTTTCCGTAATTACAAAACTTGGCATAAAAACCTCCTTTAAATAAATTTATTTTTTATCCATTCCTATGCCTTCAGCGGCTGCATGTGTTTTTATTTCGACTTTATTTTCCAAATGTGCATAATAATTCTTCAAAATTTCCAAAACCTCAGGTCTACTAAAATCTTCTGACACTTCTTTGCCTTCAGATAAAGCTTTTCTTAAAGCCGTTCCACTTAAT
>JBMFWH010000122.1:0-557 GCA_049965455.1 Thermoplasmata archaeon | reverse complement strand
GTAGGAATAGATCCTGAAGGGATCAAGAGCATATTGGGATTCTGGCTCAATGAAGGCTCTGAAAACAAAGGGTTCTGGTCTGATGTGTTTCAGAACCTGATCACAAGAGGTCTTACAAAGGTAACGATCTTTGTGACAGATGATTTTACAGGAGTGAGAGAGCTGATCAGGAAGCTATATCCATACTCAGATCATCAGCTCTGTTATATACATATGAAGAGAAATTTAAAAAGGAACGTATCGAAAAAAGATTACAACGAAATGAAAGAGCCATTGTATTTAGCAAAGGAGAGCAAGACGTATGAAGAAGGAGTAAAACATTTTGAAGAAGTGTGCAAGATCGTGGAAAAATCAAACAAGGAACTAGGATCGAGATTACGAGATCGAATTCCGAACTATCTGGCATTTTTGAAGTATCCGGAAGAAGTGAGGAAGCACATTTACACGAGTAATATAATAGAGAGCATAAATGCAGGGTTAGAGAGCATAAGGATTTCGTTAGGAGGCTATTTTCCATCAGAAAATGCGATGGAAATAAATTACTATTTGCAAATAGA
>JBMFWH010000121.1:0-557 GCA_049965455.1 Thermoplasmata archaeon | reverse complement strand
TTTTGCATTAAGATTTTTTATTACAATACTCTTTCCATAGCTAATGGATACATTATCTAAAGTTATCATTTTGAACAGCTCACAATAAAAAATAAAAGATGAAAGGGTTAGATCCCAGATGCAGCACTGCAACAGCAGCAAAAATCACAACAACAACAGCAGTATATGCCTAAAGCTTTTATCTTTTCCGTCTCATCAGCTACTTTAAGACCGATGGGAATATCTCCTCCATATTGAGATGACAATTCTATCATAATATGTACCTCCATTATATTTTATGAGTTTCCAATATTTAAAAATTTCGGAGGAATAATCTGACAAATGTCAGATTTATATATCATATTTTATTTCAATATTTTATGAATAAGGAGATTAAAAAAATTTTAAAGGATCCCATAAAAATGTTGTCCATTGGTCATCGGTTAAGACCACCATTCCTCTCTAAATCGATGTCTCTTAACGTGCGGATCAAATGCCTGGCCAGTATATAGGTTATAATAATCCATTAAGTCCATTTTTACATTCAAATAATCAAGCAATGATGATAAAAGGTCCTT
>JBMFWH010000120.1:0-565 GCA_049965455.1 Thermoplasmata archaeon | reverse complement strand
AGTTCCGAAAACTCAGATCTCGAGAGAAAATTGCAGCTGTTGCAACACCAAAACAGCGGAACAAGTTTTGAAGCAACTACTCAACCGATTTCGCCCGTTCAACTTTCTACAGTCTTCTATTAACTAAGCTAAAGATTGGCGAAAAAGAATCAAGAGAATCGATTAGATATTCATCAAGTTACAGGCAGTCGTAAAATCTTCGAATTTCTCTTGTCAGCAACAGATCCGAAAATTTCATATTTTCGATCATAACTTCATCAATACAGGTCGTATTGAAACAAGCAACATATCGACGTCTTTGTCTCATCAAGACAAAGAGATCAAGCCATTGTTTGTTGAATTTGGTCAGGTAGATCAAGAGTTACAGCCACCAATGTGGAATTTTGCGGCAACAACAAAAAGTCGAACCAGTGTCGCACACAACAAGACTCATATCTGAGTCAGTATAAGCTTGATTTTTATTCTGAACACGATGTTGTAAAGTCCAAGTTGTGCTTGAAAGAACAAGCCATCATTGTAGAAAATCAACCCGGGACTTCAAAAGTTGTTGCAGTCGCCGTGTTAT
>JBMFWH010000119.1:0-568 GCA_049965455.1 Thermoplasmata archaeon | reverse complement strand
CCGCAACAAACGTAAACAGTCTGGTAGGCAGTGTGGCTACAATAAAAAGTGATCTGGGCACGATTACAGGACAGATTACAACGGTGCAGAACGGCGTGGCTTCAATACAGACCTCGCTCGGAACACTGAACGTGACTGTTGCAAGTATAAAGACCACGGGCACTACAAACACCAACTCATTAACCAATACATTCTACTTTGAAATCGGAATAATAGTTCTCGTACTAGTGATCTTGGCATTTGTGGTAATGATCTATGTAGGCATGCGAAAAAAGCCTAAGTTCAAAGAGCCAGAAGCAAAAGAATGGAAAAAAGAGTAAACAACTCTTTTTAACTTTTTTTATTTTTTTGTAAAAACATCATCTTTTAAATGTTATACAGATACACTTATTTTTTGAGTATTAAAATACAATGCTCACGATTCTTATAAGATTATTCACTTTTTATGCATGATTAAAAAGCGAGTGGTAATAGGTTATGATTCTGAAGTTAAGTTTTCATAAAAGCGAGTATTATGCGTAATTTTTATGCTATTTAAAGGATAGATAATATATTTTATTTCTAATAC
>JBMFWH010000118.1:0-573 GCA_049965455.1 Thermoplasmata archaeon | reverse complement strand
GTTTTGTTTAAAAAAATTAAATAATTTTTTATACCTCCACCACGAGAATTACCTGGAGTTCCATGAATAATTTTAATATTTAACTCTGTTAAAAGATGATGGTGTTCTTTAGAAATAAAATTTGAACCATTATCAAAAAAAACAGTTTCTGGCCTGGATGTAAGATTTTGATAGAATATTAATTATGTTACTGTTAGTTTCAAAAGAAAGTGACCCCATTTATTTTTGTAATAAAGTTTATTTAGAAAGAATTAAATATTGCATTTACTTAAGCTCAATTTACTTTGATCTTAATATAAAATTGGATTACCTTGAGCTTCGATACAGTCCTCAATTCTATGAATCATTGAGTCAGACAATTTCTGGGCCAATTCCTTAGGAAGTTTCCTCCAAGTTCTTTTAATTGTTTCTTTTAAAGATTTAATTGAATTGGGTTCTTTTTGATATACATCCATTTTCATGATACCCCAGAGATTTTCAATAGGCGTGTTTTGTATTTGAATCCCAAACATTTTAAAGTTCTTGAAATTGTAGAAATAGAAGCTTCTAAATTAAATCTTCTTAATTTTATCT
>JBMFWH010000117.1:0-580 GCA_049965455.1 Thermoplasmata archaeon | reverse complement strand
CAAAACAGGTCAAACCAGAATATTCCACAGAGGCAGGAAGACCGGATTATGCCCTTTTCGTAGTCAATAAGAAAACTCCAAGGGCCTTCATTGGGGCAAAGAGACTCGGAAAGAATGAAGACCTTCAGCAGCACATCTCTTACTGTGTTTCTGAGGGGGTTAAATTTTTCATTGCTACTGATGGAAATCATTGGGAGCTTTACGACACCTATAAGGAAACGAGGCTACCGGAGAAGAAAATCGTGGAATGGGATATCACCAATGACAATGAATCCATTGTTGTAATTAGGTCCCTTTCAATTGCGAATTTAGAGTCATTCGGAGAAACCCCCGAAGAACCCATATTTTCTGCACCTGAAAGAAAGTATAACAATAAAGTATTGCCACAAAAAGAAACAACGGTGGAATCTATAAAATCCTCTATCGTGAAGAAGGAGGATGAAAAAAATAGGCGCTTGAGGCCAATGAGCGTAATCATAAACAGCGAAGTATTTGAGGTCGAAAAATCGAATCAAATTCTAATAAGGACTGCTGAATGGCTCATTTCAAAGGGCAAAATAGATAAATCTACAAAATTTGA
>JBMFWH010000116.1:0-584 GCA_049965455.1 Thermoplasmata archaeon | reverse complement strand
AGCTCATATCCGTCAAACTGAGAAAATACAGGAATATTGTAGAATTTGTGTTCCTGGGTATAGGGAATGCAGAATGAATATGTGCATAACAATCGCGGGATATTGTTTACAGAATTCATATAACTCTGGACAGGAAATAATGATTGATGAATTAAAATTGAAAAATACATAAAATAAATGGAACATAAGAGGAATGTCACCATCTTCTAAGTACCACGAATGTAATTAAAATAAGGGCTAAGAACATTATGCCCCCTGAAATAACGTATGGTTCGTATGGTGTATGGGGAGGGTTAAGTGCAATGGTGAATGAAGGCATTATTTGCGGTATATCCATGTACGGTCCATGGTAAACAACAATCATGAATGGTTCAATCATTTTCCCCGGGATAATTGAATTCACTGTATGGCCGTTTAGAGTTACAGGTACCTGATAGGGAATGCCTGCGAATGTCATCGTGGGGACTATTCCGTTGGAGTAGAATGCATTATCGCCTTCTATGAAAAGAGTATAATTGCCTGCAATTTCTCCAGAGAATGAATACCTGAACGCATCAGTATTCCCGGGAACATAGGATATGGAC
>JBMFWH010000115.1:0-587 GCA_049965455.1 Thermoplasmata archaeon | reverse complement strand
GTTTTTGAGTTTTTTGATAGTTTCATTTATTCATTTATGGAGAAAAAGAACCAGATTGCGCTTCGATAAACAGCTCCAGATGCCTGTTTATCGATCTGCTTTCTTTTTTTCCTCGTTATTTACCATTTCTGTACATGCGTCGCTTAATTCTATCAAATACCTCTTGAAACTTACCTCCTTATAATGTAAGTACCATAATGCCTCGATCAGCTGTTCATATGCAAATAAAAAATATCGCACCAGTATATCCTTCGATTTCGTTTGTATCTTGCATTGATCCTGCACTTTGAATATTACCTCTATGTTCCATCTTAGCTTGTATGTTCCTATGATGTTTTTTAAATCTATTTCACTTAAATTCGTTGCAAATGCCCAGTCATAATATGTCTCGCTTTCATGATCAAAAATCTGCTTCAAAAATGCAAGATATGTAAATCCTGTTCGTTTATTCTTGTCTTTGTAATATTCAAATTCATAGATCTCTATTTTCCTTTCTTCTTTTTGCATTGCTTCTAATTCCCTTTTTATCTGATCATTTTTTGGCACAAAGATCAGATACGGTATATTTATCCTGTTTAATTCATCCA
>JBMFWH010000114.1:0-593 GCA_049965455.1 Thermoplasmata archaeon | reverse complement strand
ATTGGCTCGTAGAAACAAATCCAGAAATTGGAGTCAAGTGCTATTTACAGACGAAAATACCTTCCAACTTCAAGCAAATCCAGAAAAATTTTGGATGAAAAGAAGAAAAAAAATTGATCGTTAGAAAAGTGAAGCATCCTCAAAAAATTCATGTCTGGGGATCTTTTTCAAAAGATGGATTTGGTGAGCTTATTCTTTTTACTGGTACACTTAATGCCCCTAAGTTAATAGATATATATATAACAGGATTAATTCCTTCTGCTACTTTTTTATTTAATGGGAATTGGATAATGACCCTAAACATATGTCAAAATTAGCGAAAAAATAGAAAGAAGATAATTTAATTGATCCTATGAACTGGTTAGCCATCAAATTCTCCTGATCTGAATCCTATTGAAAATATTTGGAGGATAATGAAGATTAAAGTTCGTAAACTTCATCCTCAAAATCTTGTTGAATTGAAAACTGCAATTAAATCAAGTTGGTTTTCATTACCAAAAAATTTGGCTCAAAATTTGGTGGACAGTATGCCAAATCGAATTAAAAAATTACAAGAAGTCCAAGGAGACTCAATTGATTATTAGACACAGCAC
>JBMFWH010000113.1:0-597 GCA_049965455.1 Thermoplasmata archaeon | reverse complement strand
CTTAGTACCCCTGAATTGGGATGGGCGCGGACACGGTGGTACTGGAATATCAACCAGTTGTGCATCGACTACGCCTCTCGGCCTCGCCTTAGCTCCCGACTGACCCTGGGCGGATTAGCCTTCCCCAGGAACCCTTGGGCATTCGGCGGAGGGGTTTCTCACCCCTCTTTCGCTACTCATGCCAGCATTCTCACTCGAGTACGCTCCACGGCTGGTTTCCACCGCCGCTTCGCAGCGAACTCGACGCTCCCCTACCAGATTTGTCTTAGACAAAAATCCGCAGCTTCGGCTCCTGACTTGAGCCCCGTTACATTGTCCGCGCAAAACCACTCGACCAGTGAGCTATTACGCACTCTTTAAAGGGTGGCTGCTTCTGAGCCAACCTCTTGGCTGTCTTTGCAATTTCACATCGTTTACCACTTAGTCAGGAATTAGGGGCCTTAGCTGGCGATCTGGGCTGTTTCCCTCTCGACCAACGAAGCTCATCCCTCGTGGTCTCACTGCCAAACTCTGGAGCATCGGCATTCGGAGTTTGATTGGGTTCAGTAAGCATGTACGCCCCATAGCCCATTCAGTGCTCTACCTCCGATGCTGAAC
>JBMFWH010000112.1:0-626 GCA_049965455.1 Thermoplasmata archaeon | reverse complement strand
CGGAATTCCCTCATATATATTCGCTAATCCACCTTTTAACATTAAAATCTCAGTAGAAGGGCTCTTGATATATTCTATATATATTGTATCATTTGCTGCATGATCATAACCAGGAACTCCAGAAATTGGTGTATAATATGGATTGGGAATTAATGTAATAGACTGATCCATAAGGTAACTCTTGATCATATAAGGACCTGATCCCATAGTGTTATACCTGATGTAACTGTTATAATTTAATATATTGGCATATGATGTATATGCTTCAAAGCCCGCAGGGGTGAAAGTTATTCCTGCACCGTGATTTACAAGCCAATTGTAATCCATTATACATCCATCAAATTGCGTGGTAATAGTATATAAAAATGCTGGGTCTGGTATTAACAAATGGAATGTGACCGTCTGAGTTGCATTGTTATACGTGATGGCACGTGTGATATTATCATAAAGAGCGGTTCCATTCGAGAATAGACCTGGAGCAAATCCTCCACCAGGTAATAAGTCTCCGGCTATCATAAAATCTGCTGTTCCTGGAGTTCCCTGTGTAAATAGTAGGTCTCTAACAAAGCTAGTATAAACGTCCCATGTAGTCAATGGATCTCCATTTGCGAATGTCAATCCCGATC
>JBMFWH010000111.1:0-631 GCA_049965455.1 Thermoplasmata archaeon | reverse complement strand
TTCTGATTGACATTGTAAAATGGCAATGTGGGCAGTGATGAATTGTATGAGTCAGTGAGACTATATCCTATGGAATTTGTGTATATTAGAGATTTCATCTGTTCGTTTCCCAGTTTGTACAACATGGGATTCAGGTATCCGAGAGGGGATTGATTGTTAAGGGATAATACGGCATCAATCTCAGCAATTATTCCAGCTTCCACTGGAGATGCTACTGACGTACCCCCGAATGCATAGAAATGTGGATTGGCATAGTAGCTCGTTCCATCAACTGTAATATAAACAATAGTATTGTTTGCTATTGCAGCTATATCGGGCACACCTCTTCCTGAACCAATCAAAACATTATTTGCAATACTGTTGTATTGCCATAAAGGTTCTGGAAATACCTTGCTAATTCCACCTGTACTTCCTGCTGGTCCTCCATTTGATGTATCATTGGAAGATATGTACCAAGCTATTTGATTCTCCATATGTAAAGTTGAGTTTAAAGTCAGTGTTGTACCACCAACTGCTGTCACTCCAAAATAATTATAGGCCATTGCTGATGGGAACTCTACCCAGTCATTAGGGTAAATTGATTGCATGTACTTTGAGCTATTTGGATTATCGCCAGAATCCCCTGAACTTG
>JBMFWH010000110.1:0-633 GCA_049965455.1 Thermoplasmata archaeon | reverse complement strand
AACATAGCGGAAGACAGATTTTATATAGACATGCTGGGAACGAAAATGGGAGCCGAGATAGATTCTTACAACCCAATACATAAAGGTTCCAAAAATAACGAAGGATCCATATCGCTTTATGGAGAAGAACTGCATTCTCTTGTGGATTACGATGTGAAGACGCCAGAGGTAAGAAGCCATTTTGAAGAGATAAAGTATTTCGTTGGACTTTTGAGAGATAAAAAACCGGACTTGATCGATACGGCGAAAAACGGTGTTGAAATTCAAAAGATAATTGACGCAATATACAAGAGCGCCCAGATCGGGAAAGAAGTCATCGTTGAATAGAGCGTGAAAAAACAGTGACGTGTTATAGGTAACGGGTAAGTAGCCGAAAGCAAAATAAAAAGCGACTTTCTGAGCAAAGACATGCAGGCGTAGGACATGATACCCCAGAGGAAGCCTTCGCAGCGGAGCGAGGACAGATTCCGACGGCGGGGTACATGTCGGAGCCGAAAAACAGTGACGCGTGAACGGTAGCGGGTAAGCAGTTAAAGGCAAAAGGCGATCCTGAATCAAGTTCAGGATGACACCGATGATGCTGAATCGCTTTGAAGTTTTTAAAGACGATTTTTTGATCAAGTCGAAGATAAC
>JBMFWH010000109.1:0-637 GCA_049965455.1 Thermoplasmata archaeon | reverse complement strand
GTCGTTGCCCCTTACACTGATTATGTAAAGGCGAGGATTGACAGATATAACCTCTCTGCTGTGCGGATATATGAGGAACTGAAAGAAAAGGGTTATCATGGATCCTACACAACTGTGAAGAGGCTGTGCAGGAAACTTCGCATGGAACACAAAATACAGGCAGTATACCGCTATGAAACCGATCCGGGAAAGCAGGCACAAGTGGATTTCGGAGACTGTGCGCCGTCAAAGGTGAATAGCCATGAGTGAAAGTCTCAACATAGAAAGAACCGGAAACTATGAAGCGAGGGTCAAGGGTAGACTGGTAACAGGCATGGCCGAAGCAGACCGACAACGGGAAACATGGAACCTCAGTAATGAGGCTCAGAGATCCCTACGCAGAACCGCAGGCTTGAATGAAAATGAACCTATGGGTAGCGTCGTGAAAAATCACCCAGGCAACTGGGATAGTGGATGTGCCGAGCCTTTAATATCGTGGCGAAGGCAGAACTGTACACCAACACATCCGGTTATGATGTGCAGGCATCCCGGCGTAACAGGGCAGGCATGTGGTGAAGGCTATTCAAGAGAAGACGGGAGATCCCGTATCTCTCCTGTGAAATGGCATGGTTACACTGAGCTTATAAAAAGCTCTATT
>JBMFWH010000108.1:0-667 GCA_049965455.1 Thermoplasmata archaeon | reverse complement strand
GATCCCAAGAACTTATATCTATTAAGATATATATATTCTCTTCTTATATTGTCTAAATCTAAAATGGTCCAAACCAAATTTTAAACCTTTCTGAATCGTAATACCCTAAATCAAAAACCAATATGCTTCCTTTGAGAATATTTCCATCAATGTTTCTGATTATTTCATCAAACATTGATGAATCACTTATGTTCGCAGGGGTAATTATTGCCTCCAGTGGAATTGTTAATGGGAAGAACAATGCAGTGTGCATCTTTATACCATTTTCTCTCTTATCCTTCCTTGAATAAATGCCGGATTCCTTTATCTTCGTTTTTATGAATGTTGAATCAATGGATATTATGCTCAGAAATTTATTGTACAACTTAAAATTATGACCCATTATGTATGGGTAAATCATCATGTAAAATAATTCAACGAATATTTGATATGATCTTTGCATGTCAAGCTTTGAAAGCTGTGATTTGCTCACATTATGATGCAAAGCAGTATCTGTAAGATCATTATTTTTGATGATTGAATTTACGAACATTGATGTATGCTCTAAAAGATCAATCTTCTTTGAATATACATCAATTTCAGTCGCTTCAGACAACATTTTTATGGGATCCTTTAAAATTTTTTTAATCTCCTTATTCATAAAATATTGAAATAAAATATGATATAT
>JBMFWH010000107.1:0-678 GCA_049965455.1 Thermoplasmata archaeon | reverse complement strand
AAGATAACCGCATTTTAATAAGCACCTTGATGAGTGCAGATAGGGTTCCTCTGTTCATTTACCTCTCTTTTTTATCTTTATATTCCAATCAGGCCATGACTGGGTACGGGAGAAATAACAGAAGAAGTTTGAACATACCGATAGGGTATAAGATTGCATATTATGTACTCACGTTTGGAGCACTGATATTTCTGTTTTCAAATACATTTTTACCAGTCAGTTATACTGATAGTCTTGTAATATTCTTGGCTATGGTAATAGCCGGATACGTGGTTAGGTACTATGGCATTAGAAAAGGTAGCAGAAAGAAAGATCAATCATTGCAACCATAGTGATCTAAAATGCGGGATTTGAAAATCTTTTTAACATATGCGGGCGAGGATTCCCATTTCGCAAGATATGGGCTGAAAACCATCATCACGACCAGTACCGGATCACAAATAGAACCACCACAGTTTTTGAGAAAATCGGAGAAGAAACACTCAAAAGCACAGAGAGAACTCTCCAGAAAGAAGAAAGGATCAGAAAAAAGAACAAAAGCGAGGAATAGGGTAGAGAAAATACAGAGGAAGATACAGAGGCAGAGGGATTATTTTTCACACAAAGTATCCATGGATCTTGTGAAAAATCAAGATATCATCGTATTCGAAGACCTGAACATAAACGGTATGGTGAAGA
>JBMFWH010000106.1:0-707 GCA_049965455.1 Thermoplasmata archaeon | reverse complement strand
CTCTCCTTGTTTGCCCAGGAGGAATCAAGGGATCCCAATATTGCCCTCTTCATAGATTAATATGAAGGGTGCGTTAATAACTCTACCTGTTGCCTCTGGCTGAGAGAATCTCCTTTTATCGGTAGCTATGTAGAACTTCTCCTTTTGATTCATTTCGCGTCCTGATGTTTCAATGTTGAATTCCAGAGCGAGCTGTATGGAGAATAAGAAGATGGATCTGAAATGAGCGCTATAAGGAATTAACCTATATTCAGGAGTGATCTGGCTCTGCCAGATCCGAATACAGGGAGGGGGAGTAGCGATGAACTGCCTGATTGACTTCAGGCTCTGGAATGATTCTCCCCTGGATTCTTAAAGGCCGATAGGCGCTCTCTTCTCGTGTGGATAGAGTAGAGTTCTGGCATTGCCCAGAACCCCCTCGTCGAACAGTGCTTGCGGATTTCCCGCACACTGCTCACCGACTGCTTTCACGATATGACTTATAGCCATTGGCCATGAGTGTTTCTGGCATGTATTCCGAGACAGAGAGGTGCCTTAGTTTTATGTCACTATACTCCCATCTTGCCGGTATGTGATGCTGATTGCAGTACATGCGCATAAGGCTGGCCTCCGCATAATAAAATATACTGCGCACCTTTGATGAAACTGTGCCGTATGCAAAGTAATTTCCCCATCCCCTCAGAATGGGTATGAGTATCTCTCTTGCT
>JBMFWH010000105.1:0-734 GCA_049965455.1 Thermoplasmata archaeon | reverse complement strand
GCAACCGGGCCCATGTCCTTAAATCCTGGTTCCTGATAATTAAAAAGATTTGTGCTCTGCGACTGTTGAGCAGATGCACTTGGTATCAGTACCATCAAACCCGAAAAAATTAGAAGGGATATGATCAGTACTGAAAGCCCCATTTTATAGCTTTTTTGCATAAAGACACCTTAGTGTAATAAACGACATATATTTAATTTTTATCTCATTTTTTGCCTAACAACCTATTCATCAAACATAAATAAATAACACAACAGAATAAATTTAATAGCACAATTAATGTAAGTGTTTGTACAAGAAAACAAAAAATTTCTGGTCAATCTGTCTTCCTGAATTTTTTATTGAATAGATATTACTATCATCGGCCTTAAGAAAAATTAAACCATGCCATAAAACTCTCCCAGATTATAAAAAAGTTAGGAGTTTGAGGGAAGCTGTAAAACTCCGACCTTCAGGGAGGAGATACACGGACTCCCCTCAACAGAAAATCTATTAATAAATTCCCTATATTAATAAATAATGTTCAGAACTATTAAACTGAAACTTCCATATGACAGAGCGCTAATTGAAACTGCAAAACAGTTTAAGGAAACCACACAGATAGTTCTGGACTATGGTTTTGAGAATAAAACATTCAATAAAAATAAACTCAATAAAGAGACATATAGAACTGTGAGGGAAAGGATACCCACGCTTCCATCTGCACTTGTTCAGACAGCAAGGGATACAGCATC
>JBMFWH010000104.1:0-737 GCA_049965455.1 Thermoplasmata archaeon | reverse complement strand
GGCAGATGTCGGTCTATGAATCAGGAAGCTCCGATGCTTCAGCTGAGGAGTAGCTCACTGCTTCAGATGCTGTATCCCTTGCTGTCTGAACAAGTGCAGATGGAAGCGTGGGTATTCTTTCCCTTACCATTCTGTATGTTCCTTTATTGAGTTTGTTTTTATTGAATGTCCTATTATCAAAACCATAATCCAGAACTATCTGTGTAGCTTCCCTGAACTGCTTCGATGTTTCAATGAGTGATATGTCATACGGAAGCTTCAGCTTAATAGTCCTGAACATTATTTAATAGGATAGAAAACATATCAATAAATCTTTTCTTTGGGGGAAGTCCGTGTATCTCCTCCCTGAAGGTCGGAGTTTTACTGCTTCCCCCAAACTCCTAACTTTTCTATAAATTTACTTCTTGGGATATCTCCTCTCTCAGCATCTATGAGGGCCAGTATATCTTCGTCTATGGATATGCTGATCTTTTGACCCATCGATCCTGCCATGTTTGTGCTATCAGTAATAACTATTTATATATTTACTACTTATCCTAATATTCCTACTTTTTAACCACATACAACCTTGTAACTATCCAAAATTGACTTTTCTCGTTAAAAAGAAAGAAAAAATAAAAGGACATGTCATGATCTATTTCGCATACACGAAACTGTTAAGAGCTATGAATTGAGAAATCATTTTCTTAGTTGCTTAGGTGTAGAATGAGTTTATTTAAAAGAGTTTTGAAATCATG
>JBMFWH010000103.1:0-812 GCA_049965455.1 Thermoplasmata archaeon | reverse complement strand
AATCCTTTATTGTTCCAGGCATCCTGCCAGTAATATCCTACCATTTTGGTTACTCCGACCATCTTTGTTGCCTCATTTACGGAATAATCTTTGTACCTGTACAATATGAAATACAACCTCTTTAGAACTCTTACATCCTTTTCAATGGATTTTATTCTTTTCTCCAATTCTTCTATGGGAACACTTTTGGTTATCTGAATTTTCTCTTTTCTGGTCATAATAAAAGGTATTTAATAATAGTATAAAAAGTTTTGCGTTAAACTAGATCTATGTAAATTTAGTGCCCATTTTTTTAGATCACTCACTCAAAACCACAATATAAAGCACATAAAACAGGAGATCTCATAATCCCATAAGTAACTGGTCACGATTATGAAGCGGCAATCTAAAAGAAAGTGCCTTTAATGCAATATATTTTTAATTTATTATTACAAAACTTTAAATTCGGTAAAATTACGCATAATACTCGCTTTTATGAAAACTTAACTTCAGAATCGTGATCTATTACTCCCATAAGAAAACTTTTAGTAGTATTACTTATTATTAAACATCCATGACATCAAATGAAGGAAGATACGTTGATGATTCGCGAGCAGAATCTGTTTATTCAGTATTGCCAGCAGATACTAATATTTATGGAAATCTTTTTGGAGGAAGACTTGTCGAATGGATCGACAAGTTGGCCGGCCTTGTTGCAATAAGACATTGCCGCAAAAATGTAGTAACAGCAAATATTGACAATCTTAGTTTTATAGAGCCTATAACGCTTGGGGATAGCGTTATAATGAGAGCCTGGATAAACTATGTAGGAA
>JBMFWH010000102.1:0-878 GCA_049965455.1 Thermoplasmata archaeon | reverse complement strand
ACATAACACAAAAAAGTGTTGAAGAAACACGTGCTATCTTAATAAAACAACAAAAAAGATACAACCGTCAATTTCCGTCATAGGAAAAAAAGAAAGGTTTATAAACCCTAAAATAATGGTATTAAATAGATGGTAACATATAAAGAATATAGAAAATACGATTTACTAAGCAAAATATCGTTAGGTGGGGTAATAGCTGATGTTATATTTATGATCATATTCATTTTAATGAACATCCATCATTAATTGCTTTTTTTATAATATTTAGATCTTGATATAGAGCCGTTTATCTCAATTATAATTCGCTTGTTTTGGTTATAAACATATGATTTATCATAACTGCTTGTTTTGTTCGATTTAATGATTTTAAAATAATGATCGAATAAAAATAATTTCTATTATATCGACGATTTGTGTTTTTTGAGAGCTCTATTTATAAGGCGATCAACGACTGTATTAAGTGGGGCTGAGCGGATTTGAACCGCCGACCTTCCGGTTATCAGCCGGACGCTCCAACCATGCTAAGCTACAACCCCAAAATTTTTCTTTTAAAATGATAAATACTAATTTGTATTTAATATTTTTTTATATTACGGCGTATTATCAATCAAAACTTTAAAATATCTTATATGATTTCTCTTAAAAAGTTTGCAGGTGTGGTGTAGCATGGTAGCACTAAAGCCTTCCAAGCTTTCGACTCGGGTCCAAATCCCGACACCTGCACTGTTATGAAACATATTAATTATGTATAATTGAAAGCCGGTGGATAGTTTAGCAATTCCATAAAAAATAGTAACTGGTCACGATTCTGAAGTTAAGTTCTCATAAAAGCGAGTATTATGCGTAATTTTTACCGAATTTAAAGGATAGATAATATA
>JBMFWH010000101.1:0-889 GCA_049965455.1 Thermoplasmata archaeon | reverse complement strand
ACATATATTGGCGAGAGTAAAGCATCCTCAAACAAACGGAAAAATAGAAAAATGGTATGACACGTATGAAAAACACAGGATGGAATATGAAACATTTGAAGAATTTGTAAAATGGTATAATACAGTAAGATATCACGAGAGCCTTGATACTAAACATTATTTACAGACACCTAAAGATGCATTCTGGAGCAGGTTACCAGAAGAATGCAAGTTAGGGATGTTTTATGCATTATGTGAAGGGGTGAAAATAATAAGAAAAAATAAAAATATGAGGGCCCTTTATATAGTTAAAAGAAATGGGACTCTACAATAATTTCTCTTACCTTTGGCAGTGAATACGCAAAGTTCATGTGAATGCAATCATTGTAATAACACAATGAATGGCTAAGTTATTCTTATCTTTATATCACCCATTAACTATTTTTGCCAGCAATATATTATTCAGTAGCTGCTTGTCCCTCAACTGCAACATATACTGCAGTATTTCCTTAATGTCCTCAAGATCCTCTCCCTCGTGCAGTTCTTCATAGTTGGTTACGCCATCCACGTAAAATTTTAAAGCATTCCTCACGAGAAGTTTGAAATCTATGTTATGCTGCTTACAGAATAGATCATACTGCATTTTCAGGTAGTGCATTTCTATTGCAAGGGAAAACACATCATCAATGATATCATTGAACTTTGTCATGACTGACTTCTCTGACGCCTTTTCTATTCCCTCCTTTATCATCTTCTGTGCAACTATGTCCTGAGCAAAAAAGTGCTTCCTTACAAATTCAACAAAGAAGTAAAGCTCTTTTGATGTGAGAACCTGCCCGGATTTGAACCGGGGTCTTCGGCTCCCGAAGCCGATAGGATGGCCAAGCTACCCCACAACCCCAAACATAAA
>JBMFWH010000100.1:0-1044 GCA_049965455.1 Thermoplasmata archaeon | reverse complement strand
ATATCAGAACATCACTCGTGCGATCACAGTAGATAATACTTCTCAAACGGTTACATTTCACCTATTAAAACCTGATCCTGCATTTCTGGATTATATAGCAAATCCGTTTGGGTCTTCTATTTTAGACTATAACTGGCTTGTTTTGCACGGTGCGGGTATAACATTCACACCATCTGGATTCTTATCCTATATGGTACATGGCAATGAAGCAAATTACAATAATTATGTGCGATATAACACCATGGGATCTGGTCCTTACATGATCAAGAGTTACCTAATAGGGCAGTCGATTACATTTGAACCGAACCCATATTATACTCCTATTCCTGGTGTACCTGGCTATGACCACCCTGCAAATGATACTGTGTATATACAATGGGAGAAAGATCCCTCAACTGCATTGTTGATCGCTGAATCTGGCCAGACAGACATAGTGGAGGGATTACCTAACTATGATTATTCAATCCTCTCACACTTGGCTGCTGAGGGAAAGATAAATATCACGACATTTCCTTCATTAAGCGTGTATTTTTATGCATTTAATTTTGATGTAAATACCACTATACTATCATCTCTGAGCTCCTCATACAGTTTGCCCCAATACTATTTTACAAATATAGATGTTAGAAGAGCTTTCGCTTACGCTTTTAACTATACAAACTATGTGAACAATCTGCTTGGAAATGACAGGTACGGTGCAGATTTTGGTTTTCATTATACAGGTATAATTCCTCTAGGCATGGCAGGATATATGAACTCTACACAGTTAAATAATGCAGGAGCAACAGTTCCTACTTACAATATAGCAATAGCAAAGCAATATATGGAAGAATCTGGACTATACAATACTTCCATAAACATCCCAATAATGGTCTGGGCTGGAGATCCAGTAGATTATGCAGCAGCACAGGAATGGGCTACTACGCTCAATACTATCGATCCCAACATACACGCAAATGCGTTTTACCTTGAGATCCCATCATTGCTGGGATATCTAGTAATGGGCCAGAACCCAATGCCTATTTATCTGCTCAGTTGGGGTCC
>JBMFWH010000099.1:0-1063 GCA_049965455.1 Thermoplasmata archaeon | reverse complement strand
ATATGTAACGTTTTTCTGTAACATAAGAGAGGTATCATTTTTCGCATATAAATTTTATATATGTGGCGAAGTTAAGTTAACATGGTTAACGGAAATCGTAACCTTACTGTTCTCCTCCAAAATCACTAACTTCTCGTCAAAATATATACAATTTGTATTTACAAAAATAGAGTATAGTATATTATCAAATTCATATAAAAGTGCCGTGGGCCGGGATTGAACCAGCGGCCTCAAGATCTTCAGTCTTGCGCTCTCCCTACTGAGCTACCACGGCTTCTCTGCCCTTATCTAAATAGTAGATACACACCCCCTGAACGATCTGTTTCTGGCTCAAAGAGTAGTAGATAATGCCACCAATTTACTTTTCAAGGGCGTAATTTTGGGAATTCTCTTGCTGGTTTGTTCTCTCAGCAAATCTCTTATTACCTTAATTTATATGAACTTTTCTATTTACAAAAGCCCTTGCATCTTATCGCTAAAGCACCTAACTTTTAAAGATTCATAAAAATAATGAGAATCAAGTTTTAGAAGTAAGTGTTCTGATCGAATGAATTGGAAAATGTAATATTCTACGAAACGCAAATCCGTTCTCTTTTACAATATCTTTTATCAAGTACAAAGGTCTGAAATAAAAGTTGATATACGCTTTCGTAAGCCAGGTTTGTATTTGCTTGGGCGTGAAATTTTTTAGCTTGATTATTGGGCTTAAAGTAGTGAACATTCTCCAGTCTCTTGACCGCAACAGCTTCTTTTCCATCACGTAATCCCAGAGTTTGGTGCCTGGATAATGGGTTGCAATGGTAAACTGGGCTACAGTAACTTTTAACTTTTTGGAAAAACTAATTGTATTTCTTACATCTTCAATTGTTTCTTCAAGGAACTCTATTATAAATGATCCAAGAGAATGCAGATCTGCATGCATCCTACAACATGATAAGAAAGGCAATCCCTGAAGCATTCGCAGACGGGATAGATGGTATAGGGTTATACCCAAGAAGTTTAAGCATCCCTGAATTCACAGGGATGATAACTTCCAAAGGTGGATGTTAACATGGTTAATGGA
>JBMFWH010000098.1:0-1136 GCA_049965455.1 Thermoplasmata archaeon | reverse complement strand
ATCGAAGCAATCCAAATTCTAAATCCTGTCGTGTAATTCTTTGTGTCCTCCGGTAAGTTCATGTATAGTACAGTATTTTTTTCTTTTTTTTGATAATTCTTCCAACAGTTACTCATCATCTCTTAAAGTGTAATACCAGCAGTACATGGATAAGGCTTTTGAAGTGCTTCCTGACCTCACGAGCCACACCGAAGCCGTCATGCCATACAGTGGTGGACCGGCCCAATCAATTTCCCGCAAGCAGAAATTGATCACAAGATAACAAGAGTACAATTTTATTGGAGAACAACGGTAAACGCAGCTCGAGCAAGCGTACATGAGCGTTTAACATCCTTTATTTTTTCCTGACCGATCAAGTTGAAAGAGGAAATCTCAAGATCGAATACTGCCCTACCACGGAAATGTGGGGTGATTATATGTCAAAACCACTTCAAGGAAAATTGTTCCAAAAATTCAAGAAAGCAATCATGGGACATTGAGTTTTGGCCAAAGGATTGGTCGACAGGAGTGTGTTGGAGGAAAAAGAAAAAAGAAATAAAAATAAGTATATGGTACATGAAATCGAACCGGAAGGCACGGGATGATCAGTGAGGACCCGTGACCAATACCAAGAGTGATTCAGACATGTGTCTGTAGTTCAAACATGTTTCCGTTGGTTCAAACGCCTTTTTAACGAGGGGCAAAGGTTCGCTCTTCTCTCCTCTTGCCTCACTCTCTTTAGTTAACTGCTTACTTAGTCCTGGGTTAGGATAGTAAAGCTCTTAAGTGTTATTACCAACATTAACTAAAGAGAGCAATCAACGTAAGAATCAGTACTGAGAAAAAGCGATAGAAAATTCAAATTTCAAGGCCATTGCAACTGTTGCAACAGAGAAGCCGAAGACACTAGTATCTCCATCAAAACACAAGCAATTTCGACCAAACAACTTGCTACAGTCTCCTATTTGATAAGAGGAAGACAGTCAAAAAAGAAGCGACAAGATCAAAGAAGAATACATAGAGATAAGACAGAAGAGGAACAGGTCAAGATTCTTTTACTACCAGCAGGTCGAAAACAAGAATCCACGTTTTCGATCGTAAGTCAACCAATTCTTGTTCGTTTTTCAATTTAAAGACATCGCTGTATTCGTCTTATC
>JBMFWH010000097.1:0-1184 GCA_049965455.1 Thermoplasmata archaeon | reverse complement strand
TTTTTCCGCTGTTTTATTTATTATCTCTCTCATTTCTGGATCTAGTTTTTCCTTCTCTGTTTTTTCTTTCATTTTTAGACCTCTGCTACTATTTCATGATCTTTATATTATGACCTATATACTTACACAATTATAGACCTTACCCCCCAAAGAGGCAAAAATTGATATTGGAGGCATTCGAATCATAAACATGGTGGTAAAAGTGAAACATTCAGGTTGTTACATCTTTCAAGGATCCATGAGATAAAAGTAGGAGATCGATGGCACAAGACGGAAATACCAAGAAAAACAAGACAGATAATTGAAAAACTTCAGATCCCTATTATCTAAAATTTGAAAAGTTACGGTTTTATAGTCAAAGGTTTCGGGACTATACACATCAAAAAATGTACCGAAAAGTATATATATCAAAGTATTCTTATTGTATTTTGAGCTTTGACTTAGCGAAATAAAAATATTGTGGAAGTCAAAGTAAAAAAATGGAGAGATGAAAAAATATGAATAAAAAAGCTTTATATGCGGTGATTGCCGTAGTGGTGGTAATCATACTGGTTGTTGCTGTTCTAGAAGTCATGCCTAGTTCTGCAGCGAGTATGACTGTTTCTACCAGTGCTACAACCGCTACTGTCGGACAAAGCCTGACCTTTGCAGCGTTTATATCTGGTGGTACTCCATCAAGCGTGGTGTTCAACTTTGGAGATGGTGCTACTGGTACAGCTACACATTTGTCTGGTAACGAGTATACAGTCACACACAGCTATAGTTCAGCCGGTAAATATTTAGTCACAGCAACTGCAACAGTTAACGGTAAAACTTTGAATAACATGAAGAGCATTGAAGAAATAACAGTAACTCCTGGGTCAGTAAATCCTACTATTGCATCCGAGATCACAGTACCTTCAATAATTACAACCTCACAGATTGTTGCTCCTGGCAGCACAGTACCATTGACTGCATCAACATTGCAGCCCCCTACAGCTACAAACTGGACTATTGGCTATTATGTATGGAACTTTGGTGATGGGTCTACGAGCACGAACTATACAGTATTCAATACCTCCTCAGGCAACTTCATGGCCGGAACTGTAGCTCATACATACAGCAAAACCGGAATATATACAGTTACGCTCGGAGTAATCACGTTCAATACCACGAACTATGTACCGTCAACGTACACGTCTAAT
>JBMFWH010000096.1:0-1198 GCA_049965455.1 Thermoplasmata archaeon | reverse complement strand
CAAATTAAACATAAAATAAGGTTAGTTTCCAGCAGTAACTGGTGGGATATCATGGGAATTGATACTATATTTCGAATGATTATTTTTTTCATGTTTTATTTTTATTTAGTTTCTCATGTATCTTCATATATACTCATGAACATTGCTTACTCGGACATCCGGACATACAACCGGACATATGTTCGGACAGCAAACCGGACAAAAACAGGACAGTTTCTGGACAGCTGATAATAGCGCCTTTTTTTAATAATTTTTTGTAAATTTCCATAATGTTGACCATTAAAAGAGTATGCTCTGTGGTTTGGATCCTTTTAGATTTAGACAATCTAAGAAGAGAATATATACATTTTAATAAATATAAATATCTGAGATCACTCTACCAGCTCTTAAGGATAGAGGTGAGTTGTTAACCCGAAAACATAATATCTGCTGATGAGAAAATCAATATTATGCTAGAATCTATTAAAACAGATATATCTATTACCGAACTGTGCAGAAAATATGGAATAAGCGTGAGCCAGTTTTATAAATGGAAAGATCAGTTATTTATAAGGTCTGTTTTGCAAATTGACAATGCAAGATCCGTAATTTCTCTTGCAGATCTTCATTTCACACCTTAAAATGAATGCTGATAACATTTATGAATTTGAAAATGATCCAAATCAAATTATAAACGTATAGTGCGGAGAGCCGGATTTGAACCGGCGAACTTCTACAAGAGTGGACCCTAAATCCACCGCCTTTGACCAGGCTCGACAATCTCCGCATTGAACCATCGAAATCATGCTGTTACTCATGGACAATTATCAGATAATAGATTATAGCTCAATAATACTTAAAAATTATTATTGTTCTCAAAGCAAAAAAAGAAATTGAGAATAGAATGACAGCGAAACATGCTTTCCTGGAGCTCGCGCATCCAAGTACGCACATGATACGCGGACAGGCTTAACTACCGGGTTCGGGATGGGACCGGGTGTTTCCCTGTCGCTATGACCGTCATTCCAAAACACCTAAATGAGAACTAATATATAAAACTTACATTTTGGTATTTTGCAGAGCTTTATCAAGATCATAAAGGCATGATAACTTAACTTCAGAATCGTGACCGGTTACAAAAACAGAATCTCCGATTGTTTTTGAGTTTTTTGATAGTTTCATTTATTCATTTATGGAGAAAAAGAACCAGATTGCGCTT
>JBMFWH010000095.1:855-1255 GCA_049965455.1 Thermoplasmata archaeon | reverse complement strand
GATCTGGATATATGAGCGGCCAGAAGAGATAGCGAAACAGGTAATGGGAGAATATTATAATTATGTCAGCTGGAGCTATAATACATCGTTTGAAGTAACGCCGAAAGAGAATGCGATCTCGCAAAGGCTAAACAGGTGCGGCATTACCATATTAGGATACAAGGGGAATTACAAGCCGGAAGAAGTGCTGATATGGTACAGGACAAGGGACGAGATAGAGAAAATGTTTCTATCGCTGAAGAGCTATCTTGGTGCAAAGCCAATGAGAGTACAGAGCAAGGAAACCCTGAATTCACTATTGTTTGTGAATTTCATGGCATTGATCCTGAGGCATAAGCTTTTGAAAATAATGCTTGATAGTGGATTATCAAAGAAATATTCTGTAGAGAAGCTGTTTTTA
>JBMFWH010000095.1:0-845 GCA_049965455.1 Thermoplasmata archaeon | reverse complement strand
CCGGAAAATAGTATTGGCGAATGGAAAGGAAATAGTATCAGAAATAACAAAAAAGCAGAGAGAGATAATGGAATCGTTAAACGTTGCAATTGATTATGTGCCTAAAAATCCGAGAGGTGTCATGAAAAAGGCTTTTTGACCACGAATACATGACGATGTTATCGTGAGAGTCGGAAAAGTGGTCGATCCTAAACTTGACCTTTGAGGTCGTCCGAGAGGTTGACCACTTCTTCGTCTCGACACCATACCCTGAAACAAGGGTGAATAGAAGATTGTCGAGATTTCCGACCTATAGATCTCTCACGAACCACTTATGAGGTGGTGAAATGATAATAGGATTGGATGTTCATAAGGATTTAGTATATGTGGCACAAATGGAAGAAGACGGAAAAATAATTGAACAATATGAAATGGAGAACAGAGAAGAATCATGGAGCAGATTCGTAGGGAAATATCTACTTGAGATGCCTGAAATAGCCCTTGAAGCATCAACTTCAGGCAAATATGTAGCACGATTGTTGAGGGATGCAGGATTTTCAGTACATATGGCTGATCCAAAAAAGCTTTCATTAATATATAAATCAACAAAAAAGAATGACAAAGAGGACTCTGAAAAGCTTGCAAAATTACTACTATGAAAAAGTTCTTTTGACCATGTTCCTATGACGGTAGGAGCATGAGGTCTGGGAAGCTGTCGACAAATATCTTGAGCTTCGAGCTCGTATCTTAGGTTGACAGCTTTACGGACTTAACACCATGCCATTGATATGGCGTATAGTAGAATGTCTAGCCCTGTTCCCAGACTGATTCACACCATTAGAGGTGAAATCAATGTATTGTATAGG
>JBMFWH010000094.1:0-1275 GCA_049965455.1 Thermoplasmata archaeon | reverse complement strand
ACGGGGCAAATGATGGTACTGATAGCTTATACATTATTAACACTACCACAGATCATGTTGTTTCAACGATATATGTGGTTTGCATCCACAATTGCAGTGAGCATTATACTTTCCAGTGCAACAGTTGGGCTCGCGGCGTCTTCTCTCGATAACCATTCTCGAGTAGGCTTGCCATTATAGACCATTCTTCCTTTGATTGATTTGTCTCTCTTTTCTGTGAGAAACATGAGTGCCTCCATTGTTTTCCTTTTTTCCTCTAAAGACAGCTTTGTCACATCCATTGGTGTGAAACAATTTCTTTTGTGCAGTTGCTCGAGTTCCTTGCCAGCTGCATCTTCTCCGGCCTTTTTAAACTTCTTCAGACCTTTTTGCAAAAATATACTGCTGACCATAGCTTGATCCATACATTGTAGCTTTGGCATTGATCTCTGCCATGCAATTTGCAATCAGCATTGCATACTGCTGATCATATTCTTCGATATCTTCAGGATTCACAGTAATATCAAACTTGACATGCTTTTCTTTTCCTTTTGACTGAGCATATGTCAATCTTTCCGGTGCTTGACGGTTTCTTGGTGGTTGCACTCGCTCAGGTTGTGCTTCCGGCTCAGGATCCTCTTAGGCATCATCCTCTTGTGCCTCTTCTTCTTGCTGTTCTTCAGCTTCATTTTCTTCCATGTCGGTTGGATTGGCATCTTTTTCTTTGCCATATCTGCCATTAATTCATCAATTTCTTGTTGGTCGACTCGATCGAAATTTTCTTCCTCCTCGATCGCATTGTCGTCTTCATATTCTAAATTGTTGTTTTCTTCATTTTCATATTCGGTATCGTCTTCGTCGTCGTGGTCGTTGTTTTTGTTGTTGTAGTCCACTCCTGCAATCCAATCGGCAGGGTAGAACGTTGTTTTACGTCGGTTTTGTAGTTTGAGCGACTTAATCCCTTGCTCCTCAGCCATAGTTTCGACGGCTCTAATGACAACAGTTGTGACAGGAATTTCCCAGACTCGTGGGCGGGTGATAACTCGACCTGAGTTTAAATCCATAAGCTTGTGTCCTCCTTGAATATTATTGACAGGACGTGTTGGAAGAATTATCAAAAAAAAGAAAAAAATACTGTACTGTACATGAATTTGAACCAGAGGATACAGAGGGTCACAAGACAGGATTTAGAATTCGGATTTCTTCGATGACAGAGCGATGACTCTTCGCTTTCCCCTCTCCTCTCACTTTCTTTAGTTAACTGATGTAATAGTAACAGGTTGTTGCTAATCATCT
>JBMFWH010000093.1:0-1420 GCA_049965455.1 Thermoplasmata archaeon | reverse complement strand
TACTTCAAAAAAACAATGAGTTAATTAACAAAGACAAAGATCTCCTTCTCAAAAAGATTGATCTACTTCAAAAAAGAATTGAGCAATATGAAGAAGAGATCAAAACTCTAAAAGAGAAACAGAATGAATATGAGCTCAGGCATCCGATCAATGTAGGAGTTAAGAATGATAAGGTTTATGAAATAAAGAAGGAAAATCAGAATGAAGATAAGAAAAAACTAGGGGCAGTAAAGGGACATCAAGCACATTTTAGAGCACAAAAAGATCCAGATGCAATAATTGCATTGGATATCGACAGATGCCCATACTGTAATTCTGAACTCAGCAAAACCCAGGAGATCAGGAAGAGATATGTGGAAGATATACCGCCAGTAAAGCCCATATTGATAGAATATGATATTTCAAGTACTTATATCTATTAAGATATATATATTCTCTTCTTATAGTGTCTAAATCTAAAATGGTCCAAACCACACCGGTTCCGGATGTGCTTCCAAACACCAGATTTTCTATACGGATCATGTTGATGGTAGCATATTACAAGATAATAATGAGAATGAGCTTGGAGAACGTATCAAAAATGATGCAGGAAATGTATAACTTGAAGATATCAGAAGGGGAGATCCAAAAGATACTATCAACGGTATCAGATAACTTTGAGGATCTGTATGGAGAGATTCAAAAGGAGATAAGGAATTCAGGATACAGGCACATGGACAGCACTTCGTGGAGGATCGACGGATCGAACGAATATTTATGGACCTTTGTAACGAGAGATAGTGCATTATTCAGCATAACGGATAAGAACAATTATGAAGTACCAGAATCCATATTAGGAGCGCATAAAGGAGTGGACATTCATGATCGGTATTCGGCATTCGAAACGTTTGCAAAGATCTCGAAGAATGAGCAGCAATATTGTTGGGCGCACATAATAAGGGACGCGAAAGAGCTTGAAGGATTTTATGGCGATGAGGGAGGAAGAATACACAGGATAGTAAAGAGGGTATACGAAAAGGCTAAAAAATATAATGGAAAAGGGACGGATGAAGACATATCCAAGTTGTATGGAGAGCTTGAATTTCAATTAAACACGCAATATGACAAAAGCAAATGCAGGAAATATGTAGAACATCTATTGAAACGGAAGAAAGAGTGGTTGTTTAACTTTGTAAAAAATGCGGAAGTAGAGGGAACTAATAATAGGGCCGAGCGAGCGTTAAGGCCCAGCGTAATATATAGGAAGGTTTGTGGTGGGTCAAGGTCAAAGAGAGGAGCAAAAGCATATAGTATGATATATTCCATATTTTACACGATGAAGTTAAGGGGCAAAAATATAATGGAAGAAGGTCCGCCATTACTACAAAATTTCAGTAAAAATACGTAGCGCTAGATAAATAACGGATAGATTACTTCATAA
>JBMFWH010000092.1:0-2042 GCA_049965455.1 Thermoplasmata archaeon | reverse complement strand
AGTCAAAGACGGGGAATTATTATATATTGCTTGGAAAAAGGAATTAGATATTAATTATATAGAAATCACAGATAGAAATTTTGATAATGTAATACTAAATTGCAAAAGTTTTTAAATTTATTATTTTTTTTTAAGCTTCCAAAATAATTTGTTGAAAAATAAAAAAAAGTAGTTAGAGATATTGAAATATATTCAATTCTTTATCACTTCCATAACATACCTTCTCCAGGAGCTCATACAGGTAATTTCCTTGTTTATTTTTTCATTTTTTTCATTTTTTATTTTAGGAATTCAAGCCGTCGTCTCTAGGATTAATGAAAATTATTACATAAAAAATTGCACTAAAATAGTAACGAATTATATTGAAACCTGTATTTTTTTCAAAAGAATACATCAAGTAATTCTATCACACCTTAACTCCTATCATTCCTCAAAGTATTTTTTTTTAATTGTTAATTTTTTACTTATTATTATTATTAGGATTCTTTCAAATGATAATGTATGATCACAAGATCAAAAAACAAAAGAAAGACATATTTTAACTATAGTGGAGATGCTTTCTGGATATATTTGGGCTTTCCCTTGTAAAACACTTTCCAGTAAAGAATTAGTACTGTTAGTTTCAAAAGAAAGTGACCCCATTTATTTTTTTAATGATTGTTCCCGAATCAATCATTTTTTAATATTCGATAGGTGATAATAAATGTACACCTGAATTCATAATCATTCATACCCTACTAAGTTAAAAATAAAATTTATTATAATTTATTTTGTTGTATATTTGAAAAGTATATTTAAATTGCTGATGTTAATAGTCAATAGAATCACGATTGACTTCAAGGAGTTTCTTTATTCTTGATTGCATAGAATTTAGTAAATTTTGGGGTAAATTTTTAGGTAATGATCTCCAAGTTAAAATGATGGCAGCTCTGAGTTGAATTAAATTTTCAGGATGATAGTTGGCAACTTTAATCTTCATTATTCTCCAAATATTCTCAATAGGATTTAAATCAGGGGAATTGGCTGGCCATTCCAAACGATCAATCAAATTATCTTCTTTCCATTGTTTTGCTAATTTTGAAGTATGTTTTGGATCGTTATCTTCTTGTAAGGTCCAGTCTCCATCAAAAAGGAATTCAGCAGAAGGTACTAACCCAGTATTATATAATTCCACCATTTTTGGAGGCATTGAGATTTTCAGTGAAGAGAACCAGATTCCCAAATCCATTCTTTGAAAATGAACCCCAAACGTGAATTTTTTGAGGATGCTTCACTCTTCTAACAACCAATTTGCGATATCTAGACATCCAAATCTTTTCCGGTTTTGCATGGAGCTGGAAGGTACTTTCGTCAGTAAAAAGAACTTTTGACCAATCTCTAAACTTGTTGTTATGAGCAAAATTTAAGCCTTTGCATTCGGTGTTTTTTTGTAAGCAAAGGTTTGGAAATCGGTCTACTATATGACATACCAAGAGAATGTAATCTTCTACGTACTGTAGTAGCAGATACACACCAATACCAATAGATTTTAATGCACGAGAGATTTGTTCAGAAGTAGCATCTGGTTGTGAAAGAGTAAGATTTTTAATAACTTGATCTTCTTTCGGGCCAGTTATTTTTTATCGACCTGAACGGGGTATTCCTTCCACATCTCCAGTGTCCTTGAATACTTGAAGCCAATGTTGCACGCTTCCAATTGAACATTTAGTGGCTTTCGAAATACGTTTGATTCCAAGTTTAGGTCCCAGCCGGTGAGTGGCAAGGAACACCATTTCCCACCTCTTCTTTAAAGAAATTCATTTTACCATGTTACTTGATTTTTTACAGAAATATTGCGAATTGAACCCCCAAATTTCTCTGCGAACCACACAATTATGGGATGAAAAGAAAAAAAAAATTATTATTCGAACTTTATTTACTGAAGGGAAATTGAATATTTATTATTATGAATTCAACTGTATATAGAAATAAAACGAGAAGGGAGCTTAGAAACATTTTAAAAAGTGATATTTAGTTTAAACAATATTTTGTATTTTAAAATG
>JBMFWH010000091.1:0-2263 GCA_049965455.1 Thermoplasmata archaeon | reverse complement strand
CTAATGCAACATGTGAGAGAAGGCTGGATTATAGCAGAGAACATGAACGATTATGCGTTCAGAATTGTTGTACCGGGATCCATGTTCGGAAAGATCGTGTTAAAGGACAGGGATGCAGTGATTCCTGACGGGTACAAGGGCTCGGTGCTGGTGAAGCTAGGAGATGTGTGGGAGTACAAGACAAGATCTGGAAAGGTTCTGCTGCTTGCGAGAGAGATATATGCGGTGAAAGAATCAGGGTTGCAGATAACGGTCAGGGCTGTAAAAAATAGGAATAATAAAAGCATTATAGCGCTGTACAAAGGCAAGATCGTTCGATTCTTAGGATCGGAGCCAAAAGAGGGAGAGATTGTGACGTGCAAGGTTTTCGGAGCATATGAGCGAAACCTGTACGTCACTTTTTAATTTTTTTTACAGGTCTTCGAGATCATAGATCAAAATATTTTCTTTTTTAAATTTTTGTTTTATATTATTATCCACTTTTTTTGCAATAACGCCAAACCTCTCTGTCCTGGAATCATTATGCCATTCTACCAACCTGGCCTTGTCTCTCAAGGCACTGACAATTTCGTCGAGCTCATGTTCTGATAGATCACGCCACTTTATTTCGAAAACACCGAGTTCTTTTCCATTTTCATTTAGCGCAAGCATGTCAATCTCTCGGTCTTTATGCCACCATCTTTTCAGCTCCTGAAACTGCATGGAGATCTTAAGCTCTTTCTTTCTTATCATGTCAAAGGCCAGAGTCTCAAATATGAGCCCAATATACGTGTTCAGGTTTTTCTCGATCTTGTCTGCCACTTCTTCAACCAGTCCCAGCTCCAGGTCAGAAAGACTGGGATAAACGAATCTAAACCAGAAATTGAAAAAAGGATCCTTGATATAATAAATGCCTCTTTTTCTCTGTCCCAGAGGCAAGGTATATTCTATGATCCTTGTATTTTCAAGGCTTTGAAGATATGCGGATAGATTTCCCTTGTCCATTTCCATAGCGTTCTGAAGCTTGCCATGAGTGTTGTATCCCAGTGACATGTTTTTTAGTATCGATGCATAAACTTTCGGTTCCCTAAACTCTTCTTTCAAAAGATAAAGCGGTTCATTGTACAATATCTGATTTTTTCGCAAAATATTATTTTTTATATTTTCTATCAATGATGAATTCTGGTCTACCTGAGCCAGGTAGAATGGCGTGCCTCCAAAAACTGCCAAGATCTCAACCAGCCTCTCATTGTTGAGCCCGGGAAACATTTTTTTCAGCTCGCCAATTCCGAAGCTGCCCAGGTTCAGTTCTCCAGTTCTTCTTCCGTACAGAGGGCTTTTATAGGCCAGAACCTCAGTCTCCATCATCTCAATGCTGGAGCCGCAGAGGATCAAAAATGTGTTTGTATGCTGCAATAGCTCATCCCAGATTTTTTGAAACATCGAGCCGATTCCCCTGTTCAGCTCTATTAAATACGGATATTCATCGAATACAATCACCACTTTCTCATGTTTGATCTCTTCTGTAAAATATTTAAAAAGCTCAAAAAGAGAGTCTGTATCAAGATTCAGGAAATAATCTTTGCCAGTTAATTCAGCAAATTTATGCTTTAAGTAATCTATATTATCTTTCATGCTGTATTTAGTAAGCAAAACATAGATGCTTCTCTTACCTTTTATGAACTCTTTTATTAACTCGGTCTTGCCAATTCTTCTCCTTCCATAGATTATGATGAATTCTGCCCTCTTTTCTTCATAGATTGAATTAAGATATTCAAGCTCTACATCCCGGTCCACAAATTGTTGTATCATGATTATGATAATTAACGTACAACTATTTTAACATTTCCAAAATTTAGGTGCATGTATATCCTCACTGGGACCTGATACCTTCTCGCGGTGGTGGGGGAGCTCATACATTTTTTTTAAAATGAGGCTAAATGCAGGTCAATGCAAGCGTATATGATGATTCTTGATCGTATAATAACGTATCATGGAGGTGAATAGATGCAGTTATTGATGATCGAGAGCATGGGTTCTCTGTTTTAAAAGATCTTTTTATGCAGAACCTCCTGTTTTTTGATGTGCATGTTCTCAAAAGGAGAATATTTGCATAATTTGAGAAAAAGATCTGAAAAACGTGTATTCAGGTCCGGTACACTGCCTATTTTGCCATGATCCACTATTTTTTCAAATGGTAAAAGGGCCCAGGCTCGCCCTGCTGACTGTTTTGTGATAGCAAAACAGCAGTTTAAACGGGCAAAGCCCAGGACCGTCAATCACT
>JBMFWH010000090.1:0-2400 GCA_049965455.1 Thermoplasmata archaeon | reverse complement strand
TGTCTGACAAGTGCCTCTCCGGAGGCCAGATTTTTGTCTCCTTCGACCCATGTGTTGGCGGTTACCTCCCATTGACCGTTTTTGACTCTTTCTTGAATTAACTTGAAAGTTTCCGGAGAATAATCTTCCATCGCCTTGTAGACCGATGCCTGACTTTGTGAGAATTTGAAGTCCGAGTATTCATCCATAAGTTTATCTACAGTCGAAAATGTCCTGTAACACACATCAACAGTTTCATCCCATGGCCAAAGCCAGTTCATGTCTATATGAGCATGACCTACGTAATGAATGGTAAATTCCCTTGCACATTTCGCGATAGGCTCCAAAGACTTTTCCGCAGATTCTATTTCGTTCCAAGAAATTTCATGATTTAAGCATTTTTGCAAGGTAATTTCTGCATTGTTTAGAAGATCTGTCCATTCTTTTGAATGATCGAGATGTATTTCAAGTAAGTTTTTTGAGAATTTTATCTCGCTCGAGAATCGCAGTACAAAATTTTCAAAATTTTTTTCATCCTTTTTTGACATAATAAAAAAACTTCCTTTTTAATCTAAACTTGGTATTTCAATTTCAACCTCTCTTTTTATTTTAGAAGAACGATAAATGCCATCAATAATTGCTTGGTTATAAATAATTTCTTCACCAGGAATAGGTGAAGGACCATTTTTAATTATGGCATCACAGAAATCACGTATTTTGGCTTCAAAGATATCAATACTTTTAGGATTTTCGTAAGCATTAAATGGTTGTGATGGTAAAACATAACTGTCTATTTGCTGACCGCTCACATCTGTAAAATACATGACTTTCGAGGGTTTGTTTGAATAATTAAAACCATTTAGTACTTTTATCCCACCTTCTGTACCCAACCAAAGCGTATCACCAAGTGAATCAGCATGCATACTCCATGCTTGTTTAAAAACAAAAGTGATATCTCCTTCCAGACGAATAAATGCGACAGAAAAATCATCAACATCGAAAGTATCCGCATCTATCCAATATTTGGAATTTTTGCCGAAATAATCTGTAGCCACCGCTGATACAGTTAACGGCTTAGGGTATTTAACTGCGTGCAAACATTCATCGATTGAATAACATCCAATATCGCCTAAACACCCGAAACCAGCCTTTTTACTATCTACAAATGTTCCTCCAGGAATGCCACGCCTTCTACCCCCACCGCTTTGAATGTAGTATATTTTACCAAGTATTCCACTTGATATTATGTTATCAACTTTTTGACGCATATAATCATATCGAGGTTGAAAACCAATAGTCAATATTTTTTTAGATTTGTGTGAGGCTCTAACCATATCCACAGCTTCTTGAAGTGTAAATGACATTGGTTTTTCGCACAATACATTTATCCCTGCTTCTAAAGCGGCTATAGTACACTCAGCATGACTTTTATTGTACGTACATACACTAACACCATCCATCTCTACGTTCTTTATTAATTCTTCAGCGCTTTCAAAGGCCTTAGCATTAGGCAATTCCCATTTTTTGAAAAATGCTTTGGCTTTCCCAGGTACTATATCAGCACCACCGACAATCTTAACATCTTTAAATTTCTTGTATGCTGCCACATGAGCACCGGCTATTCCTCCGGTACCAATTATACCTATTTTTAATTTTTTATCCATTTCCTTTCTCCTCTCATATAAAGTGTTTTTCAGAATATTCAAAAAATAAATATAATCATAATGTTTGAATCATAATCTCTTTTTGTGTTTCAGCACTTTTATATATTGCGTCAATTATCTTCTGAATTTCAACACCGTTTTTCGCCGTATCGATCAAGTCTGGTTTTTTATCTCTCAAAAGTCCAATGAAATACTTTATCTCTTCAAAATGGCTTCTTACCTCTGGCGTCTTCACATCGTAATCAACAAGAGAATCCATTTCTTCTCCATAAAGCGATATGGATCCTTCGTTATTCTTGGAACCTTTATGTATTGGGTTGTAAGAATCTATCTCGGCTCCCATTTTCGTTCCCAGCATGTCTATATAAAATCTGTCTTCCGCTATGTTGGATGCCCATGAAGTTTCAACAAAAACACTCGATCCATCTTCAAACCTTATGAAAGCAGTAGCAAGATCTTCAACATCATTTTCTTTTCCATCTCTTAGTTTGTCTTTGACATCCGAAGATTCCCATGGATATTTTCCATCTATGTGATATTCTGGAAAGTATTTGTAAGTTGAAGCCGAAACTGAGACTGGTTTAGGATTTCCCATCAAATATCTCGTCAGATCTATCACATGCACCCCTATGTCTATGACAGGTCCTCCGCCGGATTCCTTTTTGACTGTAAACCATCCCTTTGGAGTCCCGCGTCTTCTCATATACCCTATCTTGGCATAATATATCTTTCCAAGTTTTCCTTCATCTATGAATTG
>JBMFWH010000089.1:0-2503 GCA_049965455.1 Thermoplasmata archaeon | reverse complement strand
CCTCTACGGCGGGACGAGAAGAATATTTGAAAGTGTCATGAAGAATTTCGGTGTTAATTATGTGACAGCGGATATGACAGGTGAAATAGATGATAGGGCATTCAGGGGGAAGAGAATGATATGGCTTGAAACTCCGTCAAATCCCATGATGAAGGTCATAGATATCAGGAGAATGGCAGAGATTGCTCAGGAAAACTCATCCATTCTCGTCGTGGACAACACATTCGCCAGTCCATATTTCCAGAATCCTCTGAAATTAGGAGCGGATATTGTTTTACACAGCACCACCAAGTACATCAATGGACACAGCGATTCCCTGGGAGGAGCCATAATGGTGAATGCCGATTCCCTCTATGAAAAAATAAAATTCAACCAGAATGCTGTAGGCGCTGTGCTCAGTCCATTCGATTCCTTTTTGACCCTAAGGGGCATAAAGACACTTGAGGTCAGGATGGAGAGGCACCAGAGCAATGCCATGAAAATTGCAGAATTCCTTGAGAGGAGGGGGGAAGTGGAATGCGTTTACTATCCAGGTCTTCAATCATTCAGATACAGGGGAATTGCAAAGAAGCAGATGAGGGGTTATGGCGGTATGCTATCCTTCCATATGAAAAGAAAGAAGGAAGATATCAATATATTTCTGAAAAATCTGAAATATTTCTCTTTGGCAGAGAGCCTGGGGGGAGTGGAATCTCTCATAGAGATACCATACTTCATGACGCATTCAGGCATAACTGAGGAAGAGAGGAAAAGGAATGGAATAAAAGAAAATCTTATAAGGGTATCAGTGGGATTGGAGGATGTAAACGACCTGATAATTGACCTGGAGGATGCCTTTAGAGCAATAAGATAAAGATTTCCATCCTATTTATTTCACTATAAAGAAAATTTTGAAGAATAATAAGATAAAAGAAAATATATATCTGTACCAACAAATATCATGCGACGTATAAAATTTGCAATTATTGTGGTATCGCTAGCGGCAATGATGTTTTATCAAGGCCATTGTTAATGAATCAGGCACCCGATCAGAAGAGAATTTCCCTGCCTTCTTCATCTACATTGAATCCAGCAGACCACGGAAGTGTTCAGATTCAGATAAAGAATCTTGTGGATATCTCAGAAATATTTCTATCCTCCTAATAAGTACAACCAGATTGTTAGAAAAGATGCCCTCGAAACACTGCCTTATTACTCAAATCCCGTATCTTAGTTGTTGGCTCCTTAGGAGTTATGAAACACAAATGAAATCGTCCTTGGTATAAACTTAATCTATTGAGCTTTGGGGGGCCCCTGACAGTCAGCATCCTCAAACCCTTCTATGTAGACATTGACGACCCTTACAGCGTTTCAATTCAGTTCTATACAATATTCACAAATGTCACACTCTCTGGCAACTCAAGCTACGCTCTCTGGAACCAGAACGTTATTGATTATTCAACGAGGATAAAAAGATTAGATTTAATGCTCAAAATATGGAATCTGTGTTATTCAACAGCACCAATAAAGCACAGCACATTCTGCAACTACACATGATTTCCTATTCTTCATGAATTATATTATGTTAAAGGCATTATATATAATATGACAGCACATTTAAAAGTTAATCTCTATTTGATTGTCACAATAATTATCTCAGGCCCCAAAATAGAACAATAAAGGTTGAATACAAGATTTAGAATGCTCGGAAGAAATGTAATTTTCAATAATATTTACAACTCTCAGATGCCAGAAAGCAAATGGAATTATATTGGAAGCAGAATTGTTTGGAGCATAGGTTTATGGCAACGATCATCTAGGACCCTGTAATTACAATGCACAGATGGAATCCGCAAATATAAATATTCAAATATCCCTCAATCTGCTCGCACTTTAATTCTGGCTGTGGCATAGATAACTGTGAGTGATGTGGCGAGGGGATTTCCTACACATCTTCCGAATACATCTAACGGGATAATAACAACATATACTGTCGAGAGCAGGAATATGATGGAGGGGGTATATTCAAAGGATGATGATGAAATGGTAGTACATGAGCATCTTGGTATAGCCACAAAGTTTCGGCTTTATGGAAGAAGTAGTAGTCTATGGACACCATGAAATATGTAATAGCTAAAATCATTGAAGTCTGTTTGATCGCTTTATAACAACATATATGACAAATGTATGACAAAATGTTAATGTATTTTAATTAACAAAATGGAAAATACGATTATGAAATATTTTTTAAAATTCAATTGCGTAAGACAAAGAACAAATTTTTCATAAGGTATTTATATTAGCTTGTATCTACAGTAAGTGGAGGTCTATAAATTATGTATAATTACAAGAAAGCCAGCCTTAGCATCCTAATAGTAGCGGTAATGGTGCTGTCTTCGTTCATGGCAATAATGCCATTAACAAACGCAGCCAGTTCACAGACTTCATCAACTCCTGTGGGCACAGTCACTCTCAATCCTTCCAGCGGTGCTTTTCCTGGCCAATTGGTAACTTATACGTGGTC
>JBMFWH010000088.1:0-2953 GCA_049965455.1 Thermoplasmata archaeon | reverse complement strand
CGCAGATGGGATAGAGGGTATAGGGTTATACCCAAGAAGTTTAAGCATCAGACAGATGATAACTTCCAAAGGTGGATGTTAACATGGTTAACGGAAATCGTAACCTAAACTCAAGTAATATAACATATCTTAACTATTAAATCCCATAGCATCTGTCTGAAATTACATTTTTATCATTGTAGGTAGTATAATAGAAACTATCAGGAATATAAATACTACGGTGGAGATCAATGTGAATAGTTTATCTTTTTCTTTTACATATATCCCAGTCTGAAGTAACACCCTGATGAAAGGGCTCACGATCAAAAACAAAATGCCTAACTGTATTATTGCGAAAGATTTTTCCTGTGCTATTCCTGAAAAAACACTCATAACAGATGCAGGAAAAACATTTGTACCTTTTATCTGTCCCAGCAATAAGCAGATATTTGGTGATCCGTATCCAGTACTGCACAACGTTATTAATATACATACTCCTGCAGTGATTACTGTCGCAGAAACTATAACGCTCCATTTCAGAAACGAGCTCAAAACTTTTGCTTCAATTCTTTCCTCTTCTTTTATATTGGCATTCATTTTCATATACCTCCTATTCCTTTTATTATCATGTCTACGCCCATTACGAACAAAATAGCCAAAAATACAACTCTTATCGTATTACCTTTTATTCTTAACAATATTCTGGCTCCTCCCATGGCACCAATAAGTACGCCTATAGCTACAGGTGCGGCAATAAATGGATCCACATCCCCTCTCAAGAAATATATGCCTGCACTCGCTGCAGCAGTTATCCCTATCATGAAATTTGAGGTTGTTGTGGATACCTTGATAGGTAATTTCATGATCATATCTAGGCCAAGGACATTAAATGCTCCAGAACCTATGCCCAAAAGTCCTGAAGCGACACCAGCAAAAAACATTACCAAGGATCCTTCCTTCACATGTTGAACTTTATATTTAATCTCTCTTTTTAATCTGGTATCATAGTATTTAGAATGGAGTTTTAATCTATCAGCAAGTTTATCCTCTTTTACTACTGGATCAATATCCTCCTTCTCTTTTAACTTTTTATACATTGCAAATATTGAAATAAACATTATTAATCCAAACACTATGAATAGATATTTTGGCTGAGTAAAACCTTCAATAACCGCCCCTAGTATTGCCCCTGGAACAGTAAATAGAACCAAAAAGGTGCCTATTCTTATATTTGATACTTTTTCTCTAACGTAAGCGTATGCAGAACCGCTGGAAGTAGCTATGACGGCAATTATAGATGCTCCTATCGCATAATCTACATTTACGTTCAGAAGAACAGTCAAAAAAGGAACGATTAATATGCCACCTCCTAAACCAGCCATAGCTCCTAACATTCCTGCACAAACTGAAGTTATCAGTATCAATAAAAAATAGACCAACCCTATGTTGTACATAGATAAGATAATTGCAATTATCTATTTATATTTTTTCAAAATAGTAAAAAAATAATCGTTTTTAGATTTTTTTTAAATAATAAATCTTTAATTTTGTATATTGATTATAAAAATTTTATTTTTTAAAATATTTAAATTATAAATGACATATAAATTATTAATATGTTCTTCATATCTTTATTTTTTATATTGCCTTACTTATGTTAATTTAAAAAGAAGAAAAAGGCAGTCTAAAAATATGTATTCAAGATCAAAGACTAAGCATCGTAATGATAATGAAGTATTGAATTACAATCATTATTTTTGTGTCATAAATTCATTATTGGAATGATCTGCATAATGTTTATATAGGATCAAATAGTATTGTTTTTTTATGGACGAATATGAGGTTATAGAGCACAGCAGAAAGAAGGATAGTTACACTGAAAGATACACTATTGTAGCAATAAATTATAAAACACCAACTTATGCTAAAATAATATCCAAAGTAGATATTAAGAGAGGTACTATCATACAGATAGATGAGAAAGAGCACGTATTTTTGAACGGAGAAGAAATAGGTACAGTCATCGATTCCAAGAATGGAGACCAGATCAAGGTTGACACTGAGCACGATATAAAATATACTGGCGGCTATTCTATAGATGGTAAAACAGTTTTTCTGGATGAACATTTTCCTAAGATCATTGAGGTAGATGGTAAGAAAATAGACACGCGCATATCGATAGATAGACATCATGAGATTCCTGAGAAATGGTTATCTGATGATGCATATGAATATCCATATGCCCATGAGATTGCTACTAAAATCGAGAAAGAGTATGTTGAATCGCTGGGTGTAAAATGGGAAGATTATTGCAGAGAAATTGACCGGCACTTAAGAGACGTGTATAAAAGAAAATTAAAAAATAGCCCTGAATCACTGGATCTTGCACCTTACCTTTACTCTAGGGACAAAGAGGCATTAAAGGAGATAAGAGATAGCAAGGAAGAATAAATAACATAAAAAAATAAATAGAAATGGGTGGAACATGTCGGAAATAATAGTTTGCAGGGTATACAGTTGCCAGAGAGAAAGGTATAGGGTCTTGGTAGACAGGCTATGGCCAAGAGGGATCAAAAAAGAGAACGTTAAATTGGATTTTTGGGCGCGAGAGATTGCGCCCTCTGATTCTCTGAGAAAGTTTTTTAGCCACGATCCTGGAAAATGGGCTGAATTTTTGAGCAAATATGAGATTGAGCTTTTACATAACCCCGCATTTTCAGAGTTTTTAAACATAATTAAATCAAAAAAAGAGGATATCATATTCTTATTTGGATCTAAAGAATTAACTTATAACAATGCAAATGCACTAAAACAAATAATAGAGAAAATCAGACTATCTGAATCAGCATAGTTCGGTTTTTGCAAAATACTAATTTTTTAATACAGTACAAAGTTAGCTATGCCAGAAACAAACCGTTAGACCTCCTTTATATACTCATAACTAAAAAGTATCGGAAAGTGGTGGATCTCCAAG
>JBMFWH010000087.1:0-3112 GCA_049965455.1 Thermoplasmata archaeon | reverse complement strand
AATAAATAATTTTGAAAATACTCTTATGATTCTGAAAATTGGCGATAAAAAATATTTATATATATGAAACTCATGAGGTAGTAATAAAATTAGCTATTTAAATTTTTTTATGATTAATTTCGTTTTATAAAAAATTTTTTTGTTAATATTGTAATTAATTTTAATATTTATAACAAAAAATAAATTTTTATTTGTTTATTTAGACACTTTTTATTATGATATAGTTAATTCTTTAAAATATAAAATTATTATTAATATTAAAATACACATAAAAGAAATCATTATATCGTTGGCTTTAAAGATAAAATTATTATTATACTCTTTTGTTATTACCCGAACCTATGAAAGCTTCATCTATAAAAATAGACAAGGTCAACTGCAAAGGTTGTGGAATATGTATAGACGTATGCCCAAAAAAAGTAATAGGAAACTCTGAAGAAGTAAATGAATATGGGCTTTTCTATCCTTATATAATTGATCTGGATAACTGTATTGTTTGCAGACTATGCGAATTATATTGTCCTGATTTCGCGATAGATGTGGAGGAGAAAAAATGACTAACAAAACGATGTTTGTAGAAGGTGACGAAGCTTGCGCATTAGGCGCAATAAAAGCAGGCTGCAGATTCTATGCCGGATATCCCATAACCCCCGCCTCTGAGATCATGGAATCAATGGCACGATTGTTACCGATAGAAGGGGGTAAATTTGTGCAGATGGAAGATGAGATTGGATCTATAGCTGCTGCTATAGGTGCTTCCTGGGCTGGTTTGAAGGCCATGACCGCAACCTCAGGACCTGGTTTTTCTTTAATGCAGGAAAATATTGGATATGCATTAATGACCGAAACGCCGGTTGTAATCATTAATGTAATGAGAAGTGGCCCTTCAATCGGTCAGGCAACAATGCCTGCTCAGGGTGACGTGATGCAGTCTAGATTTGGTACTCATGGTGATTATGAGCTCATAGTGCTATCTCCAAATTCTGTACAGGAAATGTATGATTTCACAATTAAAGCCTTTAACCTGTCTGAAAAATACAGGATACCGGTTATATTATTGACTGATGCGGAAGTAGGGCATATGACTGAAAAGATGATAGCACATGATTCAGAGCTCATAGAGAGAAAAAAAGCAGAAAAACCGGCAGAATTGCTGAATTATGAGGGCAGAGTTCCTCCTATGGCACTGTTTGGATCCGGATATGAACTGTTAGTCACAGGTTCTACTCACAAACCGGATGGTACTAGAGACACAGGTTCCGAATCTGTGCACTCTGATTTAGTGACCAGATTGGTCATGAAAATTGAAGCTGACCGCGAAAACATAGAAGATTATGAAGAGCTTCTTGTCGATGACGCGGACTTAATTGTTATAGCATATGGTGCAACTTCCAGGCCTGCAAAGGGTGCAGTATTAAAAGCTCGTGAAAATGGGATAAAAGCCGGATTTTTCAGACCTAAAACGCTCTGGCCAGCACCTGAAAAGAGGATGAAAGAGCTTAGAAGCGTGAAGACTGTACTATTGCCAGAGATGTCTTTAAGAGGATATAAGATGGAAGTAGAGAAGATTTTTGGCACTGTGCAACATTACCCAAAATTAGGTGGTGTTGTTCACACAGTTGATGAGATATATGGTAAGATCCTGGAAGTGATAAAATGATAACCGCGAAAGAATTGAAGGAAAAATATATTCGCAGATTTCCGTCTGCATTCTGCCCTGGATGTGGCGATGGACAGATATTAAACGCGATTACAAGAGCAATTGATCACTCTAAAATAGATACTAAACAGATAGTGGCAGTATCTGGCATAGGATGTTCAGCATGGATACCTTCCCCATATTTAAAGACCGATACGTTTCATACGCATCATGGTCGCGCAATAGCATTTGCTACTGGTGTAAAAATAGCAAATCCTTCATTGAAAGTGTTGGTAGTGGCAGGAGACGGAGATTGTACTGGTATTGGTGGGAATCATCTGATACATGCTGCTAGGTCAAATATAGCCATGACCGTAATTATGGTAAATAACGGCATATACGCGATGACTGGAGGTCAGGTAGCGCCCACAACCGAGCATAACATCCGAACCATTACTACCCCATATGGAAATCCCGGATATTCGTTCAATGTTTCAGAGCTTGTTAAGGCTGCAGGTGCCACGTATGTAGCCAGATGGACTACCTGGCATTTACCGCAGCTTATTAAAAGCATTGAAAAAGCGATGATGAAAAAAGGTTTTTCGTTTATTGAGGTTCTATCTCAATGCCCAACATATGAGGGAAAAATACTGGGAATGGATCACCTGGAAATGTTGCACATGTTCAAAGAAAAAGCCAGTCCTGACGGAGAGGGAATATTCAAAATCGGAGAGTTCGTAGACATAGAAAGGCCTGAACTTACAGAAGAGATGGAAAAGATAATAAGGCAGGTGAGAAAATGATACAGATTCGCATTGCGGGCTGGGCAGGGCAAGGCTTGGTTTTAGCAGGATCGATACTGGCTCACGCTTATGCCATGCACGAAAACAAAAATGTGATTACTACCAGGTCATACACTGCAGCTGTAAGGTCAGGCATAACATATTCAGACATTATTGTTGATGACCGAGAAATTTATGATTTGGTAATAACAAAGCCGCAGGCTTTGATCGTATTATACCAGAAAACTATGGATAAGTTTGTTTCCCTTGCAAAAAAATCAGAATACTTGATCGTAGAGAAAAATCTGGTACCTAATGTTCCAGAAATACCCGGCAAATTGGTGATTGTTCCCGCATATGACCTAGCAAATCAGGAAAAAAGCCCGAAGATGGTGAATATGGTAATGCTCGGTGCATTTGCAAAGGCCACGAAATTAATATCGATCGACTCTTTAATTAAAAGTATTGACCAGAACGTATCTGAAAAATTCAGAGATCTAAATAAGAAATTGATAATGCGAGGATATAGTAGTATAATGTAATATCTTTATATACCGATAATGTATAAGTTATTAAGAATGAAAGCAAAGGAAGTATTGAATCTGCTACAAATTTCCAGAAAGACTCTTCATGTTTATGCAAAAAACGGCAGGATCAGATATACTGTAATGCCGAATAAATTGTATGATTA
>JBMFWH010000086.1:0-3617 GCA_049965455.1 Thermoplasmata archaeon | reverse complement strand
GCATAAACATGAAGAGTCTTTCTGGATATTTGTAGCAGATTCAATACTTCCTTTGCTTTCATTCTTAATAACTTATATATTATGGAAATATAAAGATATTACATTATACGAATATATGATCTTTAGGGAAGAGTAGCTTGTTTTAAAAATCTAAAAATAGCCCATGATTTAGGAGCGATGAATTCTAGTCAAATTTCAAATAAGTTTGGCAAGGTCATAAAATAAGTTATATAAAATTTAAATAATAAGAGGTATTAAAGAAAATTGATAATGTTAGATATTGTTTTGTGCATAGATCGTGACGATGATATAGGTAGAAAAACTGGTCTTCACGGGCCTTTTATTGGCCGCGATATCAACCTGAAAGTTGCTAATGCGCTGGGCTTGGCGGATCCTGAAGATTCTGACACGAATGCAATATTTGGGGCAATATCTACATATGATACCCTGAAAAACGAAGGTAATGATGTAGAGGTTGTGACTATATGCGGGGATGTATCGGTGGGAATAAAATCTGACAATATCATATCTGCGCAGCTAGATTCTGTATTTTCACAGCTTAAACCCTCTGGAGTTATTCTGGTTAGCGACGGAGTTGAAGACGAATTCATAATGCCACTTATTACATCAAGAGTAACGGTAAAACACCTGAAAAGAATAATAGTAAGGCAGAGCAAGAATCTGGAATCTTCTTATTATATTCTAGTTAAAGCACTACAGGATGAAAAAATATCAAGGAAAATAATGATACCTCTGGCATTGATACTTCTTGGATTCAGTGCCGCAATAATATTTATACTTACCTACGCTGTGCTATATCCAACTGCAAGATTGCCGGACCCGGCTACCTTTGCATTATCTGTAATTACGTTGGTGCTGGGAGTTTATTTGATGGCAAAAGGGTTCAAGTTAGGAACAGTCATTAAAAATGAGATACACAAAATCAGGCAAAATTTTGTAGAAGCAAAATTTTCATTTGTAGCTAATGTCATAGCTATTTTATTAATAATTGAAGGGATTATATATTCAGTTCAGCAAACATCAGTAACAACGCAGCTTATTTACAAGGCTCTGATATTCTTGAAGATATTCGTTTTGTGGAGCTTTGCAGCGGTATTGATCAGAGAAGGCGGGGCAACCTTTGATACATGGTTTCATGACCATAAAGTGCCAACCGGGTTCTGGGTCGCTACAATAACTGCGGTCGGAGTTACGCTAGCAATATACGGTTCTCTCTATTTCTTTACAGTGCAGTTGGGATTTGCATCGGTGCAGAACGGAATCCCTGCTATAATCTTCATAGTTATAGGTATAGTGCTGGTACTATTTGCGGGATTAATGCATCGTATGTTCAGGTACTATCATTCTCTTAAAGGTGAAGAGGCAGAAATTAATGAATTACACTGACTGGAAAAAATATTATTATTTGATATTAAAAGAATTTAGGTTTGATGCCCAGAACGATGTTAATTCTTCAAAAACATTGAGCGGTATATTAAAAAGCAATTACTTAAAACGTGATAATTTGGCAGATATACTTAAAGACAGGGAGGTAGTGGTTATTGGCGCATCAAAGGCAATGAGCATATCTAGATCCTATATGAACAGCAAAGTATTGATATGCGCTGATTCGGCTATCTATAAGCTGCTTGATAGAGACATAATTCCAGATATTGTGGTCACAGATCTGGATGGCCCGATAAATGATCTAATCTATGCCAGTAAGAATGGCGCTATTATGGGGGTGCATGCGCATGGAGATAACATAGGCAAGCTGGAATTGGTCAGATATTTTAGTGTATTATACGGCACTACTCAGGCCGAGCCGCTTTCTAACATATATAACTTTGGTGGCTTTACGGACGGGGATAGAAGCGTGTTTCTCGCTCACGAATTTAAAAGTAAAAAGATATTGCTTACTGGCTTTGATTTTGACAATGTTTCATATAAAGACAATTTAAACTTAGAGCAAAAAAAGAAAAAGTTAAGGTTTGCACAGTTTCTTATAATGGAACTGAAATACAAATATAAAGCAAACATTACTTTTTACTGAGATACTGTATTATGGAGCGTCCCTATCTTTTCAATGGAGAGGTCTAATATATCGCCATTCTTTAGATATACGGGTGGTTTTCGAGTAAATCCTACGCCCTCAGGTGTGCCTGTAAAAATCACGTCACCAGACTCTAAAGTTAGCACATTGCTTATAAAATTGATAAGCTCCGGAATCTTAAATATCATATTTTTTGTATTGGAACTTTGCATGATCGTTCCATTTAATTTTGTCTCCAAGTTCAAGTCCTGTGGATCACCGATCTCAAATTTATCTACGATCCAAGGACCAATAGGTGCAAAGGTATCAAAACTCTTGCCTATGAACCACTGATTGTTATACTTAAACTGATGGTCTCTGGCGCTTATATCGTTAAATATCGTATATCCTGCAATATAGTTATATACCTCTTCTTTCTCGATATATTTGCCTTTTTTACCTATTATTACAGCCAGCTCTACTTCATAGTCAAGCATTGTTACTATTTTTGGAGCTATTACTGGATTTCCATGGCCAATCACTGCAGTGCTTGCTTTTTGAAAGATTATAGGTGCTTCTGGTGGTTTTTCACCTTGCTCTTTAGCATGGCTCTGATAATTTACACCGACTCCGAGCAGTTTTGATACTTTCAGTGGTGGATCTAGTATCGCGGGTACGGATTCGTATAGATCCTTGCTGTTTTTAACCAATGCCTCAAGATCTTTTACATATTCTTCATCAAGCAGTTTGTTAACTGGAACACTTTTTGGCAAGGGCACAAAATTGTTTTTAGTAACCGCATATTGCTTTTTCTTAAAATATGCTAATTTCATATTATTGAGTAATACAATTATCTATTTGAACTTATAGACATTGCCATGTCTATGTTGATCTAATGTTCTAAATTCAGATGAACAGAAAACAAGTATATGGAATATTGACCCCGCGCACACGAACATGGAAGTCTTTGTAAAACACATGATGATTCTACAGTTAAAGGAAGATTTGAATCATTTGAAGGCAAGTTTTTCGGAAATCCAGACTAAATAGAGAGCGGGAACATTAAGATTTTTATAGATTCAGGATCTATTTCCACAAAAGAACATGATCAAGATATCTCTCTTATATCCCAAGATTTTTTCTACGCTGAAAAATATCCAAAGATCAAGTTTATTAGCAAAACAATCAAAAAGATAGATGATGAAAACTATGATATTATCGGTGACCTGACAATCATGGAAATTACAAAACCAATACATTGCGCGCAAAAACAGAAGGAAAAATTACAGATCCTTATGGCAACGAAAGAATCGGAGTCAGCGTAAGCGGCACTATAAACCATACAGAATGGGATCTAAAATGGAATTTTATCCTTGAGGCTGGCGGATTAATGGTCGGGGATATTGTAAAAATCAATGTTGATATCGAGGCCATAAAAACTAAAAATAACAATTCTTTATTTTTTATAGAAAAGTTATGAGTTTGAGGGAAGCTGTAAAACTCCGACCTTTAGGGAGGAGATACACGGACTTCCCTCAATGATAGAGTAGAGTTCTGGCATTACCCAGAACCCCCTCGTCGAACC
>JBMFWH010000085.1:0-3709 GCA_049965455.1 Thermoplasmata archaeon | reverse complement strand
CAGGCTGTTGTCAGCCAGCCAATCGTTGCGGTTCAATGAAACTCCACTCATGGGTGGATTGGGAGCCCAGCAACAAGCTCCGAAGCTTTAGCGAGGAGTAGTTGACAATATGATATCTTTTGTTACTAAAGAGCTCGAAGAGTTTCGCATAAAGGTCAGAAAATTCTGTGAAGAAACGATCCAGATAAATGCAGGCAGATGGGATGAAAACGAAGAATTTCCATTTGAATCGTACAAGGCATTGGCAGACGAAGGAATATTGGCGTTAGGCATACCAGAAGAATATGGAGGCACTGATTCGAGCAAGCTCAAAGAGATTATTGCTACTGAAGAAATTGCACGCGTGGACTCTAACACAGCCATACTGATGGAATTGAAAAGTTTGTATGAAAATACGATTATTCTCTTTGGCAATGAAAACCAGAAGAAAACACTTAAAGAAATTGCAGAGGGAACAAAAATACCAGCATTTGCATTTACGGAACCCATTGGAGGCACGGATGTTGGAGGGATCAGAAGCACAGCTAAAAAAGTTAATGGTACCTATTACCTGACTGGCTCTAAAAATTTTATCACGAATGCCCTAGTTGCTGACTATTTTATTATTTTTGCAAAAACGGCACCTGAACTGAGAGAGAAAGGAATATCTGCATTTCTGGTTGAAAAAAACACCCCTAATCTTAGAATTGGCCCTAAGATCCACATGACTGGCATGAGAGGCACTGCAAATTCTTCGCTTTATTATGACAATGCTCCAATCAGCGCAGAATCTATCATTGGCAGTGAAAACATGGGATTTAAGATATTTTCAACAGTGCTTGAAAGAGCAAGAGTGACATTGTCTGCAGGATCGCTTGGTATGATGCAGAGACTTTATGAAGAATCGGTCAGGTTTGCAAAAAACAGAAAAAGTGGCGGGTTACCAATCTTGAGTTATCAGTATATACAGAATTATGTATCTGACATGTTAACGGATCTTGAAGCATCAAGGCTTCTTGTTTACAACACTGCAATGCTGATGGATATGAAAAAGCCTATAAGCATTGAAAGTACTGCTACTAAGCTTTTTGTAACTGAAGCATTGATGAAAAGCGTGGAAAACAGTCTTCATGTATCTGGAGGATTTGGATATATGTGCGGTACCGTTATAGAAAGATTTGCCAGAGACGCTCATGCATCCACGTTGGGGCTCGGCTCTTCTGAAGCAATGAGGATCATACTCACACATCTAATCAACCATTCAATCTTGAAGGATAAAAAATAAGATTACATACCAATATTATATGATGTTTTCTGGGTTCAAAACCTTATAAGTCTCTTTTTATCCGTTTTGATGCTTCAACGATCTGCTCTGTATCTGCACTAAATGAAAATCGTACATGATCCTTTCCATGTTTGCCGAACACGGAGCCTGGAATAGAGCCTATCTTATTTTTTTCAAGAATATATCTTGAAAATTCTTGGGAATTTTTCACATTATCTGGATATCTCTTGATGCGCGCCCAGAGATAAAATGTGCCATCTGGTAATACAGGATCTAGGTATCTAGAGCTTTTTACTGCATCGTAAAGGATATCTCTCCGGTTTTGGTACTCTTTTCTCATTTTATCAATAGTGTCCTGTGAACCACTTAAAGCTGCAAGTGCACCGTACTGTATGATCGATGTTACACCGTTGATCGTGTATCTTAGCATTTTTCTTGCACGCTCTATCAGCTGAGCGTTGTTCAGATACATATACCCAATTCTCAATCCTGTCATAGCATAACTTTTTGACATTGAAAAAATTGAGATTGTATCTGGATAGATCGAGGCAGGGCTGACATGTTTGTTGTTATCGAATAATATGTCTTCATATGCCTCGTCGCTCACGATAAAACTGTTTTTTTCAGCCGCAAATCTGGCAATCTTTTTCAGCTCTTCGATCTTGAACACCTTGCCAGTAGGATTGTGGGGAGAGCTTACGAATATTGCACGTACATTTTTAAGCGCTGAATAATTTTCCAGGTCTTTATATTGATCGATAGAAATGCTTACAGGCTTTCCGCCGGCAAGTTTTACTATTTCTGCGATATCAGACCACATAGGATCGGGAACTATCACTTTGTCGATCCTCGATAACAAGGATCTGAAGATAACATAAAGCGCATTAGTGCCACCGCTTGTAACTAAGACATTGTCTGGAATTGCATTTTTTATCCTGTTCTTTTTTCTCAATTTGAGTGAAATCTGTTCTCTAAGCTCTGGAATGCCTGCAGACTCGGTATAATGAGTCTTGCCGGTAATCAATGCCTCGTTTATGGCGTTAATAATGTTGTCTGAGACAGTAAAAGAGGGATCCCCTGCATCCAACCTGTACACTTTTTTTCCTTCTTTCTGCAATTTTAATAGTATATCCCTGATCTGGGATATATCGTTAACCGCAACGTTGTCCAAAACATTTTTTTTAAGTTGGACTCTTTCCATAAGCATTAATGATCAACGCAAGTATATTAAAATTCTCTTTGGTTTTTATGCACAAACGATTAAATATTATGTCAGAATTATGAAAAGAGATGGTTCTTAAAAAAGAATATGCCAATAATATTGAAGAAATTAAGCCAGATCTATTCAAGATTCAGATCCCGCTACCGGATAACCCACTAAGATACGTGAATTCGTATCTGATCAAGGATGCTAAAAGATCACTGGCTATAGACACTGGCCTGAATCTAAAGGAATGTTATGAAGCGATGATTAATGTTCTGGATGAGCTCGATGTAAAACTGGATAAAACCGATTTTTTCATAACGCACCTGCATTCAGACCACATCGGTTTAATCAGCAGATTGGCATCCAAATCCATTGTGTATCTGAGTGATGTTGAACATAAGATCGTGTCGGAATATTCAAGCAGCTCTTCATACTGGCTAGAAATTAACAAATACCTTGCTAAAAATGGCTTTCCAAGAAGCGAGTTAAAAGGCGCATTTAAGATCCTAAATAACATGTTTGTCAAAACGTATCCGGTAAGTGATGAATTTAAAGAAATAAGCTTTAAAGCACTGAAAGATAGAGACACTATAACCTATGGCAACTTTAGGTTAGAGGCAGTACTTACTCCAGGCCATTCACCAGGGCATATGTGCCTGTACGAGCCAGACAAAAAAATGCTGTTTTCAGGCGATCACATTCTTTTTGAAATAACGCCTAACATTACATGGTGGCCATCCATGGATAACCCGCTAAAAAGCTATATTGAAAGCCTGGATAAAATATATGACATGGATATAGAATTGGTTTTACCAGGGCATGGCAAACTGGGATTTGATCACAGAAAAAGGATCAATGAAATTAAAGATCATCATAAAACCAGGCTTGATGAAATAGTTCTGGTCATAAAAGAAGGAAAGAGAACAGCGTATGAAATTGCGGGGTCTATATCATGGAACTTGAAGGCTGGAGGCTGGAAATCTTTTCCAGAAACGCAGAAGTATTTTGCGGTTGGAGAAACAATAGCGCACTTGGTGTATCTAGAACGTGAGAGCGTGATAAGATCGATGCTGAAAGACCAGACAATTTACTATGAATTGGCTTAAATGAATAACCATTGTTATTATGGTATATATTTTTGGGAGAAAAATAGGTAATAGATCACGATTCTGAAGTTAAGTTTTCATAAAAGCGAGTATTATGCGTAATTTTTATGGTATCTAAAGGATAGATAATAT
>JBMFWH010000084.1:0-4012 GCA_049965455.1 Thermoplasmata archaeon | reverse complement strand
TTTGAAGATCTTCTGGGGGAAGGTTTTGAGACAAATGTTTTGGGAACCTATAATGTTCTTGCAGCTAGTTCAAGGAATGGAATTAAGAGAGTCATCCTAGCATCCTCCTCATCGGTCTACGGCTCACAGATGAAAATTTCAAGGGAGGATGATATTCCTGGAAAATACAGCAACTTCTATCCTGTCAGCAAGTTCTTCAACGAGATGACAGCAAAAACATTCAATTTCTACGATCTTGAGACAATAGCCCTCAGATACTTCAACACATACGGTATAGGCGAAAACAGCAAAGGAAGTTATTCAAGCATCATATGGAAATTCATAGAAGATATAAGGAACGGGAGAAGACCTGTTATTTTCGGAGATGGAAGACAGAAAAGAGATTTCATATATGTTGAGGATACGGCGAACGCATCTGTCCTTGCAATGGAGCATGGGGTATCGGGAGAGGCCTATAATGTAGGGACGGGTACACCCACAGAATTTAACCAAATATTCCTAATAATAAAGGAAGAGATGGGATATGACGGTGAACCTCAATACATCCCGAATCCGCTGAAAAGCTACCAGATGTTCACTCAGGCTGATATGACCAAAACTAGGAGGGAACTGAAGTTTGAATCAAAATATGATATAAGGAAGGGTGTTAGGAAAATTTTGGAGGAAATCAAATGATCTGTTTTATTATGGTGCAGATTATTTTAGTTCACAGTAATATCTGTCCATCTTGATTATAACTTCTCGAATGATATTTTCCTCAACCCTGACCTCTTAATATATTTTTTATCACCAATTGTGATGTAGTCATCCTCATCAAGGCTTTCCTTCATTTCCCTGAATCTTCTGAGGGAGGAGATATTGATATTATCTGAGTTTTCTATCATGATCACCGAGTATCCATGAAAATGATGTATTTATAATTATTTATAAAAACTTGGTAATGTATATGGTATAGGAACTGATAACAAATATTTTAATACTGGGATATAAGTCTTTGATTTGATAATTGACCATTCTAAGAATGGGCAAGATATGTGGTCTTTTAAACTAAATTCTGGATAATTATAATATAGGTACGTATTATTTCTCAAGCAGATGGAAGAAACTCTGCTTAGGGAGGAGATTGGTGGCAGCATAATTTTGCAGTATCTGAATTCAATAACGCTAGTCCTCGCAGGTTTCATATTCTATATTTATGTTATGCATTTCTTCAGTTCAGAACTGGTTGGGACAGTAACGCTTCTCCTAGCAATTGTCTCGCTCCTTAACATTTTCTTTTCACTAGGTTTAGGCACGGGAATGCAGCATTATCTTTCATATTTTCTGGGAAAGAATGATTATGGGATTATAAAGAATATAATATATAAATTCATCATTATCTCAGTACTCCTAGCATCCGCAGGACTCTTATTCATCTACATGGCTTCGCCTGCATTTGCATTCTTATTCTTCCACACATTCAAATATATATTGCTCATAGAACTTATAAGCATAGACCTTTTCTTTACATTACTTTCAGGCTTTTTCGGGAGTATGATTATTGGGCTGCAGAAATTCAAATCGCAGGCCAAGTGGAATATTATAGGTCTGATAATTTCCTATTCTCTTCCTGTAATTTTCCTTTATATCTTTAAGAATGTCAGTCTCATAGTAATAGGGTGGGCTGCAGGAAATGCATTCTCCGCATTTGTATTTCTTACCATACTCTTAAGAATAATAAGCAGAGGTGAAAGAAGGGAGAAGTCATTTCCTTCATCCCAGATAATCAAATACTCAATACCAGTATTCTTCTCATCGCTCATAGGTTACGGTGCAACTTACGTAGACAGGTTCATAGTCTCATATCTCCTAAATCTCTCCCTTTTAGGAATATACAATTTCGCACTGCTAATATCATCCGCTATATCCTTTATCATAGGCCCATTCTCCACAATTCTCCTCCCCAAGCTCTCTGAGATGTACGGTAGGGGTGACAGGGATTCAATGAAATACAGCATATCCAAGGGTATAGAGATAATGAGCACAATATATGTGCCTATTGCCCTGCTCGTTGCCTCCCTTTCACCTTATATACTTCTCTTCCTTTCAAATGGAGAATATTTGCCTGCATCATACCCTATAATGATTGTACTGACAACAGGATCATTATTCGTTTCCGGTAATATTCTGGCAGTTGCAATACAGAGCGTCAGGAAAACTAGAATATTCATAATAACATCTTCCATTGCACTCCTGTCAAATTTCACAATATTATTCCTTTTAATACCAAGGATGCAGATGATAGGTGCAGCTATAGGCTATTCCTCAGTCACCATAACATCATTCTTTGTCCTTCTTAACTATGCAAAGAAATATGATGTTTTGAAATACGAGGGAATAAAGATACTGAAGATATATTCTTCAGCTGCAATCATGTTCCTCCTGATATTCGCACTGCAGAGCTCATTCACATATTCAGTGGCAAAGCTTTTCATATTCATAATACTGGGATTCACTGTTTATATCATTCTCATAAAGATCATGAGAACATTCAACAGTGAAGATATGGATTTCTTAATGCAGCTGATACCAGTTAAACTGAGAAAATACAGGAATATTGCAGAATTTATGTTCCTCGGTATAGGGAATGCAGAATGAATCTGTGCGTTACAATCGGGAGATATTCTTTTACAGAATTTATATAGCTATGGATTGAAAATAATGACTTATGAATGAAAATTGAAAATAGAGAAATCAATAATCTAAGAAGGAATATAACCATCTTCTAACCACTGCTAATGCAATTGAAATGAAGGAAACGAACATTATATAGCTTGCAATTATGTATGGTTCTAAGGTGTATAAGGAGGGTTAAGTATATTGATGAATCGAGGCTTAATTAGGATATCTCCAGTTAAGGTCCATGGTAAACAACAATCAGGAATGGTTCAATTATTTTTCCTGGGATAGATAAATTCACAACATGGCCACTTTGATATAAAATGATCATTATAGGTAAGCTAATGAAGACACGAGTTAAAGAGTATAAAAGCTCAGAAGATTGAAATATAGTTTAGATGTAGAAAAATATAAAAATAATAAAATATACTTAAGATAAGACTGTGGAAGCTGTTCCTAAATAACCAGAATATGTAACTGAAACAGTTACGCCAGTCCAAGACACAGATGAATCAGAGGCAGATATTGTTATTGTAGCGCTACTTTGAATCTCACCATTAGGATTATTAGATCCTTTCCCAATTGTAGAATCAAAACTACTATTCGAATTACCATTTAAATTAAGGTTTCCCCAGCTCCCATTTGGGTTAGTTATATTAACAGACTTTATCGTAAGACCGCTGGGTAAATTACTTAAAAGCAAGTGGAAATTATTTGCATTAAGGGGCGTGCTTGGGGTTGAGTACGTTAAAACCAGTGTAACACTATTTGCACTTGATCCCTATTCAGCGAGGCTTCCTAAGAATGGGGTCGTTGCCCCAACACTTGTATAATGGCTTACCAGTATGTAAACTGTTGCTGCCAGCACTACTGTTATTGCCACCATTAATATAGTGGCAATCACAGGTGAAACAGCATCTTCTTTTTCAATATAAATTTCTTTCATTTTTTGTTCACCTTTTGGCTATTGCCTATTATAAAGCTTGTATTTATATTTTTTCTGACGTATAACTCCTGTTATACAGTAAAGGTACTGTCACTTTTCATCCTGTAAATCGTATTTCCAAACTTTCTTTAAATAAGCAAGCTGTTAAAGCCAATAATATTTTAACGGGTTTCCTTAGCCTTTTCCTCAACCATTGTTTGCACGTGATCACAAGAGATCATGGAATACTGATGCCACTTGTCACGGAAATTTAATTATTTAGAACTAAAATATTAAATATTAGAAACACGTAAAAATTCTACATGGTTAACTTTTTCAAAAGGATTGGAAACCTAACTGGAATATTTGCCATCTCAATTGTTGTTGTTCCATGGATACTCTTCCTTATATGCTATATTATCAACCCGC
>JBMFWH010000083.1:0-4120 GCA_049965455.1 Thermoplasmata archaeon | reverse complement strand
AATAGTATCAGTTATCATACTACACATATTTCAAAAAATATTCAGATTAAATGATCCAGATAAAAGCTATGCCTTCGGCAAAATGAAATAATAAGCAATTATCAACGAAGAGTTGACATGATCTATTCAGGCAATGCCAAAAATTGCTAATATGCCACAATTCTGAAGTTAAGTTTTTATAAAAACGAGTATGATGCGTAATTTTTACCGTATTTAAAGGATAGATAATATATCTATTAAAGGCACTTCCTTTTAGATCGCTACTTCATAATCGTGACCAGTTACAAAAATTGGAAATTTATTTATTCATGTATTGATTTATCTCTAAAATGAAACACGGCAGAAATGTACCATTGAATTATTTTACGGACAAGACTAATTATAGATGGTATATTCTTACTACAGTGTTGTTCGGTGCTTTTATGTCGGCACTTGACGCTAACTTGATGAACATTATCAATCCCGTCCTGGAAAAAGTGTTTTTTTCACCTTTATCAATAGTTGAATGGGGTTCTTTATCATATTTGCTTACACTTACTATATTGCTGCCGGTGTTTGGAAAGATCTCGGATATTATTGGCAGAAAAACCATGTACAATATGGGTTTTACGATCTTTATAATAGGCTCGGCAATGGTCGGGCTCTCTTTTAACATGATCTGGTTTGTTTTGTGGAGAATTGTTCAGAGCATTGGAGCTACAATGTTGCAATCGAACAGCATTGCGATTATTACTGCCAATTTCCCGAGCGAGGAAAGAGGCAAAGCGATAGGGATCCAGGGTGCTATTCAGGCTATAGGAATGGCCGTAGGTCCGAGTTTTGGCGGATTTCTGGTTACCTACATGAGCTGGAGATACGCATTCTACATAAACGTGCCAGTAGGATTGATAGGAACTGTGCTTGCATATTTTGTGCTGCCCAGAAACGTCATATCTGAAAAAAAAGAGCGGATAGATTATCTTGGTATCTCTTTATTTACTGGCTTTTTAGGGCTATTTTTAATTGATTTTACAGAAGGTATGGATATTTTTGGGTTGTACGGTACTATATTTATCGGAATCGTATCCCTGGTTCTTTTACTATTATTTATCCGGGTAGAATTGAAGAACGCTTTTCCATTGATAGACATTAGCCTGTTTAAAAGCAGAGTTTTTACCGCTGGTAATTTTTCAGGACTGATATCCTATCTGAGCCTTAACGGGTTGATGTTCATTTCTCCATTCTTTTTAGAGTTTTCACTTGGATTAAACGGGTTTTTAGCAGGTGTTATGCTTATAGCAATACCCGCATCAATGTCCATCATGGCTCCTATCAGTGGGCATCTGGCAGACAGGCATGGGTACGTAAAGTTTTCGGTGCTTGGAATGACACTGATGTCTATAGGGTTCTTGCTTCTGCTCTTTGTAAACCTGCAAGTATCATTGTTTTACATACTGTTATCATTCGTGATGGTGGGCGTGGGAATGGGCATGTTTACGCCCCCTAACAACACAACTGTGATGTCGGTCGCATCGGCTGGAAAGTTGAGTCTTGTAGGTGGGCTTTTAAACATGATGCGAAGCATTGGGCTGATATTTGGGATCAGCATAGCCACGCTCTTTTACGATTACGACTTAGCCAGAAATAAAGCTTTAACATTAGCAAACTCAAACTTATCCGCCTATAAAGTTACAATAATGGTACTGCTAATAGTTACTATTGTGGGCGTCATATTCTCTTCAATGAAGGGGCAGGTAAAACACAAGCAGTTTTAAGAAATATGTGCGTTTATTTTATCATCATTAAAAAAATGTGAAGAAAGCTGGAGCTGTAAAAACAGCATTCAACTGGTAGGCGTTATCAGAGAAATAGAACGGGTCCTGGCTGCCATGACCATATTATTCAGTAGAGATTTTAAAAGCTCTACTGCCTGAGCATCTGTCAAGTTGCGTTGCTCATCAAATTTTTTATCTGCAAAAGTAACGAATATCTCAGGGTTTGTGAGTGTATAGGTATTTAATCCAGTAAGTACCTGCCTCAGATGATACTGTGCTCTAATGCCTCCGAACCTGCCCACTGACACACTCATTATCGCCACAATCTTGCCGCTTATGGAATTGTCTTCTGAAGGCCTAGTGATCCAGTCCAGGGCGTTTTTCAACACTCCTGAAAAAGAGTAATTGTATTCGGGAGTGCTTATGAGCACTCCGTCAGCACTCTTCACGGCGTGCTTGAGCGCTTTGACGCTGGGCGGAAGGTCATGTTCTAGGTCCTGGTTAAACAACGGAATATCCTTCAGATCAAATATCTCAAGCTCAGACTCTGGAGGCATCAGTTTCTGGGCATTTATTAGCAAAGCCTTATTATATGAGCCAATCCTTATGCTTCCTGCAATTCCTATAATTTTTATCATAAATAATCTACCTTAGACAACGGGAACTAACCGAATGTTTGGAAATCCTTTTTGTGAGTCCACTGTAATTACATAGTATATGGTTTTCGGTTTTATCCCATAAATGTACATCATGTTTTCTACAAGCACGATCTTAAACTGGTAATCAGAAATATTTGCGATCTCATCTTTTATTTTCTGTCCTGGCTTGGTCAGTGAAACTGTGACTTTTTCTGAGGATTTTAAGTTTGAAAGGTTCTCAAATATATTCTTCAATGCCAGGTCCGCGCCATATATGTATTCCAGGACATCATGGTTCAAGAGGATCAGTCCCGGACTGTCTTTAGGGGTCATAAATTCACTTACTGCTTTCACGTGCAATTTGTGTGCCGTATTAATATCCAGACCGCCTAACGGGATCACAGATGCATATTTTGAATCAGTGCTTGAATAATCTATGAACTTGATCTTTTTATCTATTTTTTCCGCAGGAACCCATTTCTTAAAATAGTTTCTATAATATTCAAAAGAGGTTCCAGGAACTGGCATTACAAGAATTTTCAAGTCCTGAGATAGATAGTTTAAAACAAGCGTGTTAGTTATAAACGTGTAGTATTCATGTAATATTTCCCGGTCTATTTCTATATTAAAAAAAGTACCGGGCTTGATTCCGCCATCTAAAAGATTATCAAAGTCTTGTATGCCTGTGCTATAGAGACCTTTCTTGTTTTTTATAGGCTCCCAGCCCCCAATTCGTAAATTTTCGTATGAATCCGGTGAAAATGAATGGAATCTGCCGTTATTTAGAGTATAGCAATAGCTTGGTTTTTTTATGCCTAGGCTTCTCAGCTTTTTAATATATATGGTCCTGAGCCTTTTGCCATCTTCAATCTTATAATCCAGGTTTACTACACCGTCAACAATATAGTCTTCTGGTCCCCTAGCGTCTTCCTCTGATACGAATACAATGTTTGAATTTACGCCTTCAACAAGGTCTTTCTGGAACATGTAAACAAAATTCGGAATGGAGATGTTTAACATTGAGGTGAATCCTTCTATGGAATCAATAACAATCACGCTCTTGTTCGGCAAGTTTGATTCTATACTGTCATATACTCTTTTTACTTCTGCTGCTTCAGACTCTTTCAGATATCTTTTGAACATGATCCTGTAAATCTTCTTTGGCGGCTCACCCGTCATCTCTTCCAGCAACTTTCTCCCGTAAACGTTTACAGGATTTTCTTCTTCCAGTATTTCCTGAAATGTCTGCTCAATAAATAACTTTGAAGTTATCAACAGTTTCAAATTTTTTTCCATCTCTTTTAGCCACGGGAACTGTTTATGAAGACTTACATCTCCGACCCTCGTAGATAAATATATGATCTTGTTTTTTTCCTGAAAATGTTCTAATATCTGAAGCGCGAGAGTCGTTTTGCCGCTTCCAGGAGGTCCTTTTAATATCAAGGATACGCCGTTCTCACTGTTAATAAACTCTTCTATTTCATTAGGGAAGTCCATATTACTCTTGCTGTCCATATTAGCCACCATTTTTTATATAAGATATGCGAATTGGTTCATTAATACATATGCCAATATAAAAAGATATTGTTTTTGATTAACTGGCCACGATTATGAAGTGGCGATATAATAGAAAGTGCCTTTAATATAATATCTATAGTTTTGCGATTTTATACATTTTTTCTCACCATAGTTGATTTATAGGGGGTGGCAATTGCATTTACTATCCTT
>JBMFWH010000082.1:0-4173 GCA_049965455.1 Thermoplasmata archaeon | reverse complement strand
ATCCGTTATTTATCTAGCGCTACGTATTTTTACTGAAATTTTGTAGTAATGGCGGACCTTCTTCCATTATATTTTTGTTATGATTTTGCTTGATAGATGGCTCATTTGTTATCAGATCAATATATATCTCAAATTCTTAGCAAAAACTGTATCTAAAAGTATATATACCAAAGTATCCATATTGTATGCTGAGAGATAACATAGCATATAAAAATTATGAAGAATAAATTAAAAAATGGAGAAGTGAAGAAATATGAATAAAAAAGCTATATATGCAGTGATTGCCGTAATAGTGGTAATCATATTGGTTGTTGCTGTTCTAGAAGTTATGCCTAGTTCTTCTTCAGCTTCCATGACCGTTTCTATCAGCGCTACAACCGCTACGGTAGAACAAAGCCTCACTTTTGCAGCATTTATCTCTGGAGGAACCCCCTCTAGCGTAGTGTTCAACTTTGGAGATGGAAATACAGGAACTGCGACACACCTGTCTGGTAATGAGTATACAGTGACACATTCATATAGTTCTGCCGGTAAGTATCTTGTTACTGCCACAGCAATAGTTAATGGCAAAACACTGAATAATATGCAAAGTATAGATGAAATATCAGTAACACCTGCATCTGTTAATCCTACTGTTGCATCTGAGATTACGGTACCTACTATTATCACGAATTCTCAGATCATAGCACCTGGTAACACAATAACCTTTACCGCTTCAACATTGCAGCCGCCAACAGCCACAAACTGGTCTGTTGGATATTATATATGGAGTTTTGGAGATGGAACATCACATATGGACTATGCAATATTAAACACATCATCAGGAAGCTATATGCCTGAAAACATATCACATTTATACAGTACCCCAGGAATATATGCAGTTACTATTGGTGTTATTACTTTTAATGCTACGAACTATGTGACTACAACATATACATCTAATGACATAAACTACACATATTATCCTTTATCCGATCTATCCTCAATACTTTCTAGTGGACAGTACCAGAACACTACCTATATGTGCACAATAGTTGTGAATTCAACTGCAAAATTACAAACAAGCACTATAACACCCTCTAATGAAATTACAGTTACAGAATTGGTACCAGGAGCACCATATACTTTTGATCCGGCAATTGACTACGAATCAGTTGGCCAAGAAATTATAGTTAATGTATATGAAACATTATTAGCATACAACGGTTCTTCGACAAATCAATCACAAATGTTTCCACAGATAGCAAGTGAGATTCCAACCGTAGCGAATGGAGGGATCTCATCAAACTACCTAAATTACACTTTCCATGTCAGAAGTGGCTTGAAATTCGGAAATGGAGATCCGGTAACAGCATGGGATGTATATACTAGCTTTATCAGGACACTTTTGTTCCTAGCCGGTAGTCCCGGAACTTCAGGCTGGATCTTGGCACAGGATTTATTGCCGGGTGGAGGATATGCTCCTAATGCAACTTCCTATCAAAATATCACAAGTGCCATTACCGTAGATAACATAACACAAACGGTTACATTTCACTTATTAAAACCAGATCCTGCATTCTTTGATTATATCGCAGATCCAGAAGGATCTTCTGTAATAGATTATAATTGGCTTGTATTATATGGAGCGGGTATTACATTTACACCCACTGGTTTTGTAGCATATATGAATCAGGGAAATGAAGTAGACTATAATAACTATGTAAGATACAATGCTATGGGATCTGGGCCATACATGATCAAAAGTTACTTAATCGGGCAATCCATTACTTTATCACCAAATCCTTACTATACTCCAATTCCAGGTGTACCTGGTTATAACCATACTGCTAATGATACTATATACATACAATGGGAGAAAGATCCTTCTACTGCGCTGTTGATAGCAGAAAGTGGGCAGACGGATATAGTAGAAGGGTTACCTAACTATGATTATCCGATAATGGTAAAATTACAAGAAGAAGGTAAAATAACCATTACACCATATCCTACTATTACCTTGAACTTCTTTAACTTTAACTACGATATTAACACTACGTTATTATCAACTTTGGGGCCTAACTACCACATACCTCAATATTATTTTACAAATCTGGATGTAAGAAAAGCATTTGCATATTCACTAAACTATACTGACTATGTTAATGACCTATTAGGAAATAATAAATATGATGCAGATTTTGGTTTTCATTATACTGGTATAATTCCTCTGGGTATGCCAGGGTATATAAACCAGACACAACTTCAACAGGCAGGAGCAGCAATACCGGTATACAACCTAACATTAGCCAAACAGTATATGGAAGAATCAGGACTGTACAACACTTCAATCAATATACCTATTGTTGTTATGGGTGGGGATACTCTTAATTTTGCAGCAGCAGGAATGTGGGCTGCAGCGTTATCAAGTATAGATCCACACATCTCTGTGAGCCCACTATATCTACCACACGGAACAATCTTGGGATATATTGCTGCGAATGAAAATCCAATGCCAATATATACATTACCTGGAAGCTGGACCCCGGATTATCCATATCCTTCTGACTATTTAGGGGGAATGTATTGGCAAGAAGGATTTTATCCTTCAGGTGATGGAATGAATTATACTAATTTCGTTAGTGCTGGATATATACAGGAAGCAAACGAATTTCAAGAAATACAAACCCTTTTTAACAACGCTGAAACATCAGTCAATGCAACACAGATTCTTCATTATTTTGATGAAGCTGAGGTAATTGCAGTAAATCTGACATTGCTTGTTTATACCTATCAATCAAATAATATGTGGTTCTCTGAATCATATATGCACGGATTTCAGTATGAGGAAAATCCAATATTTGGAGGTAGTACACCAGACCAAGACTTAATATACATTTATCTTACAAAGAGCTAAATACTTTTTATCTTATTTTTTTATTTTATACTTTTTTGAAATTTTTTTCATTGTTTTTAACATACTCTGCTATTTCCTTGTATGTAACTATTCCAACACTATCTCGGGTAAGGATATACTTAATAAAATTTTCAAGTGCTTTAATCCTTGACGGTTGACCAATCAGATGTGGATGCCCAATAATAGTCATAAACAACCCTTCTTCATAGAGAATGTCAAATTCATCTTTCCATATTTCAGTTACAGTTCTAGGATTAACTGGAGAAGCTTTTCTATAATCTAATGATGGAAAAAAGTTAAAGCCATAAAACACAAAATCGTCATAAACATATTTCCATGGTATTTCAACGATCTCTCTGTTTTTAATTTGATAAATATATGGCATATCATCTCCCATCATGCTGCTGTCATAGATTATACCATTGTTTAATAGAGCTTCAAGAGTATTTATTCCTAACCCGCCAGGAGATCTATATCCCAAAGGAGTTACACTTATTTTTTGTTCAAGAGCTTTCTTTCCTTTTATAATCTCTTCAATCTGTCTTTCTGGGCTAAGTGAATACTGATCTAAATGCTCATATCCATGATGCGCTATTTCGTGCCCCTGCATTTTTATAGCCAAAATTAATGACGTATACCTCTCTGCAATTTCTCCCGGCACGAAAAATGTTGCTTTAATCTTATATTTTTCTAAAAGTTTTAAAATACGAAATACTCCTACATTTGCCCCATATTGCCCCATAGATATCACAACTGGATCATTTGGATCGCTACCAGCAGATATTAATTTCTGTCTCCAAAAAGAATCAACATCTACATCAAAACTAAACGAAATGGTAAACTTATAGTTTTTTGGCCAAACCATAGTTAACTTTATCATAGTTCAATATTTAAAAGTTTCTGGATATACTGGTTTTTGAACATCCCCGACTTTGCAATTCAACATGTGATCCCATAACAAATGAGCCATTTATCAAGCAAAATCATAACAAAATTAAGCATAATAATTCTCATTTGGTATTATATTGAATCTGGGGTAATAATTTTATATTTTCTGTTTTTTAATATACATCTTATTAAGCAGAAACACTATTTTAAAATTATTTACATCGCAGAACAAATCTTCTATATTCTACTTATTGCCTATAAAATTAAAAAAAGATTGATCGAAGATAAAGAGTACAGGAAAAAATATGAAGGAAAAATAAATAGGAAGGTGAACATAAGTGTCTCATAAAAAAGGTAAAAAACTGTCTAAATTTATATGGTCAAGATCA
>JBMFWH010000081.1:0-4417 GCA_049965455.1 Thermoplasmata archaeon | reverse complement strand
TAAAAAAGAATCTTTGTTAATGGCGCATAATCCTAATATACGATCTTGAAAGTGCTGAACTAAACGCAAATATATCGATATTCTTATATGTTTAGTAAAAATTACCCAGGCTTATGAAAGTGATCGGTAAAATCGGTGGCGTTATGGCAATTGCCTTTGCTACCTTTATTGCATTCATGGGCATTCATGAGAGTAGGCGTCGTTGATCCACTGCTTCCATTAATAGGAAGGCAGATGGGCGCAGACCTATTTCAGGTTGAGTGGCTTTTCACAAGCTATATTGCAGTAATGTCACTTTCAATGTTTATATCCGGGTATTTTTCGACAAGATATGGGGGCAAAAGAACGCTATTGGTAGGATTGGCAATAGTGATAATTTTTGCTTGTCTTTCTGGACTGTCTCCAAACATATCCATATTTGCAGTGTTCAGGGGTGTGTGGGGAATGGGTAATGCATTTTTTACTTCCACTGCTCTTTCCATCATTGTTGGATTGTCTGCAGGCCGGATTTCTAGATCCATGTTTATCTACGAGGCTGCGTTGGGATTGGGTATAGCATCTGGACCACTGCTTGGAGGCATGCTCGGGTCATTTTCCTGGCGATATCCATTTTTAGGTACTTCAATGCTCATGGCAATAGGATTCTTATTGACATATACTTTTGTTCAGAAACCTTCAAACCGGGAGAAAAAGAGAACCCCGTTGGAGATCATTGAAGCATTGCGCAATAAACCGGTCAGAATTAACGCGTTAGTCGCTCTTGGCTACAATTTTGGATTTTTTACTATCCTTGCCTTTACCCCTTTAACGCTCTCTCACCTGACAACACTTCAACTCGGTTTTGCCTATTTTCTGTGGGGGATACTTGTTGCATTTTCTTCAGTGCTTCTCGTGCCAAGACTAATCAAAATATTTGATAGACTTAAGCTGCTGGTGATCACCCTGGCATTGTTCGCCTTGCTGTTCCTTGCTATGGGGCTTTATCCACAGTATAGATTGGAGACTATTGTGTTGTCTGGCATATTGTGCGGTATATCTAATGCTTCTTTCACGTCACTTGCAATGGATGTATCACCATTTTCAAGATCCGTGTCATCTGCAGCATACAATTTTCTAAGATGGGCCGGTGAGCGATAGCCCCTATTCTTGCAGGATACCTGGGCCAGACTTACGGGTTCTCGATACCGTTTTACACCACTGCGTTCGTTGTCGTGCTGACAACTTTTGGTCTGTATCACTATTCTTCTCTACTCAGAGACGCTATATCGTACAGTCCGGAAGAGCTCGCACAATCCAGGTCTTGATTTACAGGGTTCGCACAAGATCCGCTTATTGCCCTTATCGCTAATGCGTTGGATACCGCTTGATTCTTATCATTCTATGAAATGAGTACTATAGGAAAATCAACCCTTGTTATTATTTTTGTAACTTATGTTAAACAAATCACTGAACCCTGGGTCTAGCCACAATTCCCATAATGTCTAAGCTCCTTCTCTTTTTTGAAATGGTTTCTACGATTTCTCAATATTTTTATGTGATCTATCCAGATTTCATTATTATTTATGACGTTGAACAGATCTGTTTAAAAAGATCATCACAACTGATCTTTGCTGGAATTCCCAGGGTTATAAAAAGATTGAAACCTTGCAACATCTTTGAAAACTATTATAAATAATCATGAGATACATAAAATTATGGTGTCTCAAATTATTGTTTTGCAGGGTGGCGAAGATGTCAGGAAAAGGACAAATGAGCAGTTAATGAAATCTGTATGCCTGAGATCAACCACAAAGAAAATCCTAGTTGTTCCATGGACCTCGGAATCTAAACAGAAAGAACTGGATTACAGGGCTATTTACAAAAGTTATTTTTCAGATAGCGGGTTTCAGGAGGTACTGTTTCTCGAACATGATGACAGTGACCCGGAACTAACACGAAAATTCTCCATGGTAGACGTGATTTACCTTCCAGGTGGAGATCCTGAAATCTTGTATAAGCAACTAAAAATAAGGTCGCTAGATAACAGGCTCCGCAATTTCAGAGGCATATTAATCGGCAATTCTGCAGGTGCAATAGTGCTATCAAAAGGTGCTCAGATAGAAAAAAAATTTTATCCGGGATTTGGATTGGTAAACTTCTATGTGTCAGTGCATTTCAACATGGCGGATAATTATGTGTCAGAGCTGAACCCCAGAATCAGCATTCCCGAGGATATGTGGATCTGCATCTCTTAAGAAATATTTAATTTTCTGAAGTTTTCAGGGGTATCGGTCATCCAGGGTTCTCTGTGTCTTGATTCTGGTTATAAGATTGCTTTTTTTGAACAGGTTCTTGCCTGTTATCCTGTTATTTACATAACTCATTGCCTCGCCCAGGCTCTCAAAGGTTCTATGCTCAAGATTCATCGCATCTCTTACAGATTCTCTTATTACCCATACGCCTAAAGGTATGGAATATTCTGGGCTTATCTCCCTGTACACCAGAACAGAAGCCTGTCTTTGAATCTTTTTCAGATACTCTAATACTGCAAGCCTTGCAGAATAGTATGCACCCTCTACATTCGAAGCATAGCTTTTTCTGCCATTATAGTCTTCAAAATCCCCATCGCCTACATTCTCGCTCGCATAAAAAGAGCCTCTCTGCCACAATTCTATCATCTCAAAGCTCCAGATCCTGGGAATCAATAAAATATAAAATGTATTGCCCACATAATTATTGTAAAAAACACGATACTCTTCCAACAGCGAGAAGTGTTTTACTTCTTTAATCAGCTCTTTTCCTATTATGTCGTCCGTGGCAGTGATGGACCATCTTGTCGGAACCATCTTCCGCTCATTTTTTACTCCTAACAGCCCAACAGACAATATTCGCTGGATCTGCGAAAATGGAATATTGCCATTATATAAATAGATTACAGCCTTGCTAGCTTTAAGATCCGTGTCAGATACCAGATAGTCTACTTTTCTCGGCACTGGCGGGTTCTCAACTAACCTGATGCTTTTCATTTCAACGCTCGGGCCCATCGGATGCACAAACATGTCAACGGTGCTTTTTGCTGAATAATATGGCTTTTCAAGAATGATCTCCGCATCGATAGGCTTGGAGCTCATTGCAATCTCCTGAGACGCTTCAATGCTCTGCCCTGAAACATTGTGCACATTCATAATTTTAGAAGGCCTTACCAATGATGATGCTTTCATTGCAATATCCAGCATCTCTCTGCCATACCACTCTTCCGGATTGCCAATTTCACGATTTGCTTCTGATACCATCGGCCCCACAAATACGTTAGGATAGTTGTGCCTGCCTATAAACACAGACGGTGGAGCTTGCCCAAAAAACTCGGTTTTGTTCAATTCCAGCTTCGGCAACAATCCTGAAACCTGATCTAACAATGGACAATAATTCAATCCGCACAGATTACGGCTACCCTTGCATTTCACGCACAATGCTCCAAACATTTCAATTTGCATAGTAAAATTTGGATAATAAACCTTTTTATTTGTTTAGAGAAATAGGAATAGGTTTAAGATCAGAAATAATTTTTATAAAAATATATAATTATACGAATTGATTATTCAATTAAGTTAGTTAATTTATTGACATTACTATATTACCTAAAATCATCTTTTAAGATTCATATTTAAAATAGATGATAAAAAAGATAAAAAAGGATGGGAATTTATGTCATTGCAGAGATCTGATCCTGTATAAGCGCATTGAAGTTTGTGATCGGTAGGTTTATGTCATAGATCATAAAGAAATATTGCCCACTATGCCCCACAGATAGACCCATATAATAACCGCTGAAAGATTCAGATATGTAAGCATAGTTAAATCCATTAAATGTACTATTTGTCCATACTGTAGTTAAAGTAGCAGTAGATATCTCAGTCTTATAAAAATTAGAAGCCACAGAAGCATTTGAAAACTGTGCAATTACGATCATTATTCGACCGCCAGAACTGCTATTATAATAAATCACTTCTCCTTTAGTTACAGCATAAGTTGCATTGCCAGAATATGATGTTGTTGATTGTGTCAGTGTTGTACCGGTTATATTTTCAGCTTTGTTGATGGGTACAAATCCAAAATGCGGGCCTGATGATGATGGTAAGATTATTATTGCTACAGCCACAACGACAACTACGACCACTATAACTGCTATTATAGTGAATAGAATAGATCTTTTTAGTTTTGGTCTTTGTGGAGCTGATGGTGGCATGTTTTGTTCTGCCGGCATTGGTGGTATGTTCGGACTATCCATACCCTTTTCACCTCTCAAAATGTTAATTACATAGATAGTATTAAATTTTTACTATTATTGTAACTGGTCACGATTATGAAGTAATCTATCCGTTATTTATCTAGCGCTACGTATTTTTACTGAAATTTTGTAGTAATGGCGGACCTTCTT
>JBMFWH010000080.1:0-4500 GCA_049965455.1 Thermoplasmata archaeon | reverse complement strand
CGTTGAGACTAAACCTGTTGAGACTAAACCTGTTGAGACTAAACCTGTTGAGACTAAACCCATTGAGACTAAACCCATTGAGACTAAACCTGTTGAGACTAAACCCGCCTCAAATCAAAACCCCATTGATGAGATAATAAATAGTATAGACTCAGGGGATCTTGTCAAAGCAAACCAGAAAAGCTTGGAAATGATTACTAAAAATCCAAAAGAGCCAAAATACTGGCTATTAAGAGCTATAATCGCCTATAAAAATAAAGATATTAAGGCCTATCAGAATTTTATTTCATATGCTTCTAGGCTTGATAAAAATATAATAAATGACAACATTTTTAAGAAGTATATTGAGAAATAATGAATAAGCAAATATCTAGATCTAACTAAATTTGAGATAGAAAAGGTTATTTATTAAAAAGCGATTAAAATATTATGAATTTAAAATTGGTCTCTTGGAATTTAAATGGGTTGAGAGCTGCTATTAAAAATGGACTTTTTGAATTTATAAAGAATATAAATGCAGATATTATTTCATTTCAAGAGATTAAAGTAGATATAGCAGATTTACCTCTTGAAATTTACAATTTAGGATATAATGTATATTTAAATTCTGCTGTAAAAAAAGGATACAGTGGGACATTAGTTTTATCTAGAATTAAGCCTCTTGCGATAAAGAATGGAATAGGCAATGAAAAATTTGATTGTGAAGGAAGAGTTCAAACCTTGGAGTTTGATTACTTTTATTATATTAATTCTTATTTTCCTAATTCTCAACCTGATTTAAAAAGATTAGAATATAAACTTGAATTTAATAAAATATTTTTAGGATATACTGAAAATCTTCGTAAGAATAAACCATTGGTCATTGCAGGCGATTTTAATGTAGCTCATACAGAATTAGACATAGCTAGGCCTAAAGAAAACGAACATAATGCTGGTTTTACAAAAGAAGAGAGAGCCTGGATGTCCGAATTTTTAGATAAAGGGTACATAGACACATTTAGAATATTTAACAAGGATGGGGGTCATTATTCTTGGTGGTCTTATCGATTTAATGCCCGTGCAAAAAACATTGGCTGGAGAATAGACTACATGATCATCACGATAGAGTTATTAAAACATGTCAAGAATTCTTCTATTTTAGAGGGCGTTAAGGGTTCTGACCATGCTCCAATACTCTTAGAGCTTATTTGGGATAGCTGATATTGGAAATATTATTTTCTATGCGCAAATAGATATACCGCAACAAAAAATATTGCAAATAAAGGAATTAGTAAAAGATCAGATATATTCATGAATGCTTCAGAAAACCAGAACGTTGAAAAAGAAAGGAGCAAAGCCGATACTGCAACTTTCATATTAGCCTGTTTGATCTTTCTTACTTTGTTTCTAAGTACAGCAGTGCCAATTACAACGATAATAAGACCAGCAGACAGTCCAAAAAGCGTAGAATTATAGCTCATAGGGATAAGCGCTACAAGAACGATAGCTGCTTCAAATGCTTCTACTGCCCCCACCGAAAAACCAGTATAAAATAGACCTTTCTCTATCTTTTCCTCGGTGTAATTTCCAGTACTTCTAGATCTTAACACAGCTCTTCTAGAGCTTCTAGCAAGTCTCAATCCAAAATAAAGTAGTAAGAACCCGGCCACGAGCCTAATAAGTAATATGGGAAGCAAAGCAATCTCATTGCCAATAATAAAAGTGATTATCAATACCATTGCTATGCCCAATCCCACATATAAGAACGCCCTTGACCCACCTTCAGCATAAAGGGCTAAAGCTACTGCTGCAGCTTCAGAAATTTCAAGAAGTGTGATACCCATAGCCGCAAGAAATATCGCGGGATCTATCATTAACACCTTTAAATGGATGATACTATAAAAGAATATCTCCAGATAATATTCAAGCAAATGGTTTTATTTCAGAAAATTGGATACATAGCACTTTAATTCTTGTCATTTATTTAAAATTATAGGATAGAAAAGGCCTTGTCAAAGGTTCTTAGATTATTATCAAAACTATCTTAAAGTGAAATATGGCTTGCAAAGTATTCAATATAATAAATCTATGTATATCTTGATCTACTATGTCAATAATTATAAAAAATTTTAAAATGATTATTGACAGATTTATAAAAAACATATTTTAAAATACTTTATTCTTCATGATGGAAAAAGAGTTGTTAGGTGACGTAAATGAGAAAAAATGTCAAAGTAAGCGTGTTGGACGGTTTAGATCTTGATATTTTAAAATATTTAGAGGAAGATTGCACTTTAACATATCAAGACATAGCAGACAAACTAAACAAGAACTTATGGACTGTTAGAGACAGGATTACGTTACTGAAAAATCGTGGCGTGATTAAAAAATGTAAAGGGATACTGGATTATAGCTTAATGAGATATGATTGTAAAGGGATACTACTTTGTAATATTCCATCAAATCATATTGAAGAAGCAATCCAGTTTATGAAAACTCAAGAGGAAATCAAGAACATAACTATTATTACGGGAGATAAAAGATTCATTGTCACAATAATTGGAAAGAGATGCAATGATATCAGGAATTATATAAGAAGAAACTTTACAAAGTTTGAGATTTACAATACTGAGCTGAACATTGTATTAGAAGAACCGCTATAATGTTTAGCAATTTTTTGATTATTTAACGTTTAAAACACAATTTTTTGTAAATAATTTTTAAATTAACAAAGCAATATTCACCGTTTATGACAAATGATTCAAAGTTAGTAAAATTAAGAGATCATCTAGACAAATTTCTAGCAGTATATGTGGTCATAGCCATAGTTATAGGGCTATTTGCAGGATTACAGGCAGGTTCTTGGGTACCATCGCACAAGGCATTTCTGAGCATGTTAGAGATGGCTGCAATAATCATCATGATTTTTCCGATGATGGTAATGCTCAACTTTAACGGGCTTGCAAAAGGGTTTAAATCCTGGAAAATGCTAATTGTAGTACTTTTGATGAACTTTGTCTGGGGTCCTTTATGGGCCATAATTTTAGGAGACATATTCTTGACCAATCCGTTATTGAGGCTGGGTGTATTCCTGGCTTGGCTAGTACCATGTTCTTCCATGTCCATAGGATATGTTGGCCTAATGCGAGGAAACATAGAAGCTGCGACAGCGATGGTTGCAATAACCTTCATTTTAGCAATACCTATAATTCCAATCTTAGCAGATTGGTACGGAGCTGCTTATCACGTAAGTGTGCCTATGATGCTACTGATCACTACTATCATAGAAATCATAATAATTCCAATGATTGTCGGGCTGATCACGCATAGTGCTTTGATAAAAAAGTTGGGTCCAGCAAAGTTCAAGCATTATTCTCCAATATTTCCATCAGTGACAATGATCGGGATGTTCTTGATCGTGTTTGTCATATTCTTTTCCAATGCTAAACTAATGGATGTACATTTGAGTTCGATTGTGGGAATCTTTTACATTGCAATGATATTTGGAACTATATCGCTTCTGTTTATGACCTTTGCCCTACGTGCTGCCAAATTTGATTTCTGGGATGCTATGGCTGCCACGTTCCCGAGCATTGGCAAAAATGAGGCTACGGCAATAGCCATTGCAGCTCTGGCATTTTCACCGCTGGTTGTCATTGCACCATCCGTGTTTCCGGTATTTCAGATTGTATTCTTGGTTACTTACATAAAATTAAGACCCAGAATAGCGCATTTCTACGGCATCAAGACAAGAGACGTAACATTTAAAGAAGAGATGGAAGAATCGAAAGCAGTACAAGGAGGAGGTGAATAAAATGAAAAGTGTTTTGATTCCTGTAGATTTCTCAAAGGACACTGCAGATTTCGTAAAGAAAGGAATTGCATTATTTTCAGATATGGAAACAATAAATTTCCTATACGTCGTATCATTGAGCATCAAAGAGCTGGAAGAATATGTAGATCCAGAATCTGTCTCGTTCGCAAAATCCGTGGCAGAGAAGAAAATGACTGAACTTATAAAAGAGTTAAATCTTAATAAGAAGTATAAAGTAGAATACGCAATAACAGATGGAGATCCAGCAAGAGTGATCATAGATCTAGCAAACAAAGGAAAATTTGATGCGATAATTATAGGACACAGAGGCTATTCATATATAGAGGATTTTTTCATTGGAAGTGTAACACTTAAAGTCATATCCAAAGTTAATATTCCCGTGATTGTCGTAAAAAAATAAAGTATCACATTTAATTTTTTTTCTTTTTTTAAAGATTTACAATTACAGGAATAAACATTCTAAAAGGATATTTTTACGTTTATTTTTTACGATGCTAATTTTTATTTAAGTTATCTTGCCACCCCTACTTTTTTAAGCAAAATCTTAATACCATCATTTAAGAATAGGCCTACGATAAATGCATAAACAATTATTATAAGAAAATAATTCATTGGTCATCGGTTAAGACCACCATTCCTCTCTAAATCGATGTCTCTTAACGTGCGGATCAAATGCTTGGCCAGTA
>JBMFWH010000079.1:0-4602 GCA_049965455.1 Thermoplasmata archaeon | reverse complement strand
AAGAGCATATCAAGAGTAATGGATATTTTATCGAGGATGGAGGCAATACCTGTAAAAATAGGGGATAAAATAATAACGATCAGGAATGAATCAGAAGAATGCAAAGAAATATTGAATGATCTGAATATAAAATATCCAGATAGAGTATTATGAATACTAACCAAAAATAGGGCAAAATGATTATAAAATATTTATAACACATCATTTTATCAAGATTTTATGCTAATTTTTTGGGAAACTCAAGTTTGAATAGCCATATGCTCCCAATTCCGATTGTGTGCCTTCAAAATATGAAGATGAAAAATCAATAAATTGCTTGTCATCTGCCAGATCATACTTCTTCAAAAATAACTGATATCGCTCTAATAAGACTGGAAACAATCTTCCAACCTTTTCAAGAGCTCTGTATATGGATCTTTCAGAGGGTATATGCTTAAATCCAAGATCTCGAAAAACCTCTGTGGGATATGTATTCATGATTTGATGTATGGAAACGGAATGAGTGAGCCTGTTATAAATCAATAATTCTCCAATTTTTTGGAAGTCCATAGATTCCGCATGAATATTTCCAAAGATCTCTGAAAATACTGAAAAATATTTTTCTGCAAGTTCTATTAACGCTAATCCACCCAAAGAATATGTAACGTTTTTCTGTAACATAAGAGAGGTATCATTTTTCGCATATAAATTTTATATATGTGGCGAAGTTAAGTAATAATGCAAATAACACAACAATAAAATCAATAGAAATAGGTAAGGCCTAGAAAAAGGTAAAAAACAGTCTAAATTTATGTGATCAAGGTCAATAATCTTAAATTTTTCAGATATGATACCTATGGGTTAAAATAGCGGAGTTACGGTTAAGAATTTAATAATCATATCCAATTCTGCGTGTGCTAAATATTAATATGAGCAACGCTAAGAATATGTATATAAATAAAGGTAATAGGGAATAGATTGAATAAAAGAAAGAAGTATAGAAATTTATATTTGTATTGAGATAACCAAAATATCCGAAAATATAGCTGAACTTTACAATATCAGTACCAAAAATAATATTTATACCATTTGAAAATGATGAAGATGGTAATATATTATAGAAAAAAGTACTAATATCAACTGATTCATATTCACCAATGCCCAAAAATGAAGAGATATTGGTAACTAACTGTGAGATTATTGAAGGCAAAATAATAGCCAGGAGAAAGTATATGAATATAGTAACTGTTACTGAGATCGAATCTTTTTTACTAATGCTGGAAACGAATATAGCTATACTACCCCAATAGAAAAGATATAAAAATATAGGAATAGCAACACTTATCGATCTTAAAAACAGATCCATTGAACGCTGAGAGGCTATCATATAAGATATTATAGACTCTGGGATTACTATAAAAAGTGTGATCAAAAGAGAATAAAAAACAATAAAATAAATACCACTAAAATAAATATCTCGCCATGTAATCGGCTCAGATAGAAGCTTTTTCATAACCTTATTTTCCTTTAATCCGGAATATAAATCAAAAAAAGATAATATAGAAATAAAAGGCAATAAGATAAAAAGTAAACTGGACATACTAAAAGTGTTTGCTGTTATGTATGGGTTAATCTCATTATTATTAAGAGCGTAAATCGAAAACACGATGGAAGTTGCCAGAACGATTGTGAGTATAATATATAATATTTTGAAATGTTCATTTTTATATTTAAATAATATTTTTGAAAAATCTAAATAGTTTCTCAAATTAGTTTCCATTGTCCTCTACCCTGAAAACATCAGCCGGTTCTATTTCTTCAATCTTATACCCTTTACTCTTTATCGCTTCCTCATATTTTTTAGGTACGAGCATCCTAGTTCCTGAAATTATTATGCCTTCCAAGTCATTTAATTTATCCAAATTTAAAACATCTAATTTTGTGATATCTACAACAAAATATTTCTCATCGAGCTGTTTTAAAATAGTTTTAAAATCACCGTATAAAATAATATTCCCCTCAGATATAAAAATTGTTTTAGTAGCATATTTTTCAATAACATCAAGGTCATTTGTGGCTATTACCCCACCTAAAATATCCGAGCTGCCATCTTTTATGCCAGAAATCAATGAAATTAAATCCATTTTACCTGCAGGATCAAGACCTATCGTTGGCTCATCCATCAAGACAACTTCCGGAGTTATGATCATTAATTCTAGCAAAGAAACCCTTTGTTTCATGCCCTTTGAAAGGCTATCATATTTTTTATTGTAATCAGTTAATCCAGATTTTTTCATCAGCATTTCAAAATATTTTGAATCGGGTTTTTTATCGTGCAACTTTGCAAAATATTTTAGATTTTCGATAATTGAGAAGTCAGGAAAATATGGTAAATCTTCAGAATAAAGGTATATTCTCTTCTTTACATCTACTGGTAATGCAGATATTTCGTACATTTTATTTTCAAAATATAATTTACCTTTAGCTTTTCTTCTAATACCTATCATTGATTCTATTATAGTAGTCTTACCAGAACCATTCTTTCCGGCAAGCACTATAATCTCATTTCTGCCTACTGATAAATTAAAGTTCTTAATCGAAAAATGAGGATAGATTATTGAAAAATTATCTAATTTTAACAAAGTCATTTTTCACGGCTCCTTTTTCTTAGATACAATACTACTTCAACTATTGCAAAAGTAATGAAAATAAATACTATTAAAATTTCCAGGGCCATCAAACCGTTAATAGGTTCGGCATAATTATTATTCGTGCTCCCTGAATAAGAAATCCATTTGATGGCAACAGATCCATTTCCAATTATATTTAAAAAGATTACTTTATCATAAGGGGAATTAGTGGATAATAATATATTATTTTCAGAGTTTTTTGAATAACTAACCTTTTCAAGTATAGAGTCATAAATACTTATGCTAATTTTTGAAGAATTAAGAACATTAATTTCTATTGCATTGCTGTTAACAGTTTCTGGAACTAAAACAAAAGTAGATGTGTTTGAAATATTATATCTGTACAAATAATTAGAGCTTTGCGCATTTAAAGATATCACCCATGAACCATTCCCATCTGTTGTTATATTATATACCCCTGTTGTATTTATAATGATTCCGTGAAACGCAAACATTTTTGTAGAAATTCCTTGAACCCACATTGACAATGATGTATCTGATCCTTTGATACTAAAAGTAAAGTTACTATTTATGTCCCCAACAATATCTATAAAGTATGTTTCACTAGGTAAAAAAACTGCAAAATTATTCAAACCAGAAACACTATGAACAGTAAAAGGATCGGTGTAACTACTGGTAGAAATGGTATTAGAATGATCAAAATCTGTAAATCCAGATCCAAAACTAGCTGAAATTAAAGAAAATAAAAGCATTAAAAAAAGAAAATAAGATAAAGATTTAAAAATTTTCATCATGACTTATTCTCCTATGTTCAAGCTGTTGATTGTAGATAATAAACAGAACCCGAACTACCACTGATATATTGCGCATTTACCCACCCAGATGTGCCTCCGAATGGATTCCATCCTCCAGTCCACCACATATAAAACTGCACATATACAGCCCCTAAAGCATTTTCTTGGGAAGATGAGGCACCAGTTTTTCCACAATATGCCCCGGCTAAAGAATTCCACTGATCTTGATCAGCAATAGTAAATGTATGTGTCCAGTCAAATATGCCATAGGAAGAAGCACCGTTTCCATAATAAACTGTACCTTTGTCATAGCCATAATAATCTAAAGCAAAACTAATTCCTGCACTACTGGTTCCAACAGAAACTGTAGGGCTTTCAAGTGGTGTCTTATCTATTGGTTGTGCATTGACATTCCATTCTGACGATGATGGTCCTTGAGCGTATAGTTGCATTGATGAAAAGATGCCACCTATTTCATTAGAATCTGCATGGTTAGCATTATTGATTGTTACAGCTATAATGTACCAGTTATAACTAGGATTAGATTCGGAAACACCGTATTCTAAATAGTAATACCAAGCTGTTCCCCAGAAAACAATATGCCCATTGGGATCCACGCCATTAAATGATTCTGTTTGCCATAGCATAGGTGCTGCACCATATGGAGTTATACTGGAAGTATATGGCACAAAAGTAAGGCCTTGATTAGCAGTAGAATCACTAGTAGAAACGGTCTTGGAAGCTGAAGAATCAGGCATAACTTCCAGAACAGCAACAAACATTATGATTACAACTATTACTGCGATCACTGCATATAAAGCTTTTTTATTCATATTTTTTCATCCCCCCATTTTTTTTACTTTGACTTCTCCAATATTTTTGTTTCTTTAAGCCAAAGCTCAACATACAACTTCATGAGTTTCATATATATAAACTTAACTTCGCCAATTGAAAGTGCCTTATCATAATTTGCCAATTCGATTTTTCACATATCTACCACCTTAAAATTAATGTTTTATCCTCATATTTTTTAATAAAATCCCCAAAAATATGGATTATTTGGGGCGTTATGTTGCTTATTATATGAAATTTTAATCCTTCTTCTGGATATATTATCGTTTTTGTTAATGATATTAGATGCTTTTTCAGCAATTTTATGTTTTTTACCGGATCTGCTC
>JBMFWH010000078.1:0-4636 GCA_049965455.1 Thermoplasmata archaeon | reverse complement strand
GAAAAAAGTAATAGCATACATGAAGAGTTATGGTGCAGAGCTCTATATATTTAAAGTAACAGTGCCAAAAGAGATGGAAAAGCAATTAGAATATCCTAAAAAATAGTTTTGTCCCAGAACCTTTTTGTAGAGAATGTTATAGATTTTGATACAGAAGCTCCATTCAATGTGACCGTTCCTGTTTGCTACGCTACATAAAACCTCTCTATTACGTAATATTGTGGCATCTTTTTCTATTTTTTGTTTCGATATCGCAAATAAAAAAGAGGTAGTTTACAGAAAATTAAACAGCCCCGGGCAGATTCGAACTGCCGTTGCAGGATCCAAAGTCCCGCATGCTTGACCGCTACACCACGGGGCTACATGCTAAAGGAATGTATAAAACATATAAAAAAACTTGCTTTTTTGATTGTGTCAACTTTTCGCGATATGAGATTATTATTTCATTTTACCGAAGGCATAACTTCTATTTGGATCAGTTAATTTAAATCGCTTTCGGAATATGCATGGTATGATTGTTGATACTATTTTTAATATTTTCAACGGAGAATTGGCAACATCTTTTTTAAACATTAAAAATCAAGGAGTTTAGTTTGCCCTGCCAACTGTTCACGGGCTAGTATCTCAACAGCGCCATACTGCCCTCCACCACCAGGTTTTACTTTTACTTGACCGTTTCTGAAAGCTTGTATTGCGTTTATCACTTTGATGTCTGTGGATATTGAAGATAAAGGCTCATCAACCATTATCTTTATCTCATTGCCATATTTATCGATCAACGAATTCCAGAGATCTTGCACTCTGGTTGAAGACTCTGAGACGTTCAGAGACTTTGCAATAATCTCAATCAATGGTATCAAATGCATGTACGGAGGTCTGTATTCTGGATGCATAGGCTCTTTGTACGTTGCCAGCTCTTCAACCCTGTCTCTCACACCTTTCTTAATGATACCCTTGCACTCTGGGCATCTCCATTTTAATGCCTTGGCCTCTGCGAGCGTGTAATGCTTAAAGCACCTGGTACAAGCAGTTTCATTGTATTTTCCCTCCTGTGGCGGTATTCCAACATTCATAACAATGCCCCTTCCGTTTCTCCGTTGTATTGCATCCTTGATGTTATTAAACGCTATTGATTCAACCTTTAACCTGTTGAATTCTCTCGCGATCTTGTTGGGATGGTAAGAATGTGCGTCAGAGTTGGTCAGAAAAGTCAAGTGCCTGATCTCTTCGATCCTGTCAGCATAGTCAGTGTCTGCACTCAGCCCCAACTCTAAAAACTGCACATAATCAGTATACTCTCCATAAAGTTCTTTAATGCTGTTATAATAAGCGTACATTGCCGTCCATGGCGTAAACGCGTGGGCAGGGCCGATCATTGTGCCAGTGCTCTTTGCTAGCTCTGCCAGTTCTACACCGTTCATTGCCAGCTTGGGCCTGCCGTCAGTGTCGAGATTATTATTTTTTTTAAGGAGCTGTTCTCTAAACTCTTCCACTTTTGACATTGATGAAAAAATTAGGACGTGATGCACCCTCTTTATGTCCTCAACCTCAGTAGTCAACACAAAATACATTTCTTTGTACTTTAAAAGCCCCTCTTCAATCTTTTCAATGCCTTTAAAGTCATTGAGCCAGTGTATATTCAGTATATCGCCAGAGCCCATCACATCTATTCCTTTTCTCTTTGCATAATATGCAATATTTGCAATGTTCATGTCCTTGCTGGTAGCACCAGAGTACATGCTGTGTATATGGAAATCAACATTGATTATCATTTCTTGCCATTTTTAGAGTCCAGTATTTCTAAATTCTGTTTTGGATACTCTTCTTCTTCAACGCTTAATTTTGCACCGAGCGGCACCCTGTCTCTCTTGACCAATTCTCCAAACGTGTAAACACCTTCTATGTTCAGGTCCATGACAGTATAGATTTTATCCATATCCTTTCCCAGCTGTTTAATGGATACCATGTTATCCCGTATCCACCTGAAATTCTTGACTGGATCTGCCATGTTATTTCTTCTTCCAAAATTGACAGGGCACTGTGACAAAATCTCAATAAACGAGAAACCTTTTACCTTAAATGCGGTTTTAATGCTGTTTACAATCTGGTAAGGTTGTGCCGTGCTCCAGCGAGCTACGTAATTTGCTCCTGCTGCAGCAACGATCTCTGCCAGCGCGAATGGAAAATCAGGGTTTCCTTCAGGCGTGGTAGTAGAGCGCATGAGATGCGGGGTGGTTGGTGCAACTTGACCGCCTGTAAGCCCGAAATTACCATTGTTCACAGCGATAACCATAATGTCCAGATTCCTGCGAGCAGCATGAATCATATGGTTCCCACCTATCGAAAACAGGTCTCCGTCCCCACTTATTACCACCACGTTCAATGCTGGATTTGCAAGTTTAACGCCGGTAGCAAATGCAAGCGCTCTGCCATGCGTAGTATGCAGAGAATCGGCATTGATATATCCTGGAACCCTACCTGTACATCCAATGCCTGATATAAACACCGTATTGTCCAGAGAAATGTTACTGTCATTAAAAGCCTTGTATATAGTATTCATTATCGTTCCCAGTCCGCAGCCCGGACAAAATTGGTGTGGCCATCTTTCTTTTCTGTAAAACTCAAAAAATTCCATAAGTTAATCACCCCACAAATTTCTCAATTTCATATGGAGTAGGTATCTTCCCGCCCAAATAACCTGTTACATTCACTGACTCAGCCCCATATTTTCTGGATACACGCTCTACTTCAAGTGCGTATCCCCTCAAATTCAGCTCATATACATATATGCTCTTTCCATTAACCAGATTTTTAAATATCGATTCTGGAAATGGCCATAGTGTCTTGGGCCTGATCAACCCTACATTGCTATTTAAAATTGGGTATGCTGCCCTAGACGCAGACCCGTATGCTACAATCATCTTTTTGGCATCAGGATTTATCACTTCTACCTGCGAAATGTCTTTCTCATTGTTTGTTATCTTGCTCACCAACCTTCGAACCAGCTTGTCGTGTAAAGACTGGGATATTGTCTCTGGATATCCTTCTTCAGTATGCGTCAGTCCTGTAACCGTAGTCTTACTTTTAGTTCCCAGAGCCTTGAACTCTCTCATATATTTGTCTTTATAATCGTTTCTGTTTATCAATTTTATAGTTTCAGGTACCCTGATCTTTTCAACCATATGCGCAATTTCAGCATCTGATAGCAGTACGGTTGGCACTCTGTACTTCTCTGCCAGATTAAATGCCTCTATCGTAAGGTCAAAATACTCTTGCACAGAATTCGGGGCTAGTGTTATAAGTTCGTAATCACCATGACTGCCGAATCTAGCCTGCATAACATCTCCCTGGCTTAATATGGTAGGTTGCCCCGTTGAAGGCCCACCACGCATTACGTCCACTATCACAATTGGGGTTTCAGTCATTGCCGCATATCCAATGTTTTCCTGCATCAGTGAAAAACCAGGTCCTGACGTTGCAGTCATCGCTTTCTTACCGGTCCATGCCGCCCCTATAATCGCGGCAATAGCTGCAATTTCGTCTTCCATCTGTATGAACACACCTCCATTCTTGGATAAGTGCGCGGCCATGTACTCCATCAGATCAGAAGCGGGGGTGATTGGATACCCTCCATAAAAACCACATCCTGCTAGCATTGCCGCTTCTGCAGCAGCCACGTTTCCCTGCAAAAAATATTTGCCATGCGCGATCATAAACTTTGCACCTCGTATTCGATAGCATGCTCCGGACATGTGAGCCAGCAGATCTCGCATAGGATTCTGTCTTTCTTGGCAAGCTTAAAATTGGTACATAATTCAGGTTTTGCTATTAACGGGTAATAATAGCCTGTATCTGAGATCTTAGACCCCATATCAAATACTTTTTTAGGGCACACTTCTATGCATAAGTTGCACCCTTTACAGTAGTTTACATTAATTGTTGGAATCATTGCGCAGGTAAAACAATATTATTAATTAAATCTTTTCATTTCTTGGTCTTGTCAAATCTTCGTTGATAAATACGTATTATTTCATTTTGTCGAAGGCATAGCTTTTATCTGGATCCTCTAATTTAAATTGTTTTCGAAATATGCTATGTATGATGATGGATGCTCTTTTTAATATTTTCAACGAAGAAATGGCAATCTCCATTTCTTGTAATAGATCACAATTCTGAAGTTAAGTTTTCATAAAAGCGAGTATTATGCGTAATTTTTATGGTATTTAAAGGATAGATAATATATTTATTTTGTAATAATAAATTAAAAACATATTGTATTAAAGGCACTTTCTTTTAGATTACTACTTCATAATCGTGACCAGTTACCATTTCTTTAAAAAAGCTTTTAAAAGATCAGAGCGTGTTACTATGCCTACCAGATCACCATTCTTATCTATAACCGGTAACCTGTTAATCTTCCATCTGATTAGTAGCTGTACTGCGTCTTCAATAGTATCTTCAGGACCAATCGTGTATATCTTCTTCTGCATAATATCGCTCACTTTTATACCCCCAATGCGATCATAAATTTCGGTGATTTTTTCGTAGGGCAACTCCTGTGCTCTAGGAATCTCAATGATCTCGAACGGAGTAGGAACCAATACCCAGCCCTGCCTCTTGTACTCTGAATCCAAAT
>JBMFWH010000077.1:0-4772 GCA_049965455.1 Thermoplasmata archaeon | reverse complement strand
TAGATTTATCATTTTATCACCGTTCCTATTTTGAATCCTATAATTCTTTCTAAAATACAGCTATATATTGAAATATTTTTTCATTAAAAGAATCATAATGAAAATCTATTTATAATATTTATTCCATGTATAAAATTGAAGTGATCGGAATGGAAAGGAAAATTTTCATTATTGTCCTGATTATAATATCTTTGATTCTACTCTCCTCTTTGAATTTCAGTGGTGCTTTGATTCAAAATAATAACCAGAAAAATTTCAACCCTACACCTATTACACCACAAGTTTTAGGATATTCTATTAAAAATCAATCTTCCTCTCTAATTATGGGTAGCAATGGAAGTGTTTACATATACACTGCCGTTGATGGAGGAGGTGTTTCAATATCTAGTGAAAATTTTAATGTCGTTAATTCAGTGACTGACGGAAATGCTGTCATTGCTGCTGTTACAGGGTATTCATCTTCAAATAACGGTTCCTACAACTCAGGCGGAGCTGCAATGTACGCCATAGGTGGTATTTCAATTGGCAGTACTTCAGGTGTTAATACAAATATACAGATCAACAACTTTTCATTTTCAAATGGCAGCTACGCAGCCAGTCATGCCAATGGAACATTCACAGTTAGCAGTTCTGGGTCACTTGTGATCATAGTTGCTGCAGGATCAACAAATACCAATCCCATAATCACAGGAAATTTCTCTATGAAAAATCTAGATGAGCTTAATTCCGCTATTTCAATAATCCAAGATGAGGCCGTGCTCAACCAAGGGACATATTCTGTTTCAGTTAATATGACCAATAACGGAACTAATCTCAATGGATGTTCTGTTATTCTTGAAGTTTATGTGATTGGAAAGAGCGTATTCTACCCTCCGCAAAAATATCCAATTACTTTTACGGAAAATGGTCTTTCGCAAGGTACAACATGGTCTGTCACTCTTGATAATAATACGCTTTCTTCCTCAAGCAATTCCATTACTTTTAATGAATATAATGGGACATATCTCTTCAACGTACAAAGCACAGATGGACTGAATCCATACCCATCCAGCGGTACAATTACGGTGAAAGGGTCTCCTATAAATATTACAGTGAATTTCTTACCTCCTGCCACTTATGCTGTAACTTTTTATCAAACGGGATTACCTCCAAATTACAAATGGTGGGTAACGGTTAATAACGTTACTAAAAATGCATCTTCCTCTGGTAGTATCTCCTTCGATCTTATGAATGGGAGCTATGTATATTCGGTGGGTGTTCAGACAGGTTATACTGCATCGCCATCTAACGGGACAATTACAGTAAATGGGTCATCGAGTAACGTTTACATTTCATTTAGTCCAAGACATTACGTTCTAACAGTCGTTGAAAAGGGTTTACCTTCCGGATTCCAGTGGTATATAACTATTAACGGTAACCAATATTTGTCATCAAATTCAACTATTATAATCTCCCTTTTGAATGGAAATTATACAATTAATTTTCCAAGTTTCCAGGGTTATAAACCTCAGAAAACTGGCGTGGTTATAAAAATCGATAATTCAAATGATACTGTATACATATTATACAATTTTATTTCTCCATCCAACATATCACCATTGGATTCCCCAAATATTATGCTAATTGCGTCAATTGTTCTTCTACTTGTGCTTGGTTTGTTTGTTTCTATTACCTTAAGAGGTGGTAAAAATGAATTATAATGTGCAACAACCGATGGGAAAAGTCAAAAAGAAAGGGAGTCAAATTAAGAATGGACTATTATTGATGGCAATTGGATTGCTGGCAGGAGCTATTCCAACTGTAGGGTCTGTGCTTACTATCCTTATACTAGTGGGAATGATTTCTATATTTCTAGGATCAAGGGACCTCTCTAATTCCTACAGAAGATTTTCAACAATAGCATTGGTGCTAATCATAATAATGATAATTCTTGAAATTGTTGCTCTTTCAAAAGTACTGTCGCTAATGTTTACTATTACAAATTCTTCGTCCTTGGCTTATTCTACAATAATTAATGCCACTGATCCATTTTTATTCTTGGTTTCAATTGCTTACGTATTTCTTGGAGCTTCCTTAGTCCTTATTTCCTATCCTATTCTCCCAAAGAGCGTAAGAATTTTAGCCTGGATAATGTATGCCTTGACTTATGCAATATTCATTTCCGAAGCATATACTCAAATGACCAATTTAAACAAAATGTACTATCAGATTGTTACTATTAACAACATATCAGTTTATTCATCATTCTCAACTGGAATTGATATAGGAGCTGCGTTATTTAATCTCTTATGGGCAATCATGTTCTTTATCACTTACAGTTATGCTAGGAAGATATTTCCTAATACGGTCCAGTATGGCACGCAATATCAAGGAGCTCCTCAGTATTATCCGCCGAGCAATTTGAATCAGAATAATCCCGATCAACAGAATATGAATACAAGCCCTCCCACATTTACTCCTCCGATTCAGCAGGCATATACTTACTGTCCAAATTGCGGTACACAGAATACACCGGATGCAATGTTTTGTTCTAGGTGTGGTTATAAATTAAAATAAGAAATGTTTACTACCTAAATGATTTAATTTTACTTTTTTATTATTTTGATAATGATATGACAATATAATATTCAATATCTGAGAATAATTGAAGCGATATGTTGATGGCAGTTAGCTTTTTGATTTAGTCAGAAAGAATAGATAAGATTTTGCATCTATTTTTAGAAATTGAGGAAAGATTTCAAGATTAATCTAATGAGATTATTTAAGGAAAATCTAATTATTTCATCAATTTAATAAATCCTTTAGTTATCAATAGGGATCTAATTTATTGATTAAAATATATTATAACAATATAATTTGAATATAGAAGAGATAAAATGAAAAAATTAAGTAAAATATTGAAAATCACTGAGGTTGCTTTTGAACTTCATTCCTATTGCCTGAAACCTGCTGTTCGTAAGCCTTTGGTATGTCCTCACTGTTCAAAGCCTGACCCATTGGCAGAATATACATATTGAAATATGGCTTTCCAAGTAGCATATTTGTTGCAGCCGGATCTGAATTCATTGACATTAGTTCTGCTAGCCTTGCTCTGATTGCAGTATTTATATCTATTCCCATTCCAGTAAACTGGACAATCCTTTTCATCGTCTCATCTTCCGGTTCTATCCTAATTATCCGGCTAATTATGAGATTAATGCCAAGCTCAGAAAGTATTTGTCTTAAGGATGCAGTGACTGCATCGCTTAGTTTATGAAGGCTAGAATAAAGTTCCCTTACCGATATGATGTTCAGAACCTGTGAGACAGATTGATCAATAATTGGTGATACATATTCAGAAAGATTTGCAACGGTATAAAAAACACCATTTAATTGAACGTTTTGCAACAGCTTGACTGGATCGGTAATTTGAAAATAGTATGCCACCTCATATACCAATGGAATCAATTCCGAGGTCTGAGAAACCCCTTTTGTTCTTGATTCGAACCTTGAAGTTGAGAAAAAGATTGCTTCTACTGTCCATGGCACATTTCCTCCATAGCCAAGTTTTGAGAATATGTTTGCAACAGGGCTATTTGGTGTATTAAGATCATATTGACCTGCATCATAAACCTGTTGTATTTGCCCCTGTATCCTTACTATTGCTTTCTGATTTGATTCAACTATCATTCTAGACCTTGTTCTGATGTCTACGTTGTGATCCCTCCATATCATTACCCCAGGTGCCATCATATCCTGTCCGTTTTCCATCAGAGTCCTTACAACTGTCCTGAAAACAATACCGGCAGTCATTGTTATCATTTATCTTACGCTTTCCGGAATAAAAAATTTTTCCCTTTCTGAAAATTTTTCCATTAATTGCAACAATTTAGAATACAATACATCATTATCCAGTATTTTATTATCCATCAGTTCCTTGGTTTGGGATACTATTTCATAATCATATTCTACAATTTTCTTTAAAATTTCTTCATCTATTTTGAATCTATCATGATAATTGTAAGCTCCACTTGGTGCACCTGATACACTGGTAATGAAAAACCGCAGGAGTGAAATAGTTTTCTCATATTTTGAAATCATAGGATCAAAAGGATTTTTCTCGCTGATATCATTCTCATTTCTTTCCAAGTTCTCTCTAAGTCTTGATAGATTATCTCTTATTGCATTCTTTACTATCATATCATCCTGTTTTATCAGGTCTCTATTCTTGTACCCTTTGAAACCTGGAAGAATTAGGAGCAGTTTCTCATAGGGAGAAAGCTTAGAATTTGATATATTCGACATATTTAAATATAATGTAAATGGTATTTATCTTTTTTGCCGCAAACTTGTTCTCTATACAAATTAACAGATACATTTTAACTTCGTTAAAAAATCCCTAAAAATTTTCCTTACCAATAAAGTCTGAAGAATTGCTAAATACTATCATATAAATTGCCAAGGTTGAAAATTTTGATGTAACTGATTGATTCCTTTTACATTGATCTTTGAATTCTCCTCTAAAAGATGAAAATTAAAGATTAATACTGTTACATTATTATTAATCTTATATTGGTCTTTGATTCTCTAATTATTTCAATGATTTGTTGTTAAAATTTAAAATTTTGTTTAAAGAGGTGTAATCAAAATTAAAAAAATTAGTGACTAACTACTTTCTCCATATAATTTCTTGCTAATAGCATCATAATGCCTGTGATTAATCCTGAAAATATTATTGCTATTACAGCCCATGTCACTGTGTTCATCTGTAGAGCTTGAAGGGTGTTACCGGC
>JBMFWH010000076.1:0-4944 GCA_049965455.1 Thermoplasmata archaeon | reverse complement strand
GAATCAGGTCTACCCGCAGGGGCATCATGGTCAGTGACGCTTAACGGCAATACAGAATCATCAACCACAAATACGATCTCATTCACAGAGCATTACGGCACATATACCTACACAATAACCCTGCCCAATGGCTATAAAACAGCTGCTTCAACAGGCACGGTCTCTACCACGCAATCCAGTATAAACGTTCCAGTTACCGTACATTCAACATCTCCAACATCTAGCAATTCTGCTTTAAATAACGATCTGTTATATGTGATGATCATATTAATAGTGATCATAATAGCATTGTTAGGAGTGATAATGGTAATAAGAAGAGGCAAGAAAAAGAAAGGTCCTAAACAATGGCAAGAGCCACCTAAGCAGCAGCCTCCACAACAATAAAAAAATCTTCTTTTTTATTTTTTCTAAATGTTATCACCATATATATTCAGAAAAAACCCTTATTATATTTACCTATAATTTTTTTATTTGATGATAATAAGTACTTAATTTTGGTAATCTAGATATATTTTGTACATAAATTATACATAAAATGCACATATTTTTGTAAAAATAGAATATAGTCAAAAATCTACTTTTTTAGAAACATCCATGCTACAAATTTAAAAATCTGAACAGTTTATTTTTTATGCATCGGTCATAACCTATTAGTTTCTAAAAGATCGTAATTGAAAAATGTGTGAAAACTACCAAAAAGCAGAATAAACCGTGATATCCAGAAACTTTTTTCTTATATACATCATGGTTTTACCATCTGTGAAAATTGAGAATTGATCCTTTTTTATATTGTGTATGTATAGTGCATATTTTTTAATCATGTTCTGTGTAAGGTAGATCCCTAATACGACATACGCATTTCAGGAATTTTTATTATAGCGGAAGTTCCATGAAAATTAGCAAGGAAAATCCCAGCAATATTGCGTGGTTTAATACTTTTTACGCTTTAGTTCCAATTTCTTTCTCGTGGTTATTTTTATGCCTCTGCTCTGAATTGCCTTGGGCAATGTTATTGATAGTGCACTTAAAAGCTTTGAGCCTAGCTCTCTAGGCTCTGGTATTTGGTTGTACTTCACTGCTCCTGACTGTACTGTTACACTGTTTATGCTCATTAATTCGTGTATGCCTTCTTCTACCGTAATATTGAGATCTTTCCATTTTTCTTGGAGGTAAGGTCTATAATTTTGTAAGTATATATCTCATAGTATAGAGATCATGAAATAGTAGCAGAGGTGTAAAAATGAAAGATGTTGTCAATTCTCCGTTGAAAATATTAAAAAGAGTATCAATTATCATACCTCACACATTTCGAAAACGATTCAAATTAAATGATCCAGATAAAAGCTATGCCTTCGGCAAAATGAAATAATAATCACTTATCAACAAAGATTTGACAAGCCGATTTGCTATATCTATCTATGTAAAAACCTCCTGACTTGCATGGGTTAAGTCTAAGGTTGTCCGATGGATTCGGTGGTAACACCGAAGGTTGTACAGCATATGCTTCTGCCTGAAGGACGAGGGTCGTACCATCTTGCGATATGACTGGTAAGGGTTCTCCCCGAAGTCAACCGACCTATTGTGCTCCGTTCCCTTAATGAGGGGTTACCATGCCAACAAATCTGGTAGTGCAAGCCAATGTACTTTAGTCATTGGTGGTTGACACAGCAAACAAATCAAAAAAATAAGAAATTTAAAAAGCAGATAGAGTTCTATCTATCAGATGAAGGTTACAGCATTATGGATATGATCATTAATGATTCTATTTCTCGATGTTCGTCAACCTTGACAATGTATTGTAAGGCAACTCAGTTATAATTTTCTATTATCCATTTCCAAACAGGTTTCACCGTTATGCTTTTTCCTTTAATATTAAATTTGTCATCTTGATCATAAGTGAGTATTAATCCATCTGTTAAATTAAACATCTCGAGAGCTTCCATAAGCCCCTCAATCTCTCTCTCTTTGTTGTCATCATTTAAATAATATGAAACTTGTATCGCCATTTTTATCTTATTCTTTTCTCTAACTAAAAAGTCACATTCGTAACTTTTTTTGAAATAAAATATATCTCTATAAGCTCTTCTTAGCTGCAAAAAAACAGTATTTTCTAACATCCTACCTTTATCTGATGAGAAGGAGACTGAATTAATACTCGATAGTCCATTGTCTATAGAATAGACTTTTTTCTGATTTACTAATCGTTTCTTCAGAGAGTAATCAAACCTTGGTACTGTAAACAATAAATAACTATCTTCAAAATAAGAAATGAAAGAGATTGCAGTATTTGTTGAACCTAAACCAAACATCGTTTTTATACCATTATATGAAAATTCTTTTCCTATGTTTGTCAGTAAGTAAACTGCCATTTCTTTTAGAGTTCTTGAGTTCCTTATGTTATACCTTGCCACTATATCTCTCTGAACAACATCATTTAATAATTCTTGTAAGATTTCTGCCCTCCTGTATTTTAGGTATTCTGGAAAACCTCCAGTAGTCAGATATTCTTCAAATATTTCTGCACTTTCTTTTTTATTTTTCATAGAAAGAGTCTCACTAAAAGAGAAAGGAAAAAGCTCTTTGTTTATATGCCTACCAGTTAATTTTGTACCGAGTTCTTTGCTTAAAAGTGAGGCATTAGACCCAGTAATCACAAACTTTTTTTGTTTATCTAATCTGGATCTCACAAACAGCTCCCATTTATCAACATTCTGTATTTCGTCAAAGAGGTAAAATTCAGACTTACCATACTCTTCTTTAAATACCTCATCTAATTTTTCAAAATCTGTATGTTCAAAGCCAGTCAATCGTGTGTCTTCAAAGTTAAGATAATAAAAGTCGGGTAGTTTTTTTAGTAATTGATGCAACAATGTGCTTTTTCCACATCTCCTAATACCGGATATGATTAGCGCATATGGCAGGGTTAGATCAATATTCTTCAATTCTTCCCGCTCTGTTCCATAATCTAAAGACTCCAATTCTATTTTTTGATCCTTGACTATTTGCTTTAAAGCATCTTTTAATATCATAAATGTAACCATATCATTTAAACTTTATAAATGTTTTCATTAGTATTGAACACTTTTGTTTATTAGTATTGAACACTTTTTTATTTTATCTGCAGTATTCTTTTATTCCGCCAATAAGGTCATTACAGCTAAATATATCCACTATTCAATTCCCTGCTCCACAAATTCCAATCTGTTAGTATGTTCAATAAATCTTCCTCTCTCATAATTTGTCATTTATGACAAATAAATATATAAATTTATGTTTTAAAAAATCAAAAAAAAGCCATTGAATTGCGCGAAAAAGGGCTTTCAGCAAGAGCCACCTAAGCAGTAGCCTCCACAACAATAAAAAAATCTTCTCTTTTATTTTTTATTTATCTGCTCAAAAACTGTTCAAAAATTGTTCAAAAATTGTTCACATCTTTTACAAAAATAGACTATAGTCAAAAATTCAGTTTTTTAAAAATACCTATGTTACAAATTTAAAAATCTGGACAGTTTATGTCTTATGCCTCGGTTATAACCTATTATTTTCTAAAATATCGTAATTGAAAAATGTCTGAAAACTACCGAAAAAGCATAATAAATCGCGATATCCAGAAATTTTTTTCTTATTTGAGAAAGGCATAGGTCTATTGCACATAGACGGAGCTGCATGCCAATGCAACACTAATACTCCTAAAGGTGCAACATTTTGGGCGATAGAGACCTTAGAACATTAGATCCTTTTGAATGGAGAGTTTTTCAGGAGTGTGTTAGTAAATGTTTATATATTAACATAGTATTAAGTTTCTATAATGAGATCAAAATTAATACTGGCGGGTACTGTGCAGGGAGTTGGATTCAGGGCTATTGTAAAACAGTTTGCGCTGAATGCGGATATCAGGGGCAGAGTAAGAAACCTGAGTGAAGAAGGCACAGTCGAGATTTATTGTGAATACAGAGATTTAGATAAGCTTACCAATTTTATAGAATCTTTGAGAGCATTAAAAACAGAAAGCGGATTGAAAGTAGAGAGCATAGAGCAATTTGATGAAGGGTCAGAACAGTATGGAACCGTGGATGAAAAGATATTCAAAGGGTTTTCAGTATATTATGGAGATAATCTAACCGATTACCAGATTGATCAGTCAGAAAGAAGCGAATTTACAGTTTTTTACGGTATGCAGATGTATACTTCCATGATTCGCGGTTTTGATAATTTAGGGAATAAGATAGATAATTTAGGGGATCGTTTAGGGGATAAGATAGATAATTTAGGAGATCGTTTAGGGGATAAGATAGATTCAATGCACACGGACATGAACACGAGATTTGATACGCTTGATGAAAAATACGGATTGATCAGCCAAACGATGTTGAAGCTATTAGAACAGCAGCAAGAGCACAACAAAAAGCTCGATGAAATATTAGAGATGCTTACAAAGAGGTCTGTGAAGAGAAAATAAAATTTAGATCTCCGTATTTTCAGAGCGTTAATATTTTTGAGCCTTATAATTTTAGAATGTAAAAAGCAAAGATGGAAACAATGGAAAGTAAACTGGAAACTAATCGTGATATTTTCACGCTGCTCTATGAGCCCCCATTATCTGATCAATTTAACCTTGCATATAACCCTCTCGATTTTTTTAACTCAATACCCGGTTATGTCCCATCAGTTACTGAGGGTTCAAGAAGCGGATATTTATAGTCTGGATTACTAAAAATATATAAAATCTCAACAATTATAATACCAGTAGCTTTTCAAAACTTCAAAGTTCTAAAAGTCTTACATGGAAAATTCAGCATAAAAATGCTGTGTTTCTACTATTTAAATTTTGCGTGAAAGTTTGCTGTGTTTAATAAATATTCTAAAGTTATTCCCATAAATACTTTTGAAAAGGTTATATTTTTTAGGTCTAAAAATCTAATTTTCTTCGTATAGTATTGTGCC
>JBMFWH010000075.1:0-5042 GCA_049965455.1 Thermoplasmata archaeon | reverse complement strand
GCCTTCATAATTTGCTCCTATTTTATGCCCTCATATCTCATCTAATACTTCTCAATTCATATAACAGTTTTTCCAAAAGAAATAAAAAACTATTTACTTTACTCAAGCCTTTCGTCATAGTGTGTGGTTGGCAACTCCTACTTTTTCTAAAATTTTCTTGATATAATCCCTATCTTCCTGAAAGAATATATTGTGATTTTCAAAATCTATCTTCTCATGGTTACCTTCACCAAATATTTTTACTATATCGTCGTAAGAAGATGTAGAAATAATAAATGCATCCAATTGAAAATCAACTGTTATACCTTTATTTCTTGCTTCTTCATTTATCCTTTCCTCTATTTCTTTAATATAACTGGTACATAGTTGAATCTTATCATCGTTGAAGTTACCAAGGTTTCTAATTCCTTTTGGATCTACGAAAATTATATGTTGTTTATTGTCTTTTTTAATCCAGATGATAAAGTCAGGGTAAAAACCTGAGTTAATAAAAAATCCTACACCCTTTCTCGAGAGATTTCTAAGTAGGAATATATCATTATTTTTAAATAGACTGTTATTACTATTTAAGAAGTTTTTAAAATCTTTTAAAAATTTAGTTTCTCCTTCGTTTAGTTTAGTTGGTACCGATTTTATTTTTTCTTTATTTTCCTTCCAGATTATTAGAGGAATATATAAATGATTGTCAAAATGAATGATAAACGAATCCCAAGTTTTCCATGTTTGTGGCAAGCTATTTTGTTTTACGTATTCTTGAAGCTGGTTCATAACTTCTTTAATCTCATTCTCCATCTTTTTAGGAATTTTAAGGATAATCTTACTGTTCCCAGGATACATAGAAGAATGATTGTCAATTGTTAGTGGTTCTACTTTTAAATGATTCATAATCTCTTTTTTCTCTTCTCTTTTGTAAAATCTTTGAATGTAATCTTTCAAAATCATCAAAATAATATCATGTAGCCTTCTTATCCCTTTAAAGGATTTTATTTTTATAAGAAATCTTTCATCGTTATCCTCAATACTTATTCCTTCCGATTCACTTAGAAATATTTTATATGCGTTTGATGTTACTATTTCTTTTATTACATCAGTGTCTATGATCAAGTTATACATACCTTTTGCAATTTTATAACTTATAATTTCAGAATATATAGAGTTCCAATCAATAAAATTAAAATATTCTTCCGGGATTTTTATTGGTCTATCTGTTGTTACATTGGTATTTTCAACTTTCAATCCGTGCGCTAAAGTAATCCCTGGTCTTAAATCAATTTTAACATTCTTTAAAATATCATTGTCTTTTTTTAATCTTTTAGGATAGTTTAGAAAATCAAAATCTTCTTTTGTTTCTATTGTATAAATTTGATTTTCCCATTTCTCAGGATTATTAAATCTGATTGTAATTGCTATTTCTTCGTAATCATCTACTCCTTCTTGCTCCATTGTTAATAAGTATGTGTTAATGTAGTCTGCATTTAAACCAAAAATGGAAAGAGTTTGGAGTGCTTTTATTATATAAGTAGGATTTTCCTCTCTTTTTAAAGAGTAGTTATTTCCTTTAAGTCTTACTCCTCTTCCAAAAAGCTGTATGATTTGTGCCCCTTCTCCTTTTCCCATGTTGATTAATCCCATTATTGAAACTCTCCACGAGTTCCAACCTTCCATGAACTTCTTTGAACCAATTAGAATGTTTACAGGAGAATTACTTTTGTTAATCTCAAAAAATAAAGATTGCCTTAGATGGTCTTGTTTTACTTCAATCTTTGATTCTAAAATTAATTTTTTAAGTGAGCTAACATCTCCTACATTAATAACTCCAAAATACTTTTCTGCAGTAGAAGTTTTAAGTCCTATTTCTCCTGCTGCCTTTTTTATCTCATAAAGCTCCAATGTTCCTTTTCCACCGAATACTTTTTGGTAAATATTTTCCGTAAGTGTATCAATATCTTGATTCTTTATAAACTCAAACTTCCCACTAAAAATATCGTTTCCTTCCTTGTCAATAAGCCCAGATTTTTCCTCTAGAATCTTTCTAACATTTTCTTTTAAATATTCTTCATCTTTTGTTATTTTGTCTAAGGATTTAATCACTCTAACAACATCAGAGTTAATTCCGTTGCCTGCAACTTTACTACCAACAAAAATCCATAGAGGTTTTTCTATGTTGTATTTTCTTAAATCTTCTTTGTGTGTTTCAAAGATTTCAAGCTGTTCATAGAAAGATAATAATCCTGCTGTAAGTAATAGATTTTCTTGTTCTTCCGAATAAACCTCTTTGTTTCCTCTTTTTTCTGCCTTAATGTTGTAAACATAGAAATCCTTTCCATAACCATCTGTATAGAAGTATTTGTAAGAGTAATCAAATATGATTGCTTTAGCATACTCTTCAAGCAAATCTTCGTTTTTTCCTATAATCTGTCCGAATGTTGCCGAGTATTCAAACAAAAATCCGTTTTTACCTACCTCTTCTCTTATCTTTTTCCATTTTTGTTCTTCCGATGCCTGCCCTTTATGTCCTTCGTCTATGAAAACTAAGTTTTTACCATCAAGCCAAGAAATATCTACACTTACACCTTCTCCTTTTTTTTCTTTTGTTAGTTTGTGAATATCTATTACTAAGATTTCTCTATTTTCTGTTTTAATATTGTTGATATTTCCATCATATAGCTTGCAAGGAATACCACTTAATCTTAATTCTTCGTAATGTTGTTTTGATAAACCTTCGTTTGGAGTGATTAAAATAATGTTATCCCATTTGTCGGAATATTTCAATGCTTGCAAATAATTAATATGCATTATAATGGTTTTTCCGCTCCCTGTTGCCATCCAAAATGCAAGTTTTTTAAGGTCTTCATCTGTGAAAGGAGATATCTCTGTATTGTTTCTTCTGTTAAACTCTTCTAAAAATAGGTTTAATTCGTTTAAAAATCCTTGTCTATCGTTGTAGTATTTGTCTAAAAATATTTCTGTAAATAAGACTGCTAAATATTGAAAATATTTAAGAGTAAAGTTTGGCTGACTTCTTTTTTGTCCTAACTTTTCTACATACTCTTTTATTGTTTCGTCGTATCTCAAAAGTGTTTCTCTCTGTTCAGGTTTTAAACCTATTAATACATCTACAAAATAACTTCTTCCGCTTGAATCATAGCCTTCTTGGTTTAGCTTTTTTCTTAGTTTGTTGAAATCATCAAAACCAAAGAGATTAAGAAAGTATTTATTTAATATTAAATTTTTTTCAAGTTTCATTTTGCTTCCATCCTATCAAACATCAATGTTCTTAGTAAAGATTCTATTACTTTAAAACCTTTAACAATAGCATCTCCATTGATGTAAATCTCATCAGGGTTGAAGTCTTTTATGTTGTTTTCTATGATTTCTTTATCTTTTTCTAAATCAATACTTTCTATGCTTCTCCAAACGACGGCAACGTTCTTCTCACTTTTCTTTCCAAAAACAAAAACATACTTTTTGCCATTGTCTTCTAAAACTTTGTATCTACTAACGTTTAATCCAAGTAAGTAATTAAAGGTCTCTATTACATCGGTTTTTACTTCTTTCTGCTGATAATTTTCTATAATTTTTAGTTTGTAGTTAAATGGGTTTTTAAGGCTCTCAAGATTAAGAAAAGTATTGCTGTTTTTTGTTTCCCATTCAAGCATGTATTTAACAAAATAATCTGGTAATTCAAATGATAACTCATTTTGCTTTTCAAACTCAATGTTTTCTAATGAATCTTCGTATTGTTCTAAGGTATGGTATTTAAGGAATATACCAGTTCCATCTGTATCCTGCGGTTTTCCTTCTTTCCAGTTAAACGAATAAGCAACTTTCTTAATTCTTGGAATAATAACTGTGTCAAAATAATATGCCATTTCTACAAGAATAAATTTTCTTTTTCCACCATCTTCTTTGTTGAGTTTCATAACTGCATGAGCAGTAGTTCCAGAACCAGTAAAAAAGTCGAGAATTAAAGTGTTTTTTAATGTTGATGCATACATAAGAAGCTCTATTAAGTTGGTTGGTTTTGCAGTATTAAATTTTGAGTCGTTAAAAAGGTTTTTTACTTCTTTTGTTGCTTCGTCTGTTCCCCCAATTTTATGTTTCCACTTGTTTTCATCTAAAATACTCTTTAATGGATCTCCTATTATTATACCTCTGTTGTCTTCCAAGTATTTCTTAATTTTAATTTTGTATTTATCACTTTCTTTTGCTACTCCTATAACACCTCTTTCATAAACTTCTTTCATACTTTTTTTCGTCATTGTAAAAACTGATTTCCCATCGATAGAGGGATAGATAACTATCTCTTTTGAAGTATCTACGGTTATAGGGTCTTTATCAAAGTCTAATTTGTTTTCTTTAAAGTTATACACAACACCGTAATACAGATTTGGCCTTTCCTCTTTTGTATATTGATGAATTACTAAATCGTGCCATTTAAAGATACCTTGTTCATCTTTGTATTTATAATCTTTTAGCTTATCGTATCCTATGATGTTTTTATGTATGTAAGCTTCTTCGCTTCCCCAACATAAGATGTATTCGTGAATTTCAGTAATATCTGATATAACATAACTACCGCTTGCACTTCTTCTTTTCCAGATTAAATCTGCAAACCGTTTATTAAACAAACTGTCTAAAATTAAGCTCAACTTGTAAGATTCTTTGTAGTAATTAGCATTATTCGCTATGCTAACAAAAATAACTCCATCTCTTCTAAGAAGTCTTTTGGATATTTCAAGTCTATTATGGATAAACGTAAGCCACGATGAACTTTGATAACTGTCTTTATAAAGAAAACCGTCGTTTCCTGTATTGTAAGGCGGATCAATATAGATTGTCTGCACTTTTTCTTTAAATTTCGGCAGAATTGTGTTTAGCGCCTGGTAGTTTTCGCTCTTTATCAGCCAGCCATCTAATGATTTATCCAAGTCATCAAATTGGTTCAAAATTTCAAGCTCTAAATCCTTGAAGTATTTTGTATCAATCGGCAAATGCTTGCCAGTTAAATCCTTTTCAAAAACATCGCTTACTTTAAAGTT
>JBMFWH010000074.1:0-5190 GCA_049965455.1 Thermoplasmata archaeon | reverse complement strand
AAAATTTTCCATTGATGGAAGTCCGTGTATCTCCTCCCTAAAGGTCGGAGTTTTACAGCTTCCCTCAAACTCCTAACTTTTCTATAAGGATAAAATCTTAAAAAATAAGGATAAAATCTTAAAAAAAATAGTAAAAGTTTATATGTGAAGCAGGTAATGTGCAACCATTATGACTACGAATAGAATAGATATTGTGTTCACTACTTTGATGAGCGGGTTTATCGCTGGACCTGCTGTATCTTTTGTTGCATCGCCGACCGTATCTCCAACAACTGCAGCCTTGTGCGCATCAGAGCCTTTTCCACCATAGTTTCCTTGCTCTATGTATTTCTTCGCGTTATCCCATGCTCCACCGCCTACTGTCATCATTATTGCGAGCGGGAAACCAGACAATATAACGCCTAACAGCATGCCTCCTAGTGCTAAAGGACCAAGTATAAATCCGACAAGTATTGGAGATAACACTGCAATAATTGCTGGAACAATTAGCTGGTGCAAGGCTTCTTTTGTTACTATATCCACCGCCTTACCATAATCAGGTTTCTCTGTCCCTTCAAGTATTCCTTTTTTCTCTTTAAACTGTCTTCTCACTTCTACCACGATGGCAGAAGCCGCTTCTCCTACCGCGTTCATTAGAAATGATGTGAAGAGGAATGGCAAAATCGCGCCCAGTATTAACCCTGAAACTACAAGCGGATTGTCTATCTCAAATGAAATAATACCATAGTTTGCAACTATTGTCTTGAATGCAGCAAATAATATCAACGCACCTAGAGCAGCACTGCCTATAGCATATCCCTTTGTTACTGCTTTTGTGGTATTTCCAACCGCATCTAATGGATCCGTTACCTCGTTCCTGGTCTTTTCATCAAATCCTGCCATTTCAGCAATACCGCCAGCATTGTCCGTGATAGGGCCGTAAGAATCAATAGATATTATCATTCCCGTTCCTGATAAAAGGCTCGCTGTTGCAACCGCAATACCGTACAAGCCCATTGCGCTTGAGTTACCGAACGAGATGTATGTAATTGAATATGAAACTATTATGCCCGTTACTATTACTATAGCAGGTATAAAGGTAGCCTGAAGCCCATTGCCCAGCCCAGTAATAATATTAGTGCCTGCTCCTGTAGTTGATGCCTTTGCTATTTTTGCAACCGGTTTAAACCGTTCGGAAGTGTAGTATTCCGATACATATACCATAATAAGCATTATGATTATTCCTATCAACGTATCCACATATATGGCAATATTGCTGTTCATCAGAGTATAATCTATCAAGTAAAATCCTATGGCTGAAACGATAACAGTTACTATCAATCCTTTGTACAAAGCAATCATTATTCTCTGGTTCTCTCCTTTTTTAATAAAGAACGTTCCTATAATAGTAGCCAGTATCGCTACGCCTCCAACTGCCAGTGGGAATATAACCCCGCTGCTCTTCATATTTATGCCGCCATAAGTACCGCTTATTAGAAATGCGAGCAACATTGAAGAAACTGCTGTTACCACATATGTCTCGAACAGGTCCGCGCCCATGCCTGCGCAGTCTCCTACGTTATCTCCTACATTGTCTGCAATAACCGCTGGATTTCTAGGATCATCTTCAGGTATTCCTACTTCAACCTTACCTATAAGATCTGCTCCCACATCAGCACCTTTAGTGAAAATTCCACCACCAACTCTTGCAAATAGGCTGATCAAGGATGCACCAAATATGTACCCTACCATCAGAAGAGGGCTTCCGTACCATATATAAAACACTATCAAGCCCAGCAATGACAAAGAGACAACGCTTAGACCTGTAACGCTTCCACCTCTGAATGCGATTTTTAGGGCTGGGTTTAATCCCTTTTTTGCTCTTATGGCAGTTCTTACATTAGTCCTGACAGATATGTTCATTCCTATCAAACCTGCAGCAGCAGAGCCTGTTGCTCCCACCACAAATCCTAATGCTACTTTCCATGCTTCATCAGTACCAGCCTGAAAGTAATACGCTATAAAAATAAGTATAGCCAGTATTGCAGCAAATATGAAAACGGTAGTATACTGCCTCTTCATATAAGCTTCAGATCCCTCTTTTATAGCATTAGAGATCTCCAGTGCTTTCTTATCCTCAACTGGGATTCTCAATAATAGAATACTCTGGATTGCTGCGTAAAGAAGTCCAATCAAAGAAGCCACTAGTATGAAAATTTCCCACAACTGTATTTCGGTGACCATTGTAAATCACATAAGGAGTAATAATTACAAACCATAAAAATCTTTCCGTTTGTATAAACTGTCAATTTTTTATCAAATTAATCTATAATATTCGTGATATAGTTTTTATTTAGCGAATTAGAGAAATATTATTTTAAATTATGTAATAACAGCTATAAACCTTAGAAAATACTGAAACATGATAGTTTTAGTTTTTTTAAACAAAAACTATTATGATGATTATAGATTATTTAAAATTTTATTTATAAAATCAGTTCATTTTTAAAATAATTTCAATTACTCTAAGGAATTATCTTATACTTCCTTATAAGTTCTCGCTTGAGTCTTTCAGCATCCGGTCTCAGGATATTCAGATATTCCTCTATCATTTTCATATAATTCAATATTTTTTGAATATGTTCTGATTCCCGTTCATTAACTGGCATAGTTTCTATATATGAGAGAATTGGAATGAGATAATTGTCATAAATGTTCTGCCTTCTCTTTTCGAATAGATCAATTATATTTAGATTAGCGCGATAGGATACTGTGTGATCTTCCCTTATTTTTTCTACAAGCCCGTTCTCTTTGAGCGTATTTAAAATAGAATACAGTCTTGGAATGCTATATCGAGTATGTTTTTTAAGCTGTTGGATAGTCAAGGGAGTTTCAGATATCACCAACGCTGCATATAATACAGATCCGGCTTCACACAACCCAAGCGTATTCATAATTTTTATAAAGTATCTATCTAATTCTTTAGCCATATTTAATAGAGGTATATATTCATTCGTATTTAAAAAATTTTTCTAAGAAGTGATCAAGTCAAATCTTCATTGATATGTGATTAGTGTTTCATTTTGTCGAATGCATAGCTTTTATCTATATCATTTAATTTTAATATTTTTTGAAATATGTGTAGTATGATAACTGATGCTATTTTTAATATTTTCAACGAAAAATTGACAGCGTCCTTAAATACGGCTTTGTCAAATCTTCGTTGATAGATACATATTATTTCCTTTTGTCGAATGTATAGGTCTTATCTAGATCATCTAATTTAAATCGTTTTCGAAATATGCTATGTAGGATGATGAATGCTCTTTTTAATATTTTCAACGGAGAATTGACAGTATCTTAAATACAAAAATTTTAATAGCTAATACATATTCAACGAGTTAATGAGCTATCCCAAAGAGATCAGGGCTTTAAAATGGTTTTCTGGCAGGCTATCTGGCAGAGACTTTGAGAGACCAGTATACGGGTCTTACAAAGTATTGCATAACTGTAATTTGCAGTGCAGTTTTTGTAATGTCTGGAACAATCCTGTAAAACCTTTGACTACAGAACAGGCATATAAAGTAATAGACAGGCTTGCAGATTCTACCGTTACAGTTTTATCGCTAGAAGGCGGAGAACCATTATTAAGAAAAGACATACTGGATTTAATAAAACATGCCAGAGATAGGTCTTTTTATTTATTTATGACCACAAATGGACTACTATTAGACAAAGCACCTGTTAATGAATTTGCAAAGTATCTGGATTTCCTGCATATTTCAATAGATGAAGGGCATGGTAACTTATATTTATTAGATAAATTAAAAAGCTATACTGACCAAGGTCTAAAAGTAACAGTCCAGACAGTTGTAACTAAAAATGATGTAAATAAACTCAGGGAAAAAGTGGAAAAAGTAGTTTCCGCAAATGCAAGGATCCTGATCATGCCTGCAGTAACGTTTGAAAATATGGAATATGTTACCCCTGATGCAAAGGAGATCCATGATGTCCTGTTGGATCTTAAAAAAGAGTATAAGGGTCATATCGTGACCAGCATGGCATTCATAGATGCAATTGTATCTGATTACACCTGTCATTCATATGGCTTGATGATCGAGGCTAATGGAGATATAGTATACCCTTGCAGTGTTATAGGAAAAAAAATAGGAAATATCGTGGAGACTAATCTTGAAGAAATACTTAGCAGCAAAGAGGCAGAAACAGCGAGGGATGTAATGAAACATTGCAACAGACATTGTTTATTATACCTGCACGCCGAGACCTCAAATTTTCTTACTTTAAAAAATCTTGTTTCTTTTGTAAAAGATACCGTAGAAGGATATTACCTATAAGTTAACCAGAAACAATAGATAGAAGTTGTAGTTTCACAGAATATTTTTGCATAATTTTTTATACTCTGTATCATTGCTGTAAGATTATGTATAAATACAATGCCGAAGTTGAATGGATAGATGATCGAAGGACAATGATCAACATAAAGGATTTTCATCTTGAGGTAGATTCTCCACCAGAATTTAACGGCCCGGCTGATAAATTGACCCCTGAAGAGCTTATGCCCGGTATTCTGGCTTCTTGCTTACTGACCACTTTTTTAGAATTTAAGGACCGGATGAACATTCATCTATACAAATGGAGTAGTAAAGTAGATGCAGTACTTGGGCCTTCCCCTGAAAAAGGGTTTAGATTTGAATCGATACACGTACATATAATATTAAAGGTGAATCCCGAGGATAAAGATAAGATCCCGAGAGCAATAGAACTCGCACAAAAATATTGTTTTGTTTCCAGAGCAGTAAAAAATAATCTTGAAGAAAAAGTAGATTTTGAATTCGTGGATTAAAAAAACATCCCACCTTTAACTAACATGATGATCAGTAGCTGAATAGACTTAGTGTTTCAGGTTCTATTTTTCTTTTTCCAGTTTTTTCTTCAAGTCCTCTAGCTCTTCCTTGATTTTCTTATCCAGCGGATTCTTTTTAGCTTTTTCTTCTAGTTCAGATATCTTGTTCTCTAAATTTTTTCTCTTTCTGTTCAAATCTTTTTTACTGAGTCCCATATTATATCCTTAGAAGGTAAATACTCAAATCACTATATTTAATTTTTCATTATGACTATGACAGAAATAAAGCGTTAAATCTATTGCTATTTCCTTATGGTTTTATTATGTATTTCAGGGCATTTATGATA
>JBMFWH010000073.1:0-5192 GCA_049965455.1 Thermoplasmata archaeon | reverse complement strand
CAAGAATTAACAAAAGAACAGAAAGAGATATTTGAGAAGTTCGGGATCATAGTGCCTAAAAGTACGGGAATTTAGGATATTTTATTTTGTAATAATTATACATTAGAAATATATTGTATTAAAGGCACTTTCTTTTAGATCGCCACTTCATAATCGTGACCAGTTACACATTATACGACTATATGCCTGCTGTCATTTTCTTTCCATGCACCTATGGAGATGTTCAAATCTACATATGTCTGAAATTCTCCAGAGTAATTTTCAAAACGCGTTCTGTTTGCTTGTAGACGTTGGATAAATAACACTGCTTGGCCATGCGATGTGCATTTTTTCCGATCTCTTTGCTCGCTCTCTCTTCTTTGTATACTCTGTATATAAGGCCCGAAAGTTCTTTATATCTACCAGAATTGAACTTATATCCATTCAATCCATCAGTTATTAGTTCGGAAACCCCTGCACCTTTGCTAACTATGGTCACCTTGTCATAGATCCATGCTTCCACTGTACTCAATCCAAATCCTTCTATGATTGATGGTAAAACAAATAGGTTTGAGCGTTCATAAGCTTTAGAAAGCACATCATCTGGAAGGTATCCAGTAAATATAACTCTGTTCTCAAGCTCCAATTTTTTAACAAGCGTTTTCAAAGATTGCTTTTGCAGGTCTCCCTTGCTAGAGCCCAATCCATTAGAGCTGCTTGTGAAGCTGCCGTTTCCAACAAGCATCAGCTTGAGGTTAGGTATCGATTTCTTTAACAATGCTACAGCCTTTATTAACACGTCCTGCGATTTCATGGGATCCATTCTTGCAACGTTTAACACCATAAAGTCATCTTCTTTTATGCCGTAAGATTCTCCAAAACTCACCGCTGTTCTATAGGATGCTCTTGGCCATTTTTCAGGGTCAATGTTCGGGTAAATCTGATAAGCCACGCCCCTATACCCAGCTCTAATAAGCCCTTCAAGATCCCGTTTTGTACTTACTATTATTGTATCAAATCCCTCTAACCCATTGATTATGAATTTTTGAATCTGAGCTGTGAAATTTTCTGGTATGAATGGTATATGCCACCGCAACACTGCCGGTTTTGCAGGTCCTATGAGAGACCCTACCATCAGCTGCTGGAAGTCATGGATCATCAGTAAGTCTATCTCTTCTTTCAATTCCAGGATGCCTTTAGTAACCAGCCAGTTATAATTTATAAATCCCAGATACTCATCAATGCTAAACTTTTCATGCTTGAGCCCATGAATGTTGTTCCACAATATCTCCTTAAATCCCGTATAAGCCTTCATCATTTTCGATTGCTGTCTTATGTTATAGAGCTCCAGATTATCCCTAACCATTATTCTCTCTGGTGCATTAGGGTTCAATGCAAACCAGAAAACTTTTTTTGCAAACTTTTCATTTTGCATTTTCCTGATCAGGTTATTTACCATTATGCTTACTCCACCGATCGTGTAATTGTATTTCTCCCTGTCCAGCTCTGACAATTTAACTATGGGTTCATTATCAAAAGTTTCACTAAATCTTAACAATGGCGTCTGAGACACAATTCCAATATTCATTTAGAAACACCTCTTTCAGATAATACAGTTTTTAAAAACTCAAATACTCCTTCAGATGCTTTCTTATCTATACATAAATCTGAAATATCCTTCAACACTTGCACTGAATTTTCTAAACATACCTTATATCTAGCCTGCTTGAACATTTCAGTATCATTTTCACCGTCACCTATTGCCACACTATAATTCTCATTCAAATTCAAGAGCATTAATAGTTTTTGAAGTGCAGAACCTTTATTTATTCCTTCTGGCAAGATCATTACGCTGCCAATATTTTTAATGTATTCTACATTCTTGTATTTTTCAAGCATGGTTTTATGCCGTTCAAAATCCAACATGGATATTGAAATAATTACCTCCCCAGCAGTATATTTTACACCATGACTTAACAATAACTCTCTTATTTCATCATTTTTCACGCTGTAATATTTATACTTTCTCTCGTTTGCGTATATCAATGCCCCATTTTCGTATGCTATTGCATCAAAAAAACCTTTCAATTTTGCCATACTGCTCCACTCCCTGCCCGTCACTATTGCAATCTTGACTCCTATTTCCCGTAATTTTGATACCGGCTCCAGGATTTTTTGATCAAAATTCAGATCCATATCAGTTACTGTTCGATCATAGTCTAAAACGATCAAATTCAGCTTGCTATAGTTAATTTTAGACATCTCATTCAAACCATTTTAAGACCTTCTCTGATGACTCTATGGAAGGTTTGACCATTGGATCGCGATAACCGCCTTCAATCTTGAACTTGCTGTAAAATGCATAATAGTACAATGCCGGAAAATTAGATAAAGAGAGTTTCTCCATTATATTGTTTACCTTTTCTACCTGCACTTTTCTGGCTTTTTCGTGTTCTCCTGCCCTGTAATAATCGTATAAAGATACCACGTCATTAAAGAAGTTCGTGGTGCCACAAACACCGCCATCAGCGCCAAGCGTTAGTGACATCAACATCAGGTCGTCCTGTCCCTGAAACACAGAAAAATTAGAATCTTTAAAACGCATTAATTTTGAAAAATAGCGCATATCTCCAGCGCTGTCTTTTATCCCAGAAACTTGGGAGAAATTAGATTTTAAATATTCAATAGTTTTTATTTCTACAGTACTTCCTGTGAACTGGGGTATATTGTAAATCATAAAATCAATGTCTACTTTTGTTAAAACTTTTTCAAAATGATTAACTATCCATTCCTGATCTGATTTAATGTAGTAAGATGGCATCAACACTACTGCATCTGCACCAACATCCTTTGCATGCTTTGCAAGCTCTATCACACTGTCAGTATCCGCAGCACCTATTCCTGCAAATATTTTCATAGTACCTGAATTTTTTAAGATCTGTTCAAGCATTCTTTTCCTCTCCTCGAGGCTGAGAAAAGGAAACAGGCCTGTAGAGCTTGATGAAAATACGCCAGATACGCCTATGGACTTAAGAAATTTTACTAATATGTCTATGCTGTTATAATCAACCTCTCCATTGCGATTGAATGGAGTAATCATCGGAGTTACTATCCCGTTATATTTCATAAAGTTACAATATGCCTCATCCTTTTTATATGTTACTATTCAGACCTGTTTTTTAGAACTTTGTTTATCTGATAAGCTGCACTTATCACTCCAAGGTGCGTTAACGCCTGCGGAAAATTGCCCATCAGCTCACCGGTCTGAATGTCAACCTCCTCTGAAAAAAGCCCGATGTGATTCGCTTTTTCAAGCACGGCCTCAAATACGCTTTTTGCTTTTTCCACATCCCCCATTAATATCAGGTCAGAAGTATACCAAAAAGAGAGCAACAAAAACATGTTGTCCACTCCTCTCAATCCGTCGTCATTGTTGTACCTTCTGAAGAATGAGTGTTCGAACATTAAATCCTCTTCAACTTTCTTGATAGTATTTTTAATTCTAATATCCGTTACTGGCAAAAAACCAAGAATTGGAAGTCTTAATAACGCTCCATCCACGTCGTTGCTGTCATAAAACTGCACAAAAGAATTAATAGACTCATTATACCCTCTCAACAGTATGTCAGCTTTTATTTTATCTGCAGTTTCTTTCCATCTATCATACGGGGCAGAGTATTGCAGTTCTTTGCCTATTTCTATAGCTCTTTCAAATCCCACCCAGGCCATAACTTTTGAATACACATAGTGCTCCTTTCTTGTTCTGAACTCCCATATGGAAGAATCTGGAGAACTCCATTTTTCAGTAAGCTCATCCAACAGCCCTATTATAAAATCCCAGAGATAGGCATTGACCAGTCCACCTATCTTGTGAAAGTGATATATTGCATTTATTATTGCGCCATACTGGTCAAGCTGTAATTGTTTGTATGCTTTGTTTCCAAACCTTACCGGCTTTGAACCCATAAAACCTTCATACTCCCCTATTTCCACCTCATCTAGCTGCCTGGAATTCTTAATTGAATAAATGGTTCTGAGCTTTTTTTGACCGCTTACCCTGTCAATAAAATCATACAGAAACTTTGTAGCTTCAGTTTTGTACCCTAGCAGCGAAAGAGACTCTATAATATATGATGCATCCCTGATCCACATAAATCTATAGTCCCAGTTTCTTTCTCCACCTAAAGATTCTGGCAAACTGGATGTTGGTGCTGCCACAACCATGCCAGTAGGCTCAAAGAATAGTGCCTTTAACACCAGTGCTGACCTGGTGACATATTTGCTATAAACGCCGTTGTAAGTACCTTGATTTATCCATTTTTTCCAGTAAAGCGTCGTTTCTTCGAGCCGGTCATAGGACTTATAATCTTTAAGCCTGTGAAGGTTTTTTTCACCATAAACCATTACAAGCCATTTGGCATCATTCTTCTTCAGCGTCACTATCTTTGACACAAATCTATCATATTCTTCGAATTTCAGATCGGATACAATTCCCGCATTTTCTTTACCTGACCTGAATAAATATCCATTCTCATTTTTTAGTATCAGAGGCTTATTTCTACCATAATTGAACACTGGTTTAAATCTGATTTCTAGTTCTATTTCACTTGCAGGCGCTTCTATCAAACGGTGTATCTCTGGAAAGTATATTGTAGAATATTCTGATGCAGGCATAAAATCAATGACCTTTAAAACCGTGCGATTGCGTTTTATGAATTCCGTGACCAGTATGTTAGTATATTCCTCATAATACTGATACACGTGCATATCATCCGTATCTGTGGGGGCAATTGAAAAATATCCCCCTTTGTCCTTATCCAGTATGGAACTAAAAATGGGTAGTGAATCAAAATCTGGTAAACATGCCCAGTCTATTGTTCCATTTAAACTTACCAGTGCAGCAGTCCTATTGTTCGCTATCATGCCGTGATTACGTATCTTTGCATATCCGTTTGATGATATGTCATTGAAGGTTATCAAACCATTTCCGACCATTTTTACCTATAGCCATAGATTAGAATATGATATTTATTTTTATCTCAGTTTTTTTGGAAAACGACACTGCCAAATCTCCATTGATTTAATTTATAAGCTAAATTTTCCATAGAGTAGAGTTCTGGCATTACCCAGAACCCACTCGTCGAACCGGACTGGCGGGTTTCCCGCATCCGGCTCACCGACTGCTTTCTCTACATGGCTTTATGGCGGTTGCT
>JBMFWH010000072.1:0-5492 GCA_049965455.1 Thermoplasmata archaeon | reverse complement strand
AAATTCGAAGGAGATTCAAAACCTCATTTAATTTCATTGATAATAATATAATATGTTATAGGTATATATGGTTATTGCAATATACTATGCCAGAAATAAACCGTTAGACCACATTTATATACTCATAAGTAAAAAGTATCGTAAAATAGTTTATTTTCAAGATATTAAAAGTGTATGGGGGATGTACTTTTTTAAGAAAACCCATCATAAATGCCCTGGAATACATAATAAAACCATAAGGAAATAGCAATAGATTTAACGCTTTATTTCTGTCATAGGCAATATATGACTATATTTTTTGTTGATCTAAGATACACTACGGTAATAGGGGTAATAAAATAATGAAAATGTGGGTTTTGAAAAACAGAATATTTTCTGCATAATGATAAATGCCAAAGAATATACGGGTCTGTCGGGAGTCGAACCCGAGTCTGAGGCTCCGGAAGCCTCGATGCTCTCCAGCTACACTACAGACCCATGCTACTTTTTCTTGTATTCAGTGTATCCACATTTTCCGCAAGTGTATCGGTCACTATGCTCTGCTAAAAAAGTACCGGGCCCGCATTTAGGGCAGGTTCTTCTGTTTCTCGTTACTTTGCCATCTTTAACTTCATAAATATTGCTCATTTTAGCTCACCTATGATTTCTTTTCAATCAGTTTATGTCTTAATAGTATGTAATCTGGCTCAATCTTTTTTGCATTTTCTACATTATCATAGATTTTACCATATGCTATAACCTCTTCCTTTCCAAACTGCGTTTTTACATTATCTATAATTACCGTGTCAATCTTTGCATTCATGTTATCCGCTAGTACTTTTCTTATTGCATCTCTCGTAGGCGTTTTTTCACGAGCGTGAACAACCCTGAACTTTATCTCGGTTCGATGCAATAAATTGTTTTCCTTTTTATCCAATATTTCTATGTTCATATCACATTCACTCCATCAACTTTAATATTTTTTCAACTTTCTTCTTTATTTTTTGATCTACTATGATCATATTCATACCCGTATCGGGTATACCATATATAACCTTTACATTCTCTTTCGCCATATATATGCAGGGTAATGCTGCCAGATCCTCTTCTCCATCTACTTCAATTGCAGTATATGTATCTGAATTTATTGCCTCTTTTATAACATTCCATAACTCTATCGTTATTTTACCCTGTGGATTAAACACTTTTTTTATTTGCTGGTAATGTGCTTTAAACGGGTCTATATTTATGGGCCCTCTCTTCGTTTTATTGTCAAATATTGCTATTTTTGGTATATATCCATTTTTTATCAGAGTGTCTGTGGTCATGTCTCCAACTGAATATACAGTATCCGAATCAGACAAATAATTTTTCAGGTCTTCGGTCTGCATCAAGATCCCGGAGGCAATGCTCAATTCTTTCCTTAATTTTTCAGGTAAAACGAGATCTCTATCTAACTTTGATTGCATACTGTCCATCTTTGGTTATATTCATGTGCTGTGCTATTTTTGAAAATTGGCTGTTTATAATATATACAAAACCTTCCCATTCAAGAACGGTTTCTCCCCCACATTCAGGGCATTTGAGATCCTCTGTCACAGTATGGCATTTTCTGCAAGCTCTATATTCACGCATTTTTAGCCGCCTCTTTTTCAAGATAGTCTAACTTTCCAAGTCCGGGCTGTCTCATTGTCAGTCCCACTTTACTTTCTCTGACGTTATCTTCATTTAAGCTTAAAGACACAAATCTAACCCTGACCCTGTCATTTAGTCTCAGATCTTTTTTAGATTCTTTGCCAATCAACCTTTTATTCTCAATATCAACATCAAATCTATCATCGAATATTTGAGAAATGTGAAGCAAACCGTCCAGAGCTCCAAATCTTACAAAAGCCCCGAAATCTTTCACTTCTACAATGTTACCTTCAATTACTTCCTGCAGCTCAGGCTTGAAGGTCAGTGCTTCAAACTTTATTTTCTGGTAAACTCCGCCGTCTCCGGGAATTATTCTGCCATCACCTATTCTCTCTAAGCTCAAAATGGCTATAATAACAAATTTTTTATTATCTTTAGTATCATCTTCGAATAACCTGACTTTTCCTTCCAGTTTTTCTCTCGAAAGTTGGAATAGTATCTGATCTATGTCTCCACCTAACATCTCTGGAGGAATGCGTAGCACATCTTCATCTTCTACAACCATATACATAACAAAATTACCTCTACACTTTATAGTGAGTGTAATCTGTTCTTTTATATATATTTTTTTAGTTTCTGTAATAGGTCACGATTCTGAAGTTAAGTTCTCATAAAAGCTAGTATTATGCGTAATTTTACTGTATTTAAAAGATAGATAATATATTTTATTTTGTGATAATAATAAATTAAAAATATATTGTATTAAAGGAACTTTCTGTTATATCGCCACTTCATAATCGTGACCAGTTACTAGTTTCTGCATTTTTAACACAATAAAAATGTTTAAATGCAAAATGCCATTATTCTATATGTGCAAGATAAATTTGGAGATAGCATTGCAGAGCTAGCATATAAAGCGTACGAGCAAAGGTTATTTAATACTGTTAAAAATGGGCCTATCCCAGAACACATAGCCATAATAATGGACGGAAACCGTAGATTTGCCAGGGAATACGGGCTTAATAATGCAGAGGGGCACAAGAAAGGAAAAGAAAAGGTGGAAGAGGTTTTAAACTGGTGTCTCGAGCTCAATGTGAAGATACTAACTGTTTACGCGTTTTCCACTGAGAATTTTAAGAGATCTAATGAAGAAATTGAAGATTTAATGCAGATATTTTACAATGCTCTAGAAAGCGCAATAAACGATGAAAGAATATATAGAAACAAAGTTAGAATAAAGATAATAGGCAGAAAAGATTTGATACCAAAATTTCTTGTGGAAAAAATAGAGAAACTTGAAGATTTGACCAAAGATTTTTCTAATTTTTATTTTAATATTGCACTGGCATACGGAGGCCGGGAAGAAATCATCTCCGCAATAAAGAAAATTGCGGAAATGGTGAAAGATGGAAAATTGAAAATAGAGGATATAACTGAAGAAAAAGTGTCAGAAAACATGTATACGCAGAACCTACCAGACCCGGACCTGCTATTAAGAACTTCGGGAGAGGAAAGAATCTCTAATTTCCTGCTCTGGCAGATTGCTTATTCTGAAATATATTTTTCTGACGTGTACTGGCCTACATTCAAAAAGTTAGATTTTTTAAGGGCAATACACTCTTATCAATTAAGAAAAAGAAGATTTGGAGTATAGTTATTTAATTTGGAAGTGTCTGGGACTATATCTCTTTCATCCTTTTTACCATTTTTACTACGGTCTCAACCGCTTCTCTTCCTTTTTCTATCCTGTCAAGAGCCTGCAATCTTGTTTCTCCGTGCCCCGATATTCCCAGTGCTACTGGTTTCCCGTACTCTATCATGAGATCCTCAATTTTTCGCGCGGCGTTGTGCATTATTATCTCATCATGAGCGGTTTCTCCTTCAATCACTGCGCCCAGCGTTACTACACCGTCCACTTTTTCAGAGTCTAGCAGCTTTTTCACACCTAGCGGAATGTCGAAAGTACCGGGTACATATACAATCTTGGATATCTCAGCACCCAGAAACTCAGCCTCAACTTTCGCGCGCTCTAACATCATCATTGTTATATCAAAATTATATTCAGAAACCACTATTCCAATTTTTATTTTTTCAGCCATTTTTCAAACACCTCTTTTTTTATCTTACCGATCCAGCGTCCTCAAATCCCTGCCTTAATCCTTTGCCTGCCATCCTGGTCAGGTGTGCGGGATCAAATAACAGGTAATATACGTTTTCAGCGTGTTCTCTTGCACGCTCTTTAGCCAGATACGCCAACTCTTTAGCATCTTTTGCCTCGTCCTCATGTACAAATACCTCTATGATATGTATATTTGTAATTAACTGTACCTGAATCAATCCGGTAGAAGCTTCATGCGCACAAATCTTGTCTATTTCTTTTGGACCTGGCATACCTAAAGCCATCACAATATCGCACTTTTTCTCGTCGATCAGTTTTTTACATGCTACGGGCAGGTCTTTCACACCCGGTACCGTGTATCTGATGACCTTGATGTTTGTGGTCATGGTCTTCAAAGTGTTTTCAGCTACCGAGCCCATGTCATATCTGGCAAAAGTAGTATCTACTATCCCCACAGTCTTCATTTTTTATTCACCTCAGAATGTTCAACATTCTCCATATATTTCTGAAAATTGTAAGCTTCTACGATCTTTGCCACAATCTTTCTGGTTCCATTTAGATCCGATTCTGAAAACTTGTCAAGTCTTACCACCTTGACCATTAATCCCATCTCTTTGCACTTTCTTTCTATTTCCTTTTCATCAAAAGCTTGGTCATATCCTAACACTATCACGTCTGGTTTTACCTCAGCCACGGTCTTGTACATGTCATCTTCGTGCCCTAGAATTGCACGATCGACAGGCTTTAGGTTAGATACCAGGATCATTCTGTTCTGCTCGTTAATTATGGGCAAATGTTTTAGTTTTTTCGCAGTATTGTCCCGTGCCACTACCACCACTAGCTCATCCCCGTATTTTCGGGCCTCTTTTAAAAAGTAAACGTGACCCAGATGCAGAATGTCAAACACGCCTGTTGCCATTACTCTGACCAATTATTCCACCTTTCAATTATATCTTTTCCTTCTACGAATGTAAAGTTATGTAGCTTTCCATATTTAATAGCTTCCGTTTTCTTCAATGATGTACCATCATCGCCCATCATCTCAACAATCGTGGTGGAAGGTATTACGCCTGCCATCTGAGCCATCGCCATAGATAGTTCTGTGTGCCCTAGCCTCTCCTTAAGCAAGTTTTTAGATGCAATCAGTAAATGCACATGGCCAGGACTTCTGAAATTCTTTCCAAACTCTGAAAGAGCGCTGGATCCATCTTCAATTGCAAGATTCACAATCTTAGAAAACTCAGAAATTGTGAGAGCTCGATCTTTGTCAGGTATACCTGTAAAAGTTTTACGATGGTTAATAGTAAAAGAGAACGATGATTTTGTGTCATATGGAATGTCTGTGGGAGAAAGTAGCCTAAAAATCTCCAAATTTGAGTTTTTAAACAGATCTACAAGATACGGCATTCCAAGCTTTTGTGATACATTATAAGGAAGTGTGGTGCATATTAACCCACCACCATCTTTTCTCATCATCTTTATTGTTTCAAAAGTTACAAACTGAGACGCCACGGTTATATCCGTTTCCCCTTCTCTACTTTCAGAATCAAAAATTAATATCGGCCTTCCTTCTTTGAGATCCTTAATTGCTCTATCTATATTTTCCATACTGGGCGATATAGCTTATATTATTATTAATTTTTGGGTATATACTCATTTTTTGGTATATGATCATGACTATGGTAATAGGTCACGATTCTGAAGTTAAGTTTTCATAAAAGCGAGTATTATGCGTAATTTTTATGGTATCTAAAGGATA
>JBMFWH010000071.1:0-5620 GCA_049965455.1 Thermoplasmata archaeon | reverse complement strand
TTAATAGTTCTGAACATTATTTATCAGTATAGCAAAATTATCATTAAAATTTTCCATTGAGGGAAGTCCGTGTATCTACTCCCTAAAGGTCGGAGTTTTACAGCTTCCCTCAACCTCCTAACAATAATATAAAGAAATTTTTGGATAATAGCAAATTGAATACTTTTCATGTCAATATTCATCTACGTTACATTGTGATTATCAACGAGGATCTGACAAGGCCGAATATAGAAAAAAATTTAATAGTGATGTATGAATATAGAATAGATGGTGAATAATAATGATCTCTTTCTTGACTCCAGAATTGGAAGAATTCAAAAATAAAATTAGAGCTTTCTGCGAAGATAACCTTGAAAAAAATGCGTCCAAATGGGATGAAATGGAATCGTTCCCATTGGATTCTTTGAAAGCGATGGCGGACTACGGAATATTGAAGTACGGTATACCTGAACTTTACGGTGGTATTGGAGAGAGCAGGTTGAAATTGGATATTATAATTGAAGAAGTAGCTAGGGTAGATCCTAATACGGCTTTTATTCTAGAAGTAGAAAGCTTGTTTAATCAGACATTATTGCTATATGGTTCAGAATCTCAAAAACAGATCTTAAAAGAGATTGTTACGGGCAAAAAAATAGGAACTTTTGCTATGACCGAACCTACAGGAGGTACCGATGTTTCAGGAATAAATAGTACTGCTACCTTTGATAAAAACACAAATTCCTATCTCTTGAACGGATCTAAATATTTTATAACTAATGCCAGCGTTGCCGATTACTTTATAATCTTTGCAAAAACTAAGCCTGAATTAAAAGGAAAAGGCATCTCTGCTTTTCTTGTTGAAAGGTCATTTAAAAATTTTAGAGTTGGGGATCCAATAAAAATGACCGGATTTAGAGGCTCGGCTATTGCGGGATTATATTATAAAAATACACCCGTTCCAAAAGAAAATTTAATTGGAAATGAAAACGAGGGAATTAAAGTTGCGTTATCTACTTTTGATCGTGGTAGAGTAAATCTCTCTGCATTAGGATTGGGAATGTTACAGAGGGCTTTTGAAGAAGCTGTGTCATTTTCTAAAACCAGAACCAGTGGCGGGAATGCTATTATCTCAAACCAGTTTATTCAGAAGTATATTGCTGACATGGCTACGGATCTTGAATCTGCAAGATTGATGGTTTATAATACCGCCATGTTGATAGATCAAAATAAAGAATTCGGCAAAGAAGCTGCTATGACTAAACTCTTTGTTTCAGAAGCAGCAATTAGGCACATATCTAATGCTGTAGAAATATGGGGTGGGTATGGATATACAAGAGGCACAGTAATCGAAAGATTGGCGAGAGATGTGCATAACCTGACTTTGAGTCTTGGTACCTCAGAAGCAATGAGGATGGTAATATCAAGACACGTTAGTAAGTAACCAAATTCATGATACTTCATTCACGGACTGTCTAAGCGAGATTCACTCTTCATAGGATAGAGTTACGCAGAGCAGTTATGTTCAGATGCTTAAAACATGCTGTTGTTCTTAAAAGATGAAGTGTTTTTAATATTTTATCGCATGAGTTCCCTGAATATGATCAACCTCTGCACTTCGTTGGTACCCTCACCTATCTCAAGTAGTTTAGAGTCACGAAGATATCTGTCTATACCAAAGTCCCTAAAATAGCCATACCCACCATGTACCTGAATTGCAAAGTTTGAGATCTTCATCGCGATCTGGCTCGAAAAATATTTTGCCATAGAGGCCTGTTTCTTGAACGTTTTACCCTGATCTTTCAAGAGCGCTGATTGCTGAACCATTAATCTAGCTGCCTCTAGCTCGGTTCCTAGCTCTGCAAGCCTGAATTGCAAGCCCTCAAAATTTTCTAATCTTGAACCGAAAGCAGATCTTTCTTTCATGTATGAGACTACAAGGTTAAATGCGCCCTGTGCCAGACCAACGCCCATAGCACCTATAGCTATACGCCCACCATCTAAGATGTTCATTGCCTGCTTGTATCCTTCCCCTTCTTTGCCTAACAGGTTTTCTTCTGGAACTTCCACATCGTTTAAAAATATCTCTGCAGTCTCTGTACCCCTAACTCCTAATTTATTCTTTATTGCATTTCTTTCAATTCCTTTAGAATGTCCGTCTACTATAAATGCAGAGATGCCTTTTTCAGCCTTAGCAAATAACACAATGTAGTCTGAATGCACTCCATGAGTAATAAATATCTTGGATCCTGTTATTACATATTTATCTGCTTTTTTTACTGCTTTAGTCTGGAGATTTTTTGCATCACTTCCTGACTGAGGTTCTGTTAGAGCCCAAGAAATTGGGTTCGCTGAAGCTATCACTTCTGACACATACCTCTCTTTCTGCTTCTCATTTCCGTAAGTATACAAATGGGATAGTCCAAGGCTATTTTGGGCTTCTAAGCTAAGAGCTAAACCACCTGAATATCGCCCTACAATCTCTAGAATATATGAATATGTGAGCATATCCAGCTCTGAGCCGCCATATTTCTGTGGAATCAATATTCCCATCAAACCTAGATCTCTGAGATCTCTGTAAAGTGCAGGAGGTATCTCATCATCCTCATCTATCTTTTTGGCTATCGGCTCTATTTTCTTCCTTGCAAATTCCTCTATTGTGTTTATCAATATTTTCTGTTCTTCTTTTAATTCAATCATATAAATCACTTTTTAAAAGATATTACCACGCCTAATGGATCAAGCTCTCTCATAATTTTCAGTTCATTGCCGCTTGGGGCATCGGAAACTTTTACTGTTTCTGAAACCTCTATTTCAAAACTGCTGTTATTCTGTATATCTTGTAAGTTTACGCCAGGATATGTTTCTATCAACCTAATTTTCTTTGTTATAGGATTAAAATCATATACTCCTAATTGTGTAATTAACCTGAAGGGACCAGTGTCTTTCGGTAATCCTTTAGGTTCTCTACCTTTACTATCTATATATCCTGGAGAGGTCATGAAATCCAGCTTTTTTACAAACTTGCTTTTGTCCTGCTTCATGATAATGATAGTTTTCCAGCAAAATGATGCAACGTCATTATTCCCACCACTTCCAGGTAATCTAACCATTGGCTTATACCATGATCCTATTACGGTAGTGTTTAAATTTCCATATGAATCTATTTGAGCGCCTCCAATAAAACCATAATCTACAAAACCGCCCTGAGCTACGGACATTACATAATCCATTCCTGATAATAACAATGCTCTGTAAAAAGATAGAGAATCGCCAACAGATAATGGAACTCTTGGAACCAAACTGCCGATCGAACCAGATTCAAATATTAATGTAAGATTCGGAGCATGCAGACGTTTTGCCAACATTGCGGATAATAACGGCAATCCAGTCCCTACAAATACTGTTTTCTTATCTTCTAAAACCCTCGCTGCAGCTACGGTCATCATCTCTACAGAGGTATAGCTCATTTTTTTCAAGCCCCCAGCCATTTGAGATCTGGTAAAAGTTCTAATTTTTCTATTTTTTTCAGTTTTTTCATCTTTGAAACTCCACCAACTAATTCTAAATATTCTTTAAAATTATCAACATTGTAAACATATTTCTTAAGATAATTATCAGCTCCTGAAGTTGTTTTTGATACTTTTAACCACTCTGCCATAATCTCCTCATCAGAATAATATAAAAACGGCATATTTGTAGGGTGGGCACCGTATGGTATTTTTATCACGGCATCAACTAGAAAATAGGGTATTGCAGTTCGCTCCGGGTGCATACGTATTTGGTCATTGCTAACTATCTTTTCTGTCGTAATGATCAATCTTTTAGTAGCTCTTGCAAGATCTATGTCTTGAACTGTAATTCCGTCAATCTGGGAGTTTCCATAAATATCTGATCTGTTCACATGAATAAATGCTACATCAGGATAGCACGCAGGAATCAAAGATATCGGTTTGTAGCTAAACGGATCTTTTACTACCTTCGAAGAACTGTATTTTAAAGTATCGCTACCCAAAGCGCCTCTACTCGGTAAAAACGGCAGTCCCATGGCAGCAGCTTTCAATCGTAATCCGAACCCACCATTACTCCATTCAGCAATCACTTTTACAGTACCATTCTCTACTGCTCTCCTAGACGCAGAAGATAACCCTCTCAATTCATGGCCAAATGTATATGTGGCTTCTATTTTATCTACAACTCCTGCAGCTACTAGGATATCAACATCGTGCACAGCCGTCTTTGCACCCATGGTCAGATTTCTTTTTTTCTGTCTGATTATTTCATATATTGCTGCCATAGGTGTACGCACATGGCCAAAGCCTCCAAAAACAATATAATTCTGATCTTTTACAAATTTTCTAACTGCCTCAGGCAAAGGCATACACTTGTTTGTATAATCTCTGGATTTATTATCTCGAAACCATTCCCTCATATAATCAGGATCATGCCAACCAGCAAGTTTTCCTATTCCGTTTTCTAGAACAAATCCATATCTCATATCTATAATAATATTTGAAGTGTTTAAAAATCTTTCGAAATATATTTTTCAAAATTCTGTTTTTGCTCTCTCCTGAAGCTATAGATAAAGAGATATCGTTTCATTGAATAGAGCTGCCATTGCTTGTAGCTCTAATTTCCGCAGACTTAAAACATAAAAGAGATATTGATGCAAATACTTGGCGGATGAAGATTCGTAACTGGTCAAGATTATGAAGTAAGAATTTTCAAAAAGATGGATATACTTCAAAAAGCAATGAATTAGGAAGATTCGAGGTTGTCAATTCGCCGTTGAAAACTTCCAATAATTATTAATATGAGCCCTCAACAAATTTTTGAATAATATCAAATTTAATACTTTTAAAGTCAATATTGATCTACGACAGATTGCAATTATCAACGAGAAATTGACAGCGTCAAGATTCAAAAAATATATAAACAAGAAGCCCTTACCTCTCTACACTGTGATATAATATGGGAAGTATTAGACCTCTAATAATAAAAAATGTTGCGAAAGAGCTGTTAGAAAAATATCCAGAGGAATTTAATGGAGATTTTGAAAACAACAAACAGAAAGTTAATCTTTATACAAATGTACCAACTAAAAGAATTAGAAACTTAGTTGCAGGATATGCTACAAGATACTGGATAGTAAAGCACACTAAAAAACCAGAACGGGAAATTAATATAGACAATATCGAGAACTTTTAATTGTAGTTAGTATTTTAGGATAGCATCAATTCTAAGATATTGATAAAGTGAATATATGGTATTTCCGCAATAAAAAAAGAAAGTCATATTGAAAAATATTTTTATTTGTAGATTTCCAAATAATCATTTTTGCGGAAAAAATAATTAAACACAAAGATGTTGGAAAATCAACTTTGACTGTTGTGGCCATTTTTGATTTATAAACCACGAGAAGAGAATTATATAGTCATATATTGCAATAACCATATATTGCAATAACCATATATACCATAGAGTAGAGTTCTGGCATTACCCAGAACCCCCTCGTCGAACCGGACTTGCGGGTTTCCCGCATCCGGCTCACCGACTGCTTTCTCTACATGGCTTTATGGCGGTTGCTTGGATCTGCTTTGGCCATGTCGTATAGCATTCTTTGCAGTTCACTGACCTTATCTTT
>JBMFWH010000070.1:0-5933 GCA_049965455.1 Thermoplasmata archaeon | reverse complement strand
GGATCATTCTGAAAAAGATGATGAACAAAGCACCTGTATTTCCAGAGTTATCTGGCACAACAGACAATAGAACGGATGCAATGGTGAATATTATGAATCCAAGAGTATACATTCTTGTTCGGCCATATATATCTGAAATTCTACCGAAGGTTACGAGGATAGTTGCAAGTACAACACTGTATCCCATCAAGATCCAGAGAAGATACGTAAATTCTCCCTGCGCAAAGGGATTGATATTAAGTCCTCTGAAAATTGTAGGCAATGTTATCATGACAATATTCATGTTTATTGATGCCATCAAAGCGCCTAGCATAGTGTTTGTAAGTACCACGTTTTTGTACTGCATAGAAATCTTACAATTATTTTACTTATAAAAATATTTGTATTAAAACAATATAAAACATGGGCATTATGAACTTCATTTCTATGACAGTAAAGATAAATATTTAAGTATGTGAAAAGTAATTAATATGAATTAAAATGAAAGCCTTTGTAGGTGTTGGAATTGTTGGATTAGGAGGCATCTCAATCGTACATGAGGCCGGATATCAAGATGACCGCAGAGCAAAGATTGTAGCAATGTGCGATAGTGATGAAGAGCTTGCTAGAGCAAGAGCCAGGCAATATGATGCAAAAGCATATACTGATTTCAATGATTTAATAAGAGATCCTGCAGTGGATACTGTTGATATAACTCTTCCTCATAAATTACACTATAAAGTTGCGAAGGAGGCTATGCAGCATGGAAAAAATGTGATCGTGGAAAAGCCCATAACGTTAACTTACAGCGAAGCAGCAGATCTGATAAAAATCAGCAAAGACAGCAATACAAAGTTTACTGTTGCTGAGAACACGAGATTTGTCAAATTGTATCAGGTTGTGGAGAAGCTATTAAGAGAAAAGAAGGTAGGTGAAATATGGCTTGTCAGAACTCTAATAGCAGGCAGCGAAGTGGAAAGACTTACAGATCTCAACAACTGGATCAGAAAAAAAGGGAGTGGTGGGGGGATAATAATAGATGCTGGAGTGCACACATTTTATCTTTATAAATGGCTGTTTGGAGGGGTAAAATCTATACATACATTTTTGTGGAACAGGATAAAAGGCACTGATGTGGAGGATAACGCAATAATGGTCGGACTTTTAGAGGGCGGAGCACAATTTCAAGCACAGCTAAGTGATACTGCGCAGAGCCCTTGGACTGAAAGATTGGAAATATATGGAAGCAACGGCGTTATTATAGGGGATCAACTTTCAGATCCCCCTCTTAAGATTTATGAAGGGCCCATGGCTGATGAAGGGCAAGCTGTTGAAGGTATAGAATATAATCCGGCGGGCTGGAAAGCAATATCAATAATGGAAGAAGTTAAAGACTTTGTCGGAGCGGTGATAGAGGATAGGATTCCCGGAGTAGACCCCGAAGATGCTGCGTATGCAGTAAAAGTGGCAGAAATGGCGTACAACAATTTTTCCAGACTAAGTGAAAATCATGATTGAGAGTTCTGGATATAAACCAAGGAGGTCAATAGGATTCTTACTAGCGTTCAGCTCTTTTTACCTCGGTTTGAATTATCTATGGATTTCATACAATTCTCTGATATTGCCAATACAGGTCAGCATTCTATTTCCAGAATCTGAAAGGGGGCTTATAGTGGGTGCAGTGGCAGCAGGTGGTGTTACTTTAGGCGTGATCATGAATATTCTCTCTGGCATAATAAGTGACCAGATTCATTCTGTTTTGGGCAGAAGAACGCCATTGATACTGTTAGGATGCATGCTGTTGATACCAGTCATGATTTTAATAGCGGTAGCCCCATTGACAGTTATCCTCATTGCATCAGGATATGTTTTCATGCAACTATTTTCCAATTTGGCACAAGGATCGTTCCAGCCACTTCTCCCTGATTTAATAACCCAGAGTCAGAGAGGAGAGGCGGGCGGGTTTTTAGGATTATTTACACTGATAGGCAACGCTTTGGGATATGGTATCACCGGTTTGCTGGTCGGATTAGGATATCTTTCATTATCTGCATTTATCACTATTGTTCCAATCATTCTAACCATGTCAATAGCATTATATGTGATCAAAAACCATGATTTGCCGTTTTCAGGCACTTCAAAGAGCCTGAAAAAAGCATTTTCAAACATATTCAAGCCGGAAGAAGAAGCACCAGGATTCTTTTGGCTGGTGATGGGCTCTTTCTTTGTGCTCACTGGATCTTCGGGACTCATTTACTTTGAACTTTACTTTTTTGATGATGTACTAAAACTTCCAAACCCGGCATTCGGAGTTGCAATAAGTGGATTAGTAGTTTTATTTGTAGGCATGGTTGCAACGATCGGTCTTGGAAGTCTGTCAGATAAGGTAGGCAGAAAACTAATATTAATTTTAGCTGCGGTTGTAGGAGGAATAGCCATGCCGATCCTGCCATTTACAAAATCTTTTGAATTTTTCTTGGTTGTGGCAGCGATAGTAGGTGCAACAACTGGACTATTCTTGAGCGTTGAGATGGCGTATGCCAGCGATCTCGTTCCTGCCAGGGCATCAGGGCAGTATATGGCATATTCAAACATAGCGTTTGGCGGATCATCTGCATTTGCGCCCATTATTGACGGCTCGATTCTTTATCTTTTTGGTTCAAATATGATCAATGCGTTCATAGCCATGTTTTTTGCCGCCTCAATATTCTATTTTCTAGGCGCTATACTCCTATTAAAAACGCCAAAACGTTAAAAAAGTTTAAATAACGATAAACCGATTAGCTCTAAAGATGAGTAACATGATTCTAGCGATCGGCTACGATAGTAGCAAGGCATCGTATCTAATAAAAGAAAAAAAGATAGAAGGGATATTATTGAGTTCTCCTGAAAATGTCTATTATTTTACAGGAGTGCCGGTGCTCCCTGGTACCGGTAATCCAATCCTATTTGCATTGCGAAATAATATTCCCTCTTTTGCATATGTAGATAATGAGGGTAAGGTAACACTTTTTGTATGGTTCGGAGTAACTATGGGAATAGATTATTCAGTGTCTGACATCAGGAGCTATATGGACCTAAACGGTGCAATAGATGAACTAGCAACATTTATAAGCGAGAAGCTAAGCAACAATGCTAAAATCGGCATTGAATCGTTCTGTCCTTATATAATAATAGAGCTTTTAAATAAAAATGGCATTAAATTCGATATAGTTGATGACCTTGTCAGCGAATTGCGCAAAATAAAGAAAAAAGAAGAAATAGAATACATGAAAAAATCTGTTGAAATAGCAGAGAGGGCGTTATCTGGAACGATCGATAAGATTAAAATCGGCGTGAACAGGATAGAGCTCGCAAAGATACTGAGAGAATCCATGATGAAAAATGGTGCATCAGCCATAGATCACCTGACAATAGCATTCGGAGCATCTAACCCAGAGGTTCTGTCTGATGAAACTTTGGTTGAAGGGCAGATTGTTACGATAGACATAGGCGCGGTTTATGAAGGATATGTATCGGACATAAGAAGGTTATTTTTCAGCGGTTCTGATATTCCTCAGGCTACTATTGATCTATATAAAAAGATGGTATATATAGTAGATCAGGTAAGTCAAGCTCTAAAGCCAGGGGTAAGGTTTGGAGCAATATATGATCTTGCAGTTGAACTATACAGGAATGCAGGGCTAGAGCCCATGTTTATCAGTGCCGGGCACAGCATCGGGATTTTAACAGAAGAGCTGTTGATCTCGCAGGGTAGTGAAATTAGCATTGAAGAAAACATGGTTCTCAATATAGAGCTTTATGCACCGGATGAAAACGGGGTAATGATCGGAGATGAAGAAACTTACGTAATAGAGAATGGAGCAAGTAAAAGGCTCACAAAGCTTGAAAGAGAGATATTCAGAGTTTAAAACTGATAAGTTTAAATAGGACAATTAACATTTAAACAAGCATGGAACCACTTATTATAACAGCCACTCCCAACATAAGCTGGTTAAATCCAAAAGTAAAATATCCCAAAAATCCAGAAGAGATGTCAGAATCTGCTAAGAGATGCAGTTTAGCCGGAGCATCGATAATACATATCCATGCCGAGAAAATGTGGGCAGAGGCAATAAGATCTTTGCGCAAAAAGACCAGAGCCATAATACAATGCGGCATGTCAAGTCTCAGCATCGCTGATCGCATGGAAGTTTTTTCAGAACATGCGGATATGATCTCGATAATTCTTGGGCACCATGATGAGGCTTTTGTAAACTTGGATACAAACGTGCTGCATAATAGAGAAGAGCTCATAGAGTATTCAAAACTAGTCAGGCAATATAAGCTCAAACCTGAATTTGAAGTTTGGCATACTGGCAATATCTGGAACCTGAAATATCTGATTGAGAGAAAGTACCTAGCCCCTCCTTACTTTTCAACCTTGTTTTTTGGCTGGCCTGGAGGAAACTGGACCCCACCTACAATTGAAGAGTATCTATACCGGAAAAAGTTTATGCCGGAGAAGAGTGTGATAAACGTGAGTATCATGGGTGCAGAACAGAAAGACATAATTACTGCCGCAATAGTGCTGGGGGATCATGTGAGGGTTGGAACTGAAGACAATCCTTTTATAGGGACTAAAGAAGCTACAACAGAGCAGCTGGTGGGGTGGGTAAGCGATATCGCAAGATCAGTAGGCAGAAAAGTTGCAACTGTAGAAGAGGCTAAACAGATTATTGGATTAAAGAGGTGAATGATATGGATAAGCGTGTTGCCCTTATTACTGGTGGGGCAAGAGGAATAGGTGAGGCCACTGCCAAGCTATTTGCTGAAAAAGGATATGCTGTAATCGTGATGGATGTTATTGAAACTAATGTATGCACCAAAATAAGCGATGATCACAGAGAGTGTTTATTTATTAAATGCGATGTTTCGGAGGAAGAGCAGGTTAAGCAAGCTGTTTCGAAGGTAATGGATCGATTTGGAAGGATAGACGCATTATTGAACATAGCGGGAATAGTGCTGGTAAAACCGGTAGAAGAGATCACATGGGATGAATTTAGAAAAGTTGTGGATGTAAATATCGGCGGTACGTTCTTGACAATAAAGCATGTAGTTCCAGTGATGAAAAAACAGAATCATGGCGTGATCGTGAACATGGCGTCTGTGTCCGGTCATGTGGGTCAAGTAAGGCATTCACTGTACGGAACTACGAAAGGAGGCATACTGGCAATGACCAGGGCACTGGCATGGGAGCTTGCGCCATACAATATTCGCGTGAACTCTGTGAGTCCCGGGTCTGTGGACACCCAGATGCTCAGAGACGATGTTGCAGGAGAGGCAGAGCGGTTGAAAATGAGCTATAAAGAAATAAAAAGGCAGAGAGAGGCAGAACAGGCATTTGGCAAATGGGCTGACCCGAAAGAGATAGCTGAAGCGATCTACTTTTTAGCCAGCGATTCTGCATCTTTCGTGAACGGAGCGGATTTATTGGTTGACGGAGGCTGGGTAGCCAAATAGATGTTCAGATCAACAGTTTCTGAAGTTTTAATAGATCTTCCATGGATCCTTTTACTTTAATTTTTCGTGTAGAATAAGCAATAACTGGATTTACTTTTTTATCTATGATTCCTGCCAGAATGTCTGTAGTGGTGCTTACGAGAATATCCGGAGCATTGACAGATTCTTTTGAAAGCGCAGCATTACCGTTTTCTATAGATAGTAGATACTGTTCTTTAGTATCAGAAAAATCAAACTGTATCTTTTTCATGACATCTCTAAATTTTTCTTTTATTTCCGGGTTTGAGAAACGATCTCTTACCGTCATAAGAACAGGAAATATGTCCACCATGCTGATATCTACTTAAAACTATTATTTAAACATTTAGTTTTTTTCTATGACAGAAATAAAGCGTTAAATTTATTACTATTTCCTTGCTTTTTTATTATGTATTAAAGTGCATTGGTGATAG
>JBMFWH010000069.1:0-5947 GCA_049965455.1 Thermoplasmata archaeon | reverse complement strand
GCACTTCCGAATTGACGTCCGTGGAGATCAGATCAATACCCGAAAGGGCAAATCAGGTCCCTGAAACGGGAAGCCCCCTGCGATAGCTGGGGTAGAATGTCACAATGAAGGTGAAACTATGAAAGTGGAAGTCAGACTGGTAGAGAACCTGAAATTCAATGTAAACGTAAATGAAGCGCATAACGTTGTAGTAGATGCAGACAGAATTGCAGCACCATCATCAATGGACTATGTTTTAGCGGGATTGGGTAGTTGTACATCAATAAGCATAGTTTCTATTCTCAAAAGAATGCACGAGATTATAACAGATTTCAGGGTAGAGATCGAAAGCGAGCAGGCTAGTGAGCCACCAAGAGTGTTCACCAAAATAAAATTGAAGTATATTGCATATGGCATTGTGGATGATAATAACCTGAAAAAGGCAATAGATCTGACTTTTGAAAAATACTCTCCCACGGCAGTAATGCTCCAGAGAGCCGGGGTATTGCTAGAAAAGACTTATGAGCTTAGATAGCGCATATGCAAAGTTTGCTTATCCGGCTAGATAATCGAATGTAAGGATTAAATATTTAAATTGTATACCCTTCCTTTATGTTTGAGAAAAGATTTGAGGCATTAGGCAATTATATAGTAAGAAACAAAAATAAGATAATAGTGATCTGGATCATAGTAATACTTGCATTTTTACCTTTTGCTAGCATGCTATTTTCGCAAACATCTTATAATATGGAAGGAAGCGTGGTCACTCAGAACAGCATGTCTTTCAAGGCATCTACTCTTCAGAGTGCTGAGTTTCCATCCTCTAATAACAGCAGCAATCTAGACTTCATATTATTACAAAACGCCAACGTAAGCAACAGCCAGACGATCCACTCAGTTCTGGCTATGCAAAATGCCATTATGTCCAACACGGAGTTGAAAAGATACGGGGTATCAGTTAGTTCGATATATACAGTTGAAAACACTATTTTGACGGGCTTTGTAAATGGATCAAGAACCCTTTATAACTCAACCCTGCAATTGAACGAAAAGACAAAAAGCCTGGTTAACGGGCTTTATCTGATTGGAAATTCCTCAAATCTTTACATGGAAAATTTAGTATATTTAGCAAAGGATACAAAATATAATTATTACAGTTTTCTGAAACAGGTAAACGGATCACTCAGCCTAATGTTTTTGCCACCTCAATATTATACAGGCACATTTTTAGCGTACTATAATCAGACAAAGAATATTTCTCTTTCAGAGAAGTATGCTTATGAAAATACTCTTAGCTTCATCTCTAATGAATTTGGAAATTATACTGTATTATTAGATCCCTATTTTAATACATTTTCGATTTACTGGAACATATCAATGGTCGACCCTGCAAAAGCAGAAACTGTGGAAAATCAGAGTGTTTACATGACTTTGTATAACTCATCCTTTGCCAGCCAGTTTAAAGATAATCAGATGGTACAATTCTGGCAGATGCTTGGCCAGTATTTCAATATATACAATTACAATAACAAAACTGCCCAAATATCATTTTCCATAAATTTTATAGCGAATAAACTTTCACAGAACGCTACGGTAAACAGCATTCTTCCTTTAGGTGCGCAGAGTTTCACGGAAAGCGTGGTGACTATGCAAAATTACACGGTTCTTGCCGAGCAATATGCACCCATGATGTTTAACAGCACTATCAAAGGCATGATTTACCAGTTTTTTAACAATACATATTTCCAGTATATCTTTTATAATTCAAAGAACATATTAAACTATACTGTTTCTCATGTGGCCGCATATTATCAGGGAAACAGTACAGCGTACAATTTTATCGCAAATATCCTTAACATCCCCGTAATCTCGTTTGTCCAGGATTCTTACCAGTCCGATAATTTAACTGCGTTGACAATATCTGATGCGATCAGCTCATACAATAAAACATTTTACGGGAATCCCTTAACAACCATAAATGTAAAAGCTTTGCCGGCATTTTTCATGGAACTAAATGACAGCAGTTCCCCGAACATAGTGACAAATATTATTGCTACCGGCAACTTCAATACGTATCCTATTATTCCTTCTCCATATACTTATCACAAGCTTGTGAGCTATACAGATAACGTGTCGCTGGTGCTGGTAACATTGAGCCATAATGCTCCTAACAACACGTTGAACATAATACAAAACATCTCTGACAGGTACCTGCCGCAGATAAGCGGTGTAAAATATTATGTGGCCGGTTCCAGTGCAATGGCTGCACAGCTCGAAAACCAGGCAAGCAATGGTCTTATGGACGCACTGCTAGTCGGCATAATTGCATCGGTCATAATCAGCCTGCTATTTTTCAGGTCTCCGGTCGCCGGACTGATACCTCTTATGATATTCGGAATGGCTACGGTAATAGGCATGGGCCTGAACGGTCTGCTTTATAAATACGTACTTCACGCCAGCGTATCTTTTATTACTCCAACGCTGATGCTCATATTGCTGCTAGGTCTCACCACCGATTACAGTGTATACATACTTGCAAGGTTCAGGAGAGAGCTGATAAACAAGAATGAAAAAGCAGAGGTGGAAACAGTTAAATGGGCAGGACACGCAGTATTTACAAGTGGAGTTACAGTAGTATTGTCCTATCTGTTCTTATGGCTCGCAAACGTGCCTATTTTCAGCGATTCAGGGTTGACTAACGCAATATCTGTTACAGTAGCATTGGTATTGAGCATAAGTTTGCTACCTTCTCTTTTAAAGAGATTCAACGAGAAAATTTACTGGCCTAACAACCTGGAAAAATATAAGCCTATCTCCGGAAGAACGTACCACAAGATCGCAAAATTTGACAGGGATCATAAAAAGGCGTTGATGGCAGTATTTGTGGTCATAGTTTTGGTCAGCGTGGTTGTTTATCTGAACACGCCGACAGGAATGGACATATTCCAGCTCGTGCCACATGGCAGTGCTTTAACGGCAGTAGAAATTATGAACAGTACTTTTAAGGGCGATACAGTGTTCACAGGGTTTGTAATAATGCAATTTTCACAGCCGGTGCTGTTGAAGAACGGTAGCTATAATAGATCGGATCTGAATGTGGTTACCAATCTTGAAAACAAGCTTTTAAGCACTGGCAAAATATCGTTTGTTTATGGGCCCACGTATCCGTACGGGTCATACGTATCTCCATCTTCCCTAAATTATAGTAGCAGCACTAATTCTCTGTACCTAACCCAGATGAATTCATACATAGGCAAAGACAACAGAACAGTTATTGTGGATTTCCAGCTTTCAATGCTGGGATGGACTTCTCAGGCTTCTAGCTTTGTTTCATCACTCAAGAACGAAATCGCACTGGTATTGAACAGCAATGTGGATGAATGGTATATAGGAGGTCTCACGCAGGGGCTTATAGACGTGAACAGTTATGTAGACAATGCGTTCACGATGATCGTGCCGATACTGGCACTGGCAATATTTGCAGTGCTTTTAATGCAGCTGAGCTCTGTGTTCACACCATTAAGGTTGGTGCTAATGGTTCTGGGATCCGTGACATTCGCGCTGGTGATCGCATACGGCTTTTTCTACTACATATACAAGACACCAATAATAATATTCATGCCCATGTTCGTCGTGATCACGCTTCTGGCAGTGGGCCTTGATTACGATATATTCATGATCACGAGGGCAAGGGAAGAGGTCATGAAAGGTAATAAAGACGAGGACGCAATAGAGAAAGCGGTCGTTGAAAATGGCGGTATTATCATGGTCCTAGGCCTAATATTAATGTCCACATTTGGATCCCTATATTTCAGCGGTATGGGCATTATACAGGAGATTGGTGTGGCGCTGGCGATGGGTGTATTCATAGCCACTTTTGTGTCATGGATGTTCTTTATTCCGTCAGTGATGCTGGTATTGAAATCTTACAACTGGTGGCCTTCAAAAATCCAGAAAAAATAATATCTTTAAAATTTTTAATTTTTTTATTTAAATGGCAATAAATAAATATATAAGATACATAATATGACATTAAAAAATGAACATATCTTTGAGCATCCTGCAGTTCCTGATACTGGTAAGCGTTAGCTTAGTTGTTTCTAGAATATTTTCTGCAATTGGCAATAAATATTTTGGATTTCCGGCAGTAATTGGGGAGTTAATTACGGGAATTATTATAGGTCCTTTCGCATTAGGCTCTGTGCCGGTTCTTGGGTTCACACTGATCCCACAGACAGCCACGGGATTTCTGGCGCCTGTAAGTAGCAGCGTGCCAATTCCACAATCTTTTTACATGTTCGGGCAGGTAGGTGTGATTATTCTGCTATTTTTCGTAGGGTTAAACACAGACCTCCAAAAATTTGTGAAAGCCATTAAAAGCTCAACGTTTATAGCTATTGGAGAATCTGCTTTTCCATTCATGATAGGATATGTCACTGTATTATTGCTATTTCACAATGTTATAAGCGCACTTTTCATGGGCGCTATTTTAACAGCCAGCTCTACGGGCATTACTGCAAGGGTTCTTGCAGACATGAAAAAGGTGAATAGCAGCGAAGGGATTACCATTATGACAGCTACAGTAATAGTGGATGTGATAAGTATCACATTGCTTGCATTAGTCACAGGCATAGCATACAGTTCCCTGAGCATTAATTCTTTAATAGTGACAGTCCTGAAAGTCCTTGTTTTCTGGGGTATTGCGTTGTTCGTCGGATTGAAGCTTAGCAAATATGTCTCTAAGCTCATAGCGCTTTTTAAGGATAGTTTAACACAGTTTGCGTTCGTGCTACTGATACTTTTTTTAGTAGTTTCTGGATCCGAGTTCCTGGGATTGACAGTAATAGTAGGTGCATATGCATTTGGCCTGGCATTGTCAAAAGTGCCAAAGAAAGAAGAGATCAGTAAAAACACCGAGAATCTTGCCAATTTTTTCACTCCCATCTTTTTTGTATCGATGGGAATGATCGTGGACATGCACACACTTGCTGTTGGTATCTTCATATCACTATTAATATTAGCGATCGCGATAATCACAAAGCTTTTAGGTGCAGCTTTTCCTGCTAAGCTGCTTGGCTACGATTTCAAAAAATCAATTATTATAGGTGCCGGGCTAATGTCCATGGGTGAAGTTGCATTGATCATTGCAGGAAATGCAATACTGTACGGGTTGATAAGCAACGAAATATATTCAATAGCAATATTTACGACAATTGTTACTACCATTATAGCCCCCATATTGCTATCCAAACTTTACAAGAGCGATAAAACTATGATAAACATTGCGAATCAATAATCTATCGACAATCAACATACAAAAAGTTTATTAAATGCCGTTTTATATTATATCTGAGGTAAAACGTGATATGGTTGAGGCAGAGCGAGCTTTTGATTTTTACAGGGCCAGGCCGCTAAATCTTAACAAGGTAGAGTGCCCACTGGATTATCCGACAGTGCAGCAAGTATCTCTGGAAAACTGCAAAAGTTGTGGATACCATATAAAAATAGCGGATAAAAGTGTATATTGTGCACTTTACTGGCTCTAAAAATTTTTATTTTTTTATATCGTATACTTTTTTATTGTGGCAAGAAATAAAAATATTTACAAATTAATCTATTCAATTTTTGAGATAGGATTATGATTGAAAATGAAGCAATAGATAACATAATGATTTAGCTCACAACAGTTGTGCGATTTTTATATATCTATTGTATTAAATAAAAATACTAAAAATCGTAGTATAATTACTTAAATAAAAAACAGGTTTCACTTAAATTCCGTTATTATAAGAATATACTTAAAAATATCACCTAAAATCTTTATAGTTAATGTTTTTAGATTTTATATGTTGCGTGTGAATAAATTAAAACGCAAAATAATAGTAATTGAATTATAGAAAAGTTAGGAGTTTGAGGGAAGCTGTAAAACTCCGACCTTTAGGGAGGAGATACACGGACTTCCCTCAAT
>JBMFWH010000068.1:0-6343 GCA_049965455.1 Thermoplasmata archaeon | reverse complement strand
TTTCCAATTTTCTTAATTTCTTTTGTCATGATCACTATATAGGGAACACATAAAAGTATATAAATATTTTGTTAAATACACTAAAATAATTTATTTGATCCCTAAATAAGCTCTGAGTTTAGGATACAAATCAAAGTGATGCGATAAACGAAGTGAGAAAGTTGAACTTTTTCTGAGGGTTCAAAATCAAGATAATCTGGATGGTATGGACTGGCTGGGATTTGAACCCAGGGCCTCCTCCATGCCAAGGAGGCGATCTACCAACTGATCTACCAGCCCTTTATGTAAAATCGAATATTACAAAGAGTTATTTATAGTTGCTGTTACCTCAAAATTCAAATATTGTAGTCTGCCCTCTCTTTTTTGCGGGCTCTTTATTTTTCAGCTTCTCAATCTGCGTTTTCATTTTCCGTTCTTTATTTTTGCTGGACCAGAAATATATTTCGTCTCTTGTATCTCTGTAAATCAAAATTACTACTTTCCCTGCTCTTTTTCTGCCTGTCCTTCCACGCCTCTGAATGCTTCTGATCTCGGAAGGAATGGGTTCATTAAATATTACCAGGTCTGTTTGAGGGATATCTAGGCCTTCTTCTCCAACCTGCGTAGATACTAACACGTTGAACTCTCCGCTTCTGAATTTGTCTAATATTTCAGCTTGTTCTTTTTGGGTTAGTCCCGCGTCAGACTCTTTATTTGTCTGCCCCACAAATCTCAGAGGTTTTACACTTTCTATTTTTTTTAATGATTCATAAATGTTGTTATTTACATTTCTGAAATTTGTAAAAACGATTATCCTTGAATCCGGCTTAAGAGAAATCTGCTGCTTTACAAGCCTCAAAATGGTACTTAATTTCGGATCTTCTATTTTTTTCTCGGCCAGGTTCCTGGCCGTGATCACTGCCTTGACAAATCCTACGGTCTTTACGAGCTTCTTGTCCGCTTTGGATCCGGCTTCTGTGTTCCCAGCATTTACTATCTTTTCTAGGTATTCTTTACAAGAATCAAAACCCTGTGTTTCCAGATATTCTATTGCCTGATCTACCTTGATCGCCATGGAAATTGTAGATATTATTGAAAAAAACTCTTTTTTGCCCTCTTTAATAAACATGCTGGCCTTTTTTTGAGCTTCAATGAGATTTCGCTTGGTTATTTTAGTGCTGTCAGAAAACAAGGAAGATGACTCTAGCATCAGGATGATATCAGCGTATAGCTCTTTCAGCTGCCTATGCAATGGAACAACGTCTGCGGGCATGTCTAACCTGTACCAGTTTACGCTTATTTCATGAGAATACTCACTTATGTCCTCGTCACTTTCATTTCTTATTTCCAAATTCCCGATCTGCAAATTGCGCATTATCTCTTCTATCTTTTCTGCCTTCGAGCTGGGAGAAGCAGTGAACCCTATAATATGTGAGTGTTTGCTGAACACGTTGCTAAGAAATGTATATGCATAGTTTCCGATAGATTTGTGTGCCTCGTCGAATATCACGAGCTTGAACCATGATGGATCTACCAGATTGTTTTTTAAGTCACTTTCCACTACCTGAGGTGTAGCGATTATAATATCATTATCGTTCCATACTTTTTTACGGGTTTCGCCGCCTACCAGACCCGTAACGCTAGCGACCTTAAATCCGCGTATGAAATCTGAAAGTGTGTATTCATGTTGCTTTACAAGAGGTCTGGTGGGTGCCAAAAACAATATTTTTGGCCCTTTCTCTTTCAAGACGTTAACTATTGCGAGCGTGGCAATAACTGTTTTACCCATCCCCGTGGGCAAGATTACAAGCGTATTTTTTTCAAGTGAGTTTTTTGCAATTTTTATCTGAAATTCTCGGGCTTCGATTTTGTCTTTGTTAATAAAAGGGTGATCGATATAATTCATAATTATGGAGTTGTAATAAACATACACTTAAATATTTTTACATTTTAGGTAATAGGTCACGATTCTGAAGTTAAGTTTTCATAAAAGTGAGTATTATGCGTAATTTTAACTGTATTTAAAGGATAGATAATATATTTTATTTTGTAATAATAATATATTAAAAATATATTGTATTAAAGGCACTTTCTGTTATATCGCCACTTCATAATTGTGACCAGTTACAATAATTAAAATAGTAAAAGAGCTTACATAATTTTATAGGTAAGTCTCACCGCTCGCATATGTTAAAATATTTGAGTGGCCTAATTATCTTAAACTTTAACCACATGTTTATAATTGTAATATATCCGTTTGAAGTCTTGTTCCCTTGGCTGTTCCATATTTTTCTGATAAATTCTTGTAGGTCTTCTCGAGTCATATTGGATCTGTCAGCCACGTATCTGAGCTTTCTGATCGCGACGTGCACTGTAGACTGAGAAAACCGCATTTCGTCAATCCGCCAATTTTTCAATTCTTTGAGCTCTTCTTCACTTACACTAAAGATCTATTTTATGAAGCTAGGATCCCAACCTTGCAAATTCTTCATATTATTCAGCTCCTAAATCATACGTTTTAATTATTCTATTTAACTCATTTTGCACTATTCCAGATAAGTTCAATTCTTTGTGCATTGATAAGAATTTTGCTTGTTCAATGGTTATTGTTATTGCTTTTCTTACATATGACATCGATATATGATATCTATTGGTAGTATATTGATATATTAAATATCAATCTGATATTCATATACATAAATTATATTATCTTGAATTGTTATATATATCAAATCGTGAATAAAGAACCGATAAAAATATTTGAAAAGCAATCAGGGTTGATTAGACTTCTTATATACTTGTTAGATCACCAACCCATAAACATACAATCTATAATAGACAACACGGACATCTATCCAAATATAATGTATTCTTCACTTAACAAGTCCAAAGATTTGGGACTTATAGATTCTAAAATAGATAAATCTTCATATCCCCCAAAAAATATGATTAGCTTGACTGTAAAGAGGGAAAAAGTAGCTAGAAAATTGAAGGAAATTAAGGAAATCCTGGAGGGAGATTAATGAGAGACATTTCAATATCTAAAAATATCGAACTAATAAAGGATTTAAGAGAGAAAATAGAAAAATATAAAGATGAATTTTCGAAGAACGAAGCCTTGGTAAGGTATGCCCTTATTGACCCATTTCTGAGAGCTCTGGGGTGGGATACCGAGGATCCTGAACAGGTTAAACCTGAATATACAATTGAAGCGGGAAGACCGGATTACGCACTTTTCATAGAAGATAACAGCAAACCCAAAGCGTTCATTGGTGCCAAGAAATTAGGCAAAAATGAAGATCTCCAACAGCACATTACATATTGTGTTTCTGAGGGAGTGAAATTTTTCATAGCTACTGATGGAAATCATTGGGAGATCTACGACGCTTTCAAACAAACGAAGCTCCCAGAGAAGAAAGTTACAGAGTGGGACTTAATAGATGATAACCCATCTGTTGTCTTAATCAGATCCCTTGTCATAGCAAATATCGAGTCCTTCGGAGAAGTACCTTCCAAATCCATTTTAGAAAATCGGGAAGAGAAGGTATCACAGAAAAACGCTCAAACAAAATACAATATTAAAACGCCACTCGAAAATTCATCAGAAGATATTAAGGGCCGAAGGAAATGGGGATTCAAACCTCAGAGCATTATGATAAACGGAGAAAGTTTTGAAGTGAAAAAGTCAAAAGACATTCTTATCCGAACAGCTGAATGGCTTATCGAGAAGGGGAAAATGACAAAATCTACAGTTCCAATAGAATCTGGATCAAAGAGATATCTGGTGAATATCACCCCGGTTCACAAGAGTGATAGTAAATTTTTTAATTTCTATAAATTGTCAAATGGTTTATTCCTGGAAACTCATGCAAGTTCTAAAAGTGCGGAAAAATATGAAAAAAAAATGATGAAATATTATGGGTATCCAGAAGATTCCATTTCGGTGGAGTGGAAATGAATGATAGATGGAGGATCTGAAAAAATGATAAATAATAATATTAAAGAGGTAGATGTGTAATGAAATCATGGATTGTTATCATAGTAGCAGTGATCGTTGGATTTGCAGGAGGATTAGGAGGTGCATTTTTCTATTCTAATTATCTATCTGGTTCAAACAATACCACTATCCATAATTATAGCCCACATCAACTCTATAAAAGCCCATATCTTACAACCGAAATGATATCAAATGTTTTTGGAGGTTCTTGGTACTTCAATTCTACTGAACCTTTTAGTTACACTTCGTTCAAATTTCCAGATGTTATTAACGCTACTTCCATTTCATTTAGATCTAATAATAGATTGGTGAATGAAACAGTTATTAATTTTACTGCCCCTTCATATGCTAATGATTCTTTTGTTAGTTTTTCGATACTCATGGAAATATTTTCTGCATTTAATAGTAGTGTTTCGAATTCTTCTATACAGTATGGTTTAATCGGAGAGATTCCAACGCTCTATTTCAATTACTCTTCAAATCAGACCGTCATATTTCCTCTAGCAAATCATCTAATTAAAATTACTTTTAAAAATGTGGATTCAGAATTTAAGATTATTGAAGAATTTGCATCAAATTTGATAACTTATGTTGAATCTTAATGAAATTTATTTAAAAGGTAAAGAAGAGATAGTATTGAGATGGAAATCTTTAAGAGTTGATATAAAATGGAAAAACTTGAACTGGAAATGCATAGGGCTAAATTTAGAGCGGCAACCAGATATGTTACATATTCGTCACAACAGTTAAACGCCATTGATGTGCTGGCTAATCTTCAATTGAACATAAAAGCTGCAGGACTGACTCACGAAACACTCCCTAGTAAGATAAAGGTCACGATTGAATGGGAAGACGTAAATGGAGAGGTGCTGAAAGAATGACTAATAATATATCAAGATTTATTGTCCCGCTAGTTATTGTTCAATTTTTCTTATTGGCAGTTCAATTTATTATTGGCATGTGGATCAATCTTTTTGCACCAATGAATATACCCACCACACAATACAACGGAATGATGGGTAGTTATCTAATGGACATAATGATTCAGATCCCAGAAATAATGGCTCATATGATGGTTGGGATCCTGATAGGATTGGTTGCTCTAATCACATTATTTGTTTCAATTTTTACAGGAAAATTTACGATAATACTATTGGTGGCTATTAATGGCATTTTAACGCTTATGGCTGGAATTTATGGCATAACTTTCCTGATAGGTGGGATGCAAAATAACATTTTATCATTTATTATGTCTATAGGATTTATCGGTGTTGTTCTTTCAGACTTCGGGATCATTTATTTTATAGATCGAATGGATACTCCAGCAAGTAAAACAAATAGCAATGCTATTGCAACATTAAGAGAAAGGTACGCAAAAGGAGAGATCACGAAGGATCAGTTTGACAAAATAATGGAGGATCTGGAGAAATGAGAGGCCAGAAGAGATATCGAAACAGGTGATGGGAGAATATTATAATTACCTAAACTTTCGGATTTTTAGGCACATAATCAATTGCAACGTTTAACGATTCCCATTATCTCTCTCTGCTTTTTTGTTATTTCTGATACTATTTCTTTTCCATTTGCCAATACTATTTTACGGATTTTGCTTAACTCTAGAAATAGCTTTTCTACAGAATATTTCTTAGATAATCCACTATCAAGCATTATTTTCAAAAGCTTATGCTTCAGTATCAATGCTATGAACTTCCTAAATTTCCATACATTTAGGCACTATGATCCCGAACTTCTCAAATATCTCTTTCTGCTCTTTTGTTAATTCTTGCACTATAAGCTCATTATCATATATTTTGCACTTCACGTTCCATAGTATATCTAAAACTTCGTTTAATGGTCTACCTTTCAGATCATTATGTAATGATATCAGTATATCCAATGCTAAAAATACTACAAAAAAATAACCTCTCAATGTGGCTTCTCTGTGAACTCTAAGTGGCAAGAGTGATAGATCGGTCTTGCAGTATGAAAATGCCTTCTCTATCATCTGTCTCGTGTAATATAAGGGTATCAGGTCTTCTTTATCTATCTTGTATGATGAGATCAGGACCATGAACCCTTTTCTTTTTAACGAGAATTCATCTGCTTCTTTCAAATGCTTTTTTAAATATCTCTTGATTTCTCTGCCTCTTCTCTCAGGATCTAGCACTACGTACACAAACAGATCATGATCATCAACCTTTCTCACCTCTGTTTTTATAAACAGCACTCGCTCTCCGTATATTACCGCATTTTCCTTATTTTCCAGATCCTTTATATCGATCATTTCCCTGTATAATTCTGTTTTAGCAGGCAATCTTGTAAGAAAATCTATTCCTGAAAAATAGAAGTCTCTTAAATTCTCTAAAG
>JBMFWH010000067.1:0-6436 GCA_049965455.1 Thermoplasmata archaeon | reverse complement strand
AATAACAGGCATGGCTCAGTATTCAAATGCAATAATTGCGGTTCAATAAAACTCCACTCATGGGTGGATGGGGAGCCTAGCAACAAGCTCCGAAGCTTTAGCGAGGAGTAGTTGAATTTTTGCTAATAAAGTTTATTAATATTAAATGCGTTACTCGTCTTAACTAGTTTTTGAGGTGCATTTATGATAGAATCTGCATATAAGGATATGGATTTGAAGATCTGGCTGGACGGTAAAATAATGGCTTACAGCTCTGCCAAGGTCCCGATTTTAACACATTCACTGCAGTACGGAAGCGGCATTTTTGAAGGGATCAGAGCTTATGAAACTTCTATGGGTACAGAAATATTCAGGCTGAATGAACATGTAAAACGCTTTTTTGAATCCGCCAAAATTTATAGCATGGATCTACACTATTCTCAGGACGAGATCAGAGAGGCGATCATAACTGTGATCAGAGCAAATAAGTTAAAAGCAGCGTATATCCGGCCGTACGCATTTTACGGCAGTGATGCAATAGGCCTGAATGTAACTAATAAGAAAGTGAGCGTTTACATTGCTGCTGTGCCGTTCGGAAAATATTTGAGCGCCGGAGACCACGGAGTAAAATGTAAAGTTTCATCATGGCGTAGAATTAACTCTGATATCCTGCCGGTTCAGGCCAAGTCGAGCGGTAATTATGTGAATTCTATCATAGCTAGCATAGAAGCAAAAAACGCAGGATTTGATGAGGCAATTTTACTGTCGGATAACGGGTACGTGGCTGAAGGACCTGGAGAAAACATATTTATTGTTAAAAATGGATCGATTTTCACGCCAGACATCAATGCGAACATATTGATGGGCATCACGAGAGATACTGTAATGCAACTTGCCAGAGCTATGAACATTCCTGTAATTGCAAGAAATATTCACAGAGAAGAGCTTTATACTGCGGAAGAAGCATTTTTTAGCGGAACGGCGGCTGAAATCACACCAATCACAAATGTGGATAATATAAAAGTCGGGAATGGAATGGCGGGAACAATAACAAAACAGATAATGGACCTATATTCAGATACTGTTCATGGAAAAATAGAGAAATTTAAAGACTGGCTGACTCTCGTTTAGGGAATATAAAACATTAAAAAATAGAAAAAGTTTTTTTTATTCTATTTCAATTTCTGCAGAGTTTTCCCATACACCGTGGAGATTGCAGTATTCGAGCACATAGAGCGTTGTCTTTTTGTCAATTTTCATTCTGAATGTCACGTTCGGGTCTGCGAAAGTTGGGCCCAGGTCGAAAGTAGCAACATGTACTGGATTAAATGGCCTACCCTCTATCTGTGCATAAACCTGTATCCATTTGATATGATGTTCCACCAGATTTGGGTGTGGTACATCCTTTCCTACGGTCACATTCACTGTAAAAAACTGCCCGGCCTTGACTTTTTTCGGGGCGTCTATAATTGGCACATGCTTCTCTTTTCCCTCTTTTTCAGGGGAAACTATTACGTCTCCAAATTTTTTCATTTTTTAAACACCTCTTTTTCAGGTAAATCATTATTCATACATTATTAAAAACTTTACTGTTTTTTCTATGGCGGAAATTGACGGTTGGATTTATATGATTTTTTATTTTTTTTGCTCTATATCTTTTCTAAATCCACAGAATTATATGCCTTTTCCATAAATTCTAAAGTATACGGAGTTTCAGACAGTGTATCTGTTAGTATCTTTTCAATGCCTTTGTCTACTAACTCTAAGATCTGGCTTTTCTTCATTTTTTTCTTTGTTACCAATTTCCGGTACTTTCCAAATGTTGATCCTAAATCCTTTGTTCCAAATACTAACTTCACATACTTCTCATTTCCCATGTTCTGAAACAGTGCCAATGATTCTCCATTTATTGTTAATAATCTTCCTGTGGACGTGTTCCCTGTCCTTTTTCTCACATTCCTTCGTATCTTCCTGAAAAATTGTTCCATCTCGTTATTTGTTCTTGGTATCGTGTGATCTTTATTGTTTGAAAACAACAGCTCTTTTCGTTCTTCATACTTTTCTATTATATGTTTTGCAGATTTGTATAGATATGCTGGTATATTCACTCCCATATACACTTTCAACTCTTCAATTACTATACTGGTTTGCAATTCTGCTAAATCATCATCTTCCAGATCTTCGGACAGCTTTCCGTGATCTGGGACTTTGAACGCCATTCTCAACTTTTGAAACAGCTTGTTTACTTCTGCCAGTTTTTCTGCCTGTTCTTTTATCTCTTTATTGGCTGTTACAAATTTTAAGAGGGTCCTTATCTCTTCCATGATCATTTTTGCATCTTGCCCGTTTATCTTTTCTGAAAGTTCTTCTAACTTGTTGAGTGCTTCTTTACATAATCCGTAAAAATTCAGGTTCTTTAACGTGAATGGAAATCCATAACCACTGCTTCCTGTATGCATCACTACTGGTTCTATGATCCTCCGGATCGCCATTTGTTCCATTTTGTTCCGGTCTCTGCAAAATCCGGCTTTTAAATCATCTAATGTTTCCTGATCATATACTGGAAGGGATCTAAGTATTCTCTTTAACGCATTTTTAATTCCTTTCCTGTTTATTGCCTTCCCTAATTCTATATGCATGTTATCCATCAGATCTTTTCCTAAGTCTCTAAGAAAATGCATTAAGCATATTCTCTTTGGCACATCTGGAAATACCGCTTTTGCAGCTGATAGTATGCCAGACCTCATATCACTTATTATGCCTGCCGGTTCTCCAAATCGCAATTTTATCTCCTGCAGTATGCTCTTTATTTCTTCATACGATTCTGCACTGCATTTTTTAGCATAGAGCGTAAAACCTGAGATTGTATCCCTGACCACCACGATCATCGAATACTCTGAATCTACTGTGCCATCAATGCTTAAAATGTATGACTTCATAGATTCCCTAATCTTTGCTATATTTTCTTCGTGAATTATTTTAAAGATCTCTACGGCAGTATTGCTCAGGTTCCTGACATGCCGTTCTGATATGCCAATTCCCAGATCTTTTGAGATCTCTGAGCAACTTCTGCCGCCTATGTACCGCCTATTTCCAGTTTCTACCATAACATCGTTAGCGTATATGCAGTGTGATCCAATCAAGGATGCAAGCTCTTCAGACCTGAATATTGTTTTGTGTTTTTTGCAGATCATGAGTTTATGAACAGCGACAAATTCGCCCATCTCTATTGATTTCACAGTTCTTCTCACTGTTTTGTATACTACCAGATGCGTATGGCAAACTGGACATACAGTTAGTGCAGTCTTGAATACGATCTCTTTTATTGCTTTCATTTGATCTTCAAAAATGTTTTCTTCAGTTTCAGGTCATTCTCTATTATGATCCTGGTAATGGGAGTAAGATCATAGTTAATGCCAATTTTATGCAGTATTTCACGGATCTCTTCCTGGCTTATCCCTTTGCTAAGAAGCCTGGTCAGGTAAGGCAATACCTGCCCCAATTCAATTTCCTTTTTAGAGTCAGGAGTTTTGCCAAGATATCCTACGTACTTGATCTTGACATTACCATTGACTCTTCGCACATCTACCATATCATAGTACTCTTTTCCATTTTTATTTTTCTTTTTTCTAACAACAATGGTCATGTATAACCTAAATAGGTTATACTTAATAAACTTTTCGGTACTATTTATTATACATAAAAAATTGAGTGAAAAAATATTATTCATCCAACTTAATATTACCAGCATAGTGAGATTTGGGATGTGTGTTATAGTACCGAAACCTTTGACTATAAAAAGAGAATGCTCTTTTATGAGCTCTCTGAAACTCACAGAACGAAAAATCAGGTACATTGTCAGAGTCAAGAAAAAAGGTCAAAGTTACAAACAGATCTCTACAGATCTGAAAATAAGCATCTCAAAAATAAAGTGTGTATTAATTTATTGGCTCAATACTAATAATAACTATGAAGAAACGAGGCAGAAAAGTGAAAGATACTAACCCCGAAGAAGAAAGATTAGTGCTTAAAGCTTATAATGAGCAGAAAGTAGGAGCAAGAAGACTAGTATGACGTATATGAAAAACACAAGATGGAACATGAAATATTTGAAGAATATGTAAATTGGTAACGGTAAGATATCATGAGAGCTTGGATAAGAGCTATTATTTGCGGACACTGGAATAGGCATTCTGGAGCGGGTTACCGGAAGAATGCAAGATAGGAGTATTTTATGTCTTAGTTGAATGAGATGAAAATAATGATAAAAAATAAAAGATCGTGTCAACTTTTCGTCGATATGTGAATATTATTTCATTTTACCGAAGGCATAGCTTCTATCTGGATCATTTTATTTGAATCGCTTTCGAAATATGCGTGGTATGATTGTTGATACTATTTTTAATATTTTCAACGGAGATTTGACAAAGCCAAATAAAAATATAATTAATATAGTCAAAGGAGCTAGAACTATAAGCCTACTTCGAACTAAAGAAATATTAATATATTAAAAAAGATACTATATCATTATGAAATATATAAAATACGGAAATACCGGAACATTTGTTTCAGTTCTTGCATTTGGAGCTATGACATTTGGCGAGAAAAACATATGGAAACTTGGTGGAGTAAATCAAGAATTATCTGATAGGATGATAAAACGCTGTATTGATGCTGGTGTAAATCTGTATGATACTGCAGATGTATATGATTCTGGAGATTCTGAAATTATGCTTGGGAAATCTATAAAGAAGTACAGGGATCAGGTGATGATAGCCACGAAGGTCAGAGGCAAGATGGGAAAAGGAGTAAATGAGCTAGGGCTTTCTAGGCATCATATGAGCATATCCTTAAGAAAGAGCCTTGAAAGACTTGGCACATCATGGGTGGATATTTATCAATATCATGGTTGGGACAGTGAGAGCAACTTGAAAGAAATGGTTGAGGCCATGCAATCTTTTGTGGACCAGGGAAAGGTAATATATCCTGCGCTGTCCAATTTTGCAGCATGGCAAATGGCAACGTTGCAGGCAATGGTTGAAGAGAGAGGATTTGCAAGATATGAAAGTGCGCAGATGAACTATAGTCTGATCAACAGGGACGTTGAGTATGAAATTATGCCATTTTTAAAATACAGCAAAATGTCACTTTTGTCATGGAGCCCATTACATGGCGGAATTTTAACAGGTAAATACAAAAGAGGCGAGAAACCTACCGGCGGAACAAGGATGGGAGATAGAGGTTTCTTCTTTCCATACTTTGATGAGAGCAGGGGCTGGGATGTTGTTGATGAAGTGAAGAAAATTGCAGAAGAGCAGGGTTGCAAACCTTCTCAGGTGGCGCTTTCCTGGCTTGTGAACAAGAGGGTTATAGTGCTGATAGGAGCCAGAAACATGGAACAGCTTGAAGAGGATTTAGGATCGATAGATGTAAACCTTAAGGTAGGGCAGATAGAACGGCTGGACAAAGTATCTGAGAGCAGGTCCATGTATCCAAACTGGATGATACAGAGGCAGGGCCAAGACCGAGACTTCGAGATAATTCGCTAATTCTTTATTATTTTTTTGTTATCTAATCACATTAACATAAAAATATTGTTAAGTATTAAATTATCCGGTTATGATTTCTGTTAACTATGTTAGCATCCACCTCTGGAAGTTATAATCCTTATGAATTCAGAGATGCTTGAACTTCTTGGGTATAACCCTATACCCTCTATCCCGTCTGCGAAAGTTTCGGGGATTGCCTTTTTATGTATCTTGTACACCGCATTGAGATCTGAATGGTTTGGACCATTTTATATTTAGACGATATAAGAATAGATATAAAGCGCCATAAAGGCAAATATATATTTCATAAGAAAGGTTTGCTGGAGGATATACCGCATATAAAACTAATAAAAGGAGTAATAATAATTGCAGAAAAGCATAGGGTAAAAGTAATAGAATAACATGAAGAGTTATGGTGCAGAGCTCTATATATTTAAAGTAACAGTGCCAAAAGAGATGGAAAAGCAATTAGAAGATCCTAAAAAATAGTTTTGTCCCAGAACAAAATTTAAGAAATTTTTAAATATTAGGAACTTATAAGCTAATGTCAAGCTATGTCATAGCATAAAAATACTAACAAGAGCGTGAAAAAATGAATAAAAAAATTATATATGCTATAATTTCAGTATTAATTGTAATAATCGTAGTAATAGCAGCGCTGGAAGTTATGCCAAGTGGAGTGCCTAGTATGACTGTCTCTATCAACACGTCTACAGCTACTGTGGGCCAAAATATCTCGTTTACAGCTTTCATTTCAGGGGGAACACCGTCGAAAGTAACATTTAACTTTGGGGATGGATATTCATCCACTGCCAAACTATTGACAGGCAATGAATATACAGTATCACATTTCTATTCATCACCAGGCAGATACCTTGTAACTTCAAATGCCACAGTAAACGGCAAAT
>JBMFWH010000066.1:0-6489 GCA_049965455.1 Thermoplasmata archaeon | reverse complement strand
ATTTTTACACCTCTGCTACTATTTCATGATCTCTATATTATGACCTATATACTTACACAATTATAGACCTTACCTCCCCCGAAGAACTTGCAAATAAAGGTAAAAGAAGGTACATATTTGTGTACAATCCGGAGCGTGAAAAGCAAGATCTTGAAGACCTGGATAGAAAGATCGAGGCGGTAGAGAAGATATTAACAGAACAATTAGGGAAAGAAGAGACAAAAAACAAGCTTGGAAATTTAAGGTCATTGGTATCATTTAAGGGCAATGAAATAAAACTGAACGAGAAAAAAATAAAAGAAATAAAGGGTCTTGCAGGTAGATTCTTAATAATTACCAATTCAAGCTTAGGAAAAGAGGAAGCAGTAAAAACATACAAAGATCTATGGAAAATAGAAAGAGCGTTCAGGACTATAAAATCATTTATAGAGATCAGGCCAATATATCATAGGAAAACAGAACGAATAAGGGCTCATGTATTTATAAGTGTGTTATCGCTATTAATAGGAAGGATAATAGAAAAGAAAACAGGCAAGAGCATATCAAGAGTAATGGATATTTTATCGAGGATGGAGGCAATACCTGTAAAAATAGGGGATAAAATAATAACGATCAGGAATGAATCAGAAGAATGCAAAGAAATATTGAATGATCTGAATATAAAATATCCAGATCGAGTATTATGAATACTAACCAAAAATAGGTAAAAACTATTCTAAAATATTTATAACACATCATTTTATCAATATTTTATGCTAAATTTTTGGGAAACTCAAGTTCTAATATGCGGATCTGCAGTGATTGAAGAATTATTGCTATCGTAAAGCTATTCAAAAAAAGGAATTTATAAAAGATGCGTTAATATCCGCTGTTTTTCAGTCCGTTGCCAGTAATGACCAGAAGGTTCTGGCCGTCAAAATTGCGTTTCTTGTAAGCGGCGTATACCGTTGCAGAGCTGTATTCTGCATATATGCCATCCAGCGCTAGCGCTTTTCTGGCCTCTTTGATCTCCTCTTCGTTCACAGTAACACATATTCCATGATTTTTTATTATCTCTGCGATCTTGTCTATCAATGTGGGTTTTGTGGATACAAGCGCGTCTGCTATCGATTCTATTTTCCGGCCCGGATCGTAGGATGTATGGTTTATCAATGCGCACAACGGCGATACAGATTCAGTCTGTACTGCCACCAGTTCCGGGATTTTTGGGATCTCGCCACTGTCATATAGGTGCCTGAACCCGAAGTACATGCCAGTCAACAGCGTGCCTGCAGAAACGGGCACAAACACGCGATCTGGCATTTTTACCTGCTTGAAGATCTCGTACGCGAGTGTTCTGAGCCCGTCCCTGAACTCGGGCATGAACACATGGCTCGCATATACCCCCTTATGCGTTTCAGCAGCGTTTTGCACAGCATCCCTGTCTCCTGGAACTTTGAAAATATTAGCGCCATAGCTCATGATCTGCCCTATCTTTGCATGGACTGTACGTTCGGGCACAAAAATGTTTACATGAAAACCTGCTTTTTTGCCATATGCGGATATAGCTGCACCTGCATTGCCTGATGAATCCTCGTTGATCTCCTTAATATTGTATTTATTCTTCCACCCTGCCAGTGCCGAAATTAGAGCTCTAGCTCCGCGATCCTTGTATGAAAATGTTGGCGAAAAATAATCAAGTTTCATTATGAGATTTCCTGCACTTAAAACCGGAGTCGTTACCTCTCCCAGCGATATCCAGTTTTTCAGGTACGGAAAATTGTCTTCTGTTCGATCTTGATACTTAAAGTCCGGGCGATATTCAAACACGCCTCCGCAATACCTGCATCTTGGCTCTAGCGCGGATCTCTCTTTTCCACATTTGCTGCATACTGCTTTCATATCATTTTTAATATGATTTTTAAATATATTACTGTTTCTCAAGATCCGGATATTTTTTTCAAAATAGCCAGAACTCTAGTTTCTTTCCTTATACTGTTATGTTGAGCAGAAATACTATCGCTAAAGCATCTGATCCAATTGACTTTCATGAACCTTCAACAGTGTCATAGATCTCAGATTTTAACTGACTGGATTCATCCGGAAAAATTTCCAAAGCCAGCCTCTTTGTGATCTCTAATATCTTCTCTGTGTGCTTGGCGTCTGAACTGCTGACCGCATTATGCACCGTTTTATAAAACTCGCCACCCACTTCTTCTGCAAAATGCAGAGCTATTTCTACCGATGTTTTGTATTCTACTTTGAACTTATTTGAGCAAGCCCTCATTAGATACACTACTACCAGTTTCTTTAATATTTCTATCTCTCTTTTGTCCATTTTTACTCCTCCTTCATTCAAAGTCCTGTTTTAATGGCATTTTTTCTTTTTACCGCTCCTGATATTTTCAAACCACAGACTTTAAATATCTATATTTTATACAATGTATAATAGATATTTACATATTTAATATTTATCATATAATACAAAGTATTAATAAGCTTTAATAGATACTATTCAACTATCTACATTGTGAAATCTCTATCATCCAAATATGTAAAAGAAATACTCGAGTATATGGCTGTAAAGGGCACTGTGAACAAATCTGCATTAATTCCGATCACGCATGGAATAGTCACTTTAGAACGGTTGCTTCCAAGAATGGTAGAAGATAATCTGATCACGATAAAAAGAGACAAGAAAAAATTCAGAGTGTATATATCCATTACGCCAAAAGGGCTGGAGATACTTAGAAAACTGCAGGATATTGACGCATCTGAAATAGCGGGCAGCAAAATGCAGAACTCAATAGAAATTCCAGAAGGAGTGGGGCAGAAGATCATGGAACTGAGATCAAAGATGGCGGCATTGATTCATCTAAACGTGCTGGATGATCATATATCGCTGATTGAAAAAAATTATGACGGGTCTGGAAAAGATCGAATCGTGGATATTTACGTTAAGGAAACAAAAAGGAAGTTGAGGCTCTGGTGCGCCCTCGATGAATCTTATGAATGCTATCATGTACTGGTTGCGTGGGGGCTTCCGGAGGTGCAGGACCTGATCGTGCGAAAAGCGGAAGAGAGGGGTGTGGCAGAGCTCAGGGATGAGCTCATGGATAAAATGAAGGAGATGGTCTATACTGTTTACAGGAGCGAGATAGATGAGCTTAAAGCAACAATACTGGCACAAAAGAAGGATATTGAAATACTAACTAAAAAACTGAAAGAATTTGAGGAAAAGATCATTTAAACGCATATGATTTTTATGTATACAAAAGATCCTGCCCCCATTTTCTCTAAGAATTTCAAGTTGATGACTGTGAACTTGGGCATCTCCAGGTTTGGAGTCTCCTCTTTCAACCTGATGATTATATGGGTGCTGTTGTACGAGACACATTCTCCGTTTCTATCCGGCCTTGGAGATGGTATACTTTCGCTTCCGCTCTTTTTCAGCTTTATAGTAGGAGCATTGATAGACAAAAGTGGCAGGAAAAAAGATATTGCCATATGGGGAGGAGTTGCTAGGGCAGTATCGCTTTCCACGATATTTTTTGGATTTTATGTGAATAATGTAATGCTGATAGTAATCTCTATCTACGCTACGGGTTTTCTAATAGGATTCACATCAGACATATTGAACTCTGTGCGCGCTTCATGGACTAAAAGGTTTTTGAGCGAAGAACAGTATAAATCTGGCAGTTCTATCCTGCAAACCGTTTCTTCAATGGCTGAAGGAGCGGGATACATAGCATCAGGATTGCTTCTGGCATTCGGGTTCCTTGAATCTTTCATTAGCATATTTGTAGTATTTATCATTTCTCTAGCTCCGCTACTGTTCATGCGTGTAGAAGAATCAACTGAAGTAAAAAGTGCAAGGGAGTCAATTATAGAAGGCCTTAAATTTATAAGAAGGAGTAAAGCAATAATGCAGGTAATGATCATTGCATTATTAGGGAACATGATATTTGGCATGGCTGGTATTCTGTTTACAACGCTGGTTCAGATTCATTTCAAGATTCCGCCGATCTATGTGAGCATCATATTTTTTATTTTTATAGTAGGCATGATAATAGGGTCTATGCTTTCGCGTAACGTGAAGGGAAAAGTGGGCAATATTGCTGTTGTCTCATACGCCATAATGGGCATATCTCTGGTGTCAATCTCAATACTCAACAACATTTTCCTGATCATTGTTCCGGCCATGGTCATAGGATTTGTAATAGGCATAATCAATGTTGTACTGAACACTGCAATTTTAAAGCTTTTGCCTGAACTCCTGATGGCACGGATCCAGGGTGCGTTCAATACATTCTCTCTCGCTGCAACATTCGTGTCTGGAATGCTTGGAGGGATATTGATACAGTTAACATCGTCTACGGAATCGTTCTTGGTTATTGGCATTTTGATAATTGCCATAACTCCTCTCTGGTTTTTGTTCAGAGAGCTCGCTTCAATCAAAATTTAGTAACCTGTCACGATTATAAGTGGCAATATAAAAGAAAGTGCCTTTAATACAATATATTTTTAATTTATTGTTATTACAAAATAAAATATATTATCTATCTTTTAAATACTGTAAAAATTACGCATAATACTCGTTTTTATGAAAACTTAACTTCAGAATCGTGACCTATTACCAAATTTAAAAAAATAATATATACCTATTAAGCAATTATGATACTTATGACCAAAGTTGGGTTAAATGATCCCTGCCCTTGTGGAAGTGGCAAAAAATACAAAGACTGCTGTATGTATGAGGATACCCTGATCGCCAAAATAACCAGGTTTTCAGAAGAGCCTCAGTTTAAAGAGGACTTTAAAAGTGCATCGGACCTGTTTTTTGATGATAAAAATCAGGTTGTTTTTCAAAGTGATTTTCTAATGTTTATGGATTATTTTGTCCATGACTACAAGTTGAAAGATTCCAAAAAACCACTTATAGAGCTGTTTTATGACACAAGGATCAATACTTTGCATCCTCGAGAAAAAGAACTGTTGAAAGCTTGGCAGAACACCGAAATAAGAGTGTTTGAAGTTACGGATATAGAGCCTGGTAAAGGAGAGAATCTCAAAGATATTTTTGACAAAACAGAAGTTTTCGTGAATGACATTAATTCTTCGCATGCAATGGCAAAGTGGGATATTGCACCGATGAGGATAGTACAGTCTTACAATAGAAAGCACCTTACTGGAGCAGCCTATCTTATGCCATACAGGTTGAAAAAAAATATCATAAAATTTGGTGAAAAAGAATTTGCTGCATATAAAAACAGAAATCCAGAAGCTACCTGGCATGACTTTATGAAATCAGAAGGATACAAGTTTTACCGATTCGCGTACAAAAAATCAAGAGAAGAACCGCTCGTTATAACTCCGGAAGGAGATCCAGTTAAGGTATCAGAAGCAGTATATAAAGTGAAAGACAAGACTAAAGCCATAAAGATTCTAGATTCTATTGTGGATTTGCAGATTGTAGAAAGTGAGGGTAAAGAAATACATTACAAGTGGTTGAGTGAAGATATTGGAGTGAAAGAAACTACTAATGATAAAGACAGCGATGATGACAGAGAAGTTCTTGTATCAAAAATAAATGTGATAGGTAAGGATGGAAAAAATTACATATCAATGGGCGATATTATCATTGAAAATGGTCAATTAAGGTTGAGCTGCTTGTCTGAAAAAAGGCTTGAGCGAGGAAAGTCAATTCTCAAAAAACTGGGAGATTGTATTGAATTTTCAAAAGATCTAAGTAGTGAGACCTCTTCAGATACAGACTTTCGCGACGATGATAGCATTGATGATGAAGCCTTAGATTATGATGATTCAGTAAAAAAATTTTTAAATGACCATACTGCCGAAGAAGTAGATGAAATGATAATGAACAACAGGATCCCTGCAGATATTGAAAAAAAGCTTATGGAAAAATTTTTACTTGAAATGCAGGGAATGATTTACATGCAAGAACTTTTAAAAAAGTGGGTGGATGATCCGTTGCCTTCACTGGACGGAAAGAGCCCAAGAGAAGCAGTAAAGACATCGGAAGGAAAAGAGAAGGTATTGGAGATTCTAAAAGGAATGGAAAATGAAGAAGCGCACCATAAGAAGAAAGGTTCCAAGTATTATGATGTGAAAAGTGTTAGGGAGATGCTTGGGCTATAGAACAATTGTGTCCTGATTTTCATATTTTATCATCATTTATACTTGAGTTTTCCTTAAAAATTTAGAGTTTCTATCTACTAATCATTATTTTTGTATTTATGGTCACTATTTTATTAATTCAAGTTTATAAAAAGAAGAAACTGTAAAAATGTATAAATAGCTCTGTAAAATATAGAGTGCATTAAGTACCAAAAAATTATAGAGAGAAATTCTACCGATATCCCCTCGAAAATCAGATCAAAAAAGAACGTAACTGGTCACGATTATGAAGCGACAATCTAAAAGAAAGTGCCTTTAATACAATATATTTTTAATTTATTATTATTACAAAATAAAATATATTCTCTATCT
>JBMFWH010000065.1:0-6585 GCA_049965455.1 Thermoplasmata archaeon | reverse complement strand
ATACCCAAGAAGTTTAAGTATCCCTGAATTCACAGGGATGATAACTTCCAAAGGTGGATGTTAACATGGTTAATGGATATCATAACCTAAACAAGATATAAACTTTTAAATAATTTAATCATATGCTATAATATTATGAAGGCAGTAAATAATTTGATAGGAATAGTAGATGTAAGTATAAATAATGTTAAAGTAGAGCATGTTGAAGATTCTGTTTACAAGAAATTTTTAGGAGGATATGGATTAGGAGTATGGTATTTACATACTCATCAAAAACCGAACGTAGATCCTCTAGGTCCAGAAAACACCTTGGGCATAATTTCTGGGCTTTTAAACAACACAAATATTCCGATGACGGGACGTTTTATGGCAGTAGCCAAATCTCCATTGACCGGTACATGGGGAGATTCCAACTGTGGAGGTCATTTTGGTCCTAAGCTGATGCGGGCAGGTTTAGATGGCATTTTCATAAATGGGATCTCTAAAGAGCCGGTGTATATATTAATAGAGAATGGCAAAATTTCAGTTCTTGACGCAATAGATCTATGGGGCAAGACCACTACTGAAACTGAAGAAATACTAAAAAACAGGCATAAAGGAGCTGAAGTTTTATCAATAGGGCCAGCCGGAGAATACATGTCACTGATATCTTGCATAATAACAGATAAGGGTAGGGCATTGGGCAGGTCTGGGCTAGGTGCAGTAATGGGCTCTAAAAAACTTAAAGCAATAGTGGCCGTGGGCAATAAAAAAGCGGATGTTTTCGATCCCGGCACTCTAAGATCGATTACAAAGAGCATGCTGAATGCCAGCAAAGATGAGCGCTCTGCAATTTATAAAAGATGGCACATGTATGGTACTGCTGGCAGCAACGAATATTCGGCATTGAGCGGGGATACCCCCATCAAAAACTGGAATGGGATTGGCATTATTGATTTTGGTGAAGAAAATGCCAAAAAGCTTAGCGGGGAAAGGATTGTAAAGGATAATGTTCAGAGCTATGGTTGTGCCAGTTGTCCAGTTGCCTGTGGCGCATGGATAAGAAGGGAGACCAGATTCGGAGTAATTGAGGGTCACAGGTTAGAATATGAAGGTGCATCTCTATTTGGGCAGGCGCTATTGAACAGCGATCTGGATTCAGTAGCCATGTCGTTTGAACTATGCAATCAATATGGTCTGGACATCATATCAACTGCCGCGACAATAGGTTTTGCGATGGAATGTTTTGAAAAAGGAATGATCAATGAACAGGACGTGGGATTCAAGATCGGTTGGGGTGACTCGGATGCAATAGTAAAGCTTGTGCACATGATAGGAAAAGGAGAAGGATTTGGGAGGGTGCTGGGACTAGGTGTGAAAAAAGCAGCTGAAAAGATAGGAAAGGGTGCCGATAAAATAGCTATTCACGTTGAAGGCCAGGAGCTTGCGTCTCATGACCCAAAATACATGCCCAGCCTAGCCACCACGTACCTGACTGATCCAACACCAGGAAGGCACACTGCCGGTGGTATAGGTTTCGATGAAGGATCTGTTCCAACTCCAATATTCAACATAAATATTCATTTTGAAAAACTGGAAAAATATGAATACAAAAACAAGGGTAAGACACATGCCATCATGAGCAATATGAGCCAGATACAAAACGTGTTAGGATTCTGTTCTTTTTCATTCGTGTTTGGAACATTACCATATACAGATATGATAAAATCAGCTACTGGTCTGAAATATACTCCAGAAGAGCTTTTATTGACCGGAGAAAGAATACAGGACATGAGGCATTTATTCAATTTGAGGGAAGGATTGAACCCTGCTAAATTCAAGATCCCTGGAAGAGCAATAGGCACAGAACCACAGAAATACGGTCCTTTGAAAGGGGTTACTGTGGACATAGAGAGCATGAAGAAAGAATATTACGATGCTATGGGCTGGGACCTGGAAACTGGAGAGATAAATGCTAAGAAGAAGAAAGAGCTCGACCTGAGTTATTAACTTTTATATAGCTCTTTAATTTAACAGTACTCAATGAAAAGAACTAATTATCTAGATAGCTTGAAAAACTTGCAAGACCATGCAGAAGTCATTGTTGACGGCTGGCTTCAAGAATCAAGGGTACTGGGAAACATTGCATTTTTGATCTTGCGAGACCGTGAGGGCATTGCTCAGGTTACTTTATTTAAGAAACAGTTTGGTCCAGAAAAATTTAAAATGCTGTGCAATTTACCTAGGGAGACTGTGCTGGAAGTATCTGGAAAAGTCCAGAAAAACGAGAATGTAAGCCTTGGCTTTGAGATAATACCAGATAACATAGAAATTCTTAACCTAGCTAAATCGCCATTGCCGCTTGGCATAATCGATAAAGTAAACACGGACCTGGACACCAGGCTTAATGCCAGATTTTTGGATCTCAGAAAACCAGAGGTTCAAGCAATGTTCAAGATTAAAAGCACGCTGCTAGAAAGCATCAGAAAAACGCTGCTAGAAAATGAGTTTATTGAGGTACACACACCAAAGATCGTTGCCACGGCTACAGAGGGTGGCACTGAGCTGTTTCATGTCCAGTACTTTGAAAATGATGCATATTTAGTACAATCGCCACAGTTATATAAACAGATCATGATGAGCGCAGGATTTGATAGAGTATTTGAAATAGCACCTGCTTTCAGAGCTGAAGAACACAATACTGTAAGACACCTTAACGAGTTCATTTCCATAGATGTAGAGATGAGTTTTTGTGATGATGAAGACGCTATGAAACTTTTAGAGCTTGTTATCACAAACGCAATCTTGCAAGTTAAAGAACGACGAGAGAAGGAACTTGAGATTCTAGGGTTAAACTGGGCTGTTCCGGAAATACCTTTTAAGAGATTTGATTATGAGTTTTTAAGGGCTCTGGTAAACGAAAGTGGGTTAAAAATGGATTTTGGCGAGGACTTTTCAGCTGAGGCATTATCAATAATTGGTGCAAAATATCCAGACTTTTATTTTATTAAAAATTGGCCTGTAGAGACCAGGGCATTTTATGTATATCCAGACCCAGCGAAGCCTAAATTCGGGAAAGCGTTTGATTTGCAGTACGGTGAGCGTGAGCTCACATCCGGAGCGCAGAGAAACCATGATTATGAGTCTTTAAAAAACGCGTTAATTTCTAAAAATCTGAACCCAGACAACTTTGAATTTTATTTGAAAGCTTTCGAATATGGAATGCCACCACATGCAGGGTGGGCAATAGGATTGGAGAGACTCACCATGATTCTCAGCAATGCAAAGAACATCCGAGAAGTTTCTCTGTTTCCAAGAGATAGAAGAAGGATTGTACCTTGATGAGGAGGAAAATATTATGTTTGATTTTGGTTCTGCAAGGTTCAGGGCGATTGAAAAAGAGGATTTAAAATATATACACGAATGGGAAAATGACTACGAGCTATTTCTATATACTAGAGCGAATCCGCTTCATTTTATAACAGTAGAGCAGGTTGAAAATGAATATGAAGAACTCTTGAAAAACAAGAATGCTTTAAGTCTCATCGTTGAAGACAGTCATGATAAACATATTATCGGCCTAGCAAGGTTCATGATCAATGAATCTGACGTAAGATCAGCAGAAATAGGGATATATATTGCTGCCAAAGAGCAATGGAACAAGGGCCTTGGAAAATTAATAACATTGGGATTGCTGGAGATGCTATTCTATCATCGTGGTTTTGAGAAAGTAGTAGCTGGAAGCGCAGAGTTTAACAGCAGGGCACATAAAGCCTTGGAATATTGTGGGTTCAGGAAGGAAGGAGAGATCAGGAGAGGCATAAAGTTGTATGGGAAATACTATTCTTGGTGCATTTATGGGGAGCTGTATGAAGAATATATGCAGATTCGCGAGAAAGCATTGAAAGAAACCTTAAAAGAGGACTATGAAGAATATATAAAAATGGTGTCAAATATAGGGTGAGCAAAAATGGATGATATTAATAATGCAATAAAAAATATGGAACCTGAAATAGTAAGCACAATGATCGAGCTAATATCCAAAAAAGCTATCTCTCCAGAATCTGGAGGATCTGGAGAGCTGGAAAGAGCTGTTTATTTGCAGGGCTTGCTTGAGAAGATAGGTGTAGATAAAATAGAGCGTGTAGACGCAAAAGACAATCACAATGTTATAAGGCCAAACATACTGGCACTGGTATATGGAAAGCAGAGAGATCGCACAGCATGGATTGTAGCACATATGGACACAGTGCCTGAAGGAGACCTGTCACTGTGGAACACAGACCCGTTCCAGGGCGTATACAAGGACGGCAAGATCTATGGCAGAGGAAGCGTGGATAATGGGCAGGCAATACTTACAGCCCTATTTACATTAAAGATCCTGAAAAAGCTGGGAATATCCCCAAAATATAATCTCGGGCTTATGTTTGTAGCTGACGAGGAAGTAGGTAGCAAGTACGGGATAGATTTCGTGCTGAAAAACCGCAACTTTTCTAAAAACGATCTTTTTTACGTTCCTGATTCAGGGAACTCTGAGGGAACGGAAATAGAAATTGCAGAAAAATCTATTTTGTGGATCAAGGTTAAGGTCAACGGCAAGCAGGCACATGGTAGCAGACCTGATCTGGGATTGAACGCAAACAGGATAGCAATGCTATTAAACACCGAAATTGATAAAGAGCTGCATAAAAAATTTACGGCTCTAGACACTTTATTTACGCCCGCGTATTCAACCTTCGAGCCTACAAAAAGAGACAAGAATGTGGATAATGTTAACACCATACCTGGAACTGACAGCAACTACTTTGATTGCAGGATCTTGCCAACCTACAATATCGACGACGTGCTGAAAGTTTTTGAAGAAAAAATTAGCAAATTCAAGAAAAAGTACCAGATAGAAATCGAGACTGAAATATTACAAAAATCCGTAGCTCCACAGCCCACTGACAAAAACAGTGAAATTGTCCAGTCTCTTTTAAGAGTGTTGAAAGAAGAGAGAAACATAGATGGAAAACTGGTAGGAATCGGAGGCGGGACATGCGCTGCTTTTTTCAGGGCAAATGGAAATCAGTCTGTGGTATGGAGTACGCTGGATGATGTGGAGCATAGCCCGAATGAGTATTGCAGGCTTGAAAACCTGGAAAAGGACATACTAGTATTTACAAAACTTATGATCTAAAAAAGGCGAGATCTGATTATTTATCAGATATCTTTTCAATTTTTTGTAGCAAGGATTTTTTCAGCTTTTTGTTTTGCATTGCTATTTTTCCGTTAATTATTGTGGTGTCCACGTTTAGTCCTTCCAGCGAATAGACCAGATTAGATACTATATTTTCCCTGTACATGGGTAGTCCGTTAGGAAACGGATCTATTATTATCAAGTCCGCAAGCTTACCTGTCTCTATACTCCCAATATTATCATTTCTGAGAACTCTAGCACCGTTAATCGTTGCAAAGTCTAGGATCTGCTGCGCAGAGATGATAGATGCATCCCATCTATCGTTCTTAATCAGCAATCCTGCTGTTTTCATGACCTGAAACATGTCAAGATTGTTGTTGCTTGAAACGCTATCAGTACCTAGCGTTACCGTAATCCCGTTTTTCAGCATCTCAGAGATCGGAGCTGCTCCCCCATTTCCAAGCTTCATATTGCTGACAGGGTTGTGCGATACAGATACATTATTTTTAGAATACATGTAAATTTCATTTAATGTTAAATATAGGGAGTGAACTGATACAAGCCTATCTGACAAGAACCCAATACCTTCCATATACTCTATCGGTCTCTGTCCGAATTTGTGCTGATGCTCATATACTTCCTTTCTGGTTTCCGCTATATGCATCGTCATTATCTTGTCATACTTTTCAGCCAGCTCTTTCGCTTTTAACATGGTTTCCTTGCTGCAAACATATATTCCCTGGAGCCCCACTTCCGGAACTATCAGCTCGTCCCTGTTATTGAACTCCCGTATAAACTGCTCTGCATTTTTTAAAGGATCCCCAACCTGCGTGGTGAATTCACGGTCCAAGATCACCCAGCCCAGAAATGCACGGATCCCGGTTTCCATAGCCGCTTTTGCGACTATGTTCTCGCTGTAGTACAGATCCAGAAAAGAGGTTGTGCCAGTTCTTATAAGCTCCAGCATGCCCAGCAGAGAGCTCATGTAAAGATCTTCTTCAGACCTGGACGCATCAATCTTAAACATCTTATTTAAAAAAGATTCTAAATTCAAATCATCAGCCGCCCCTCTTAAAGAGCCCATTGCTATATGTGTATGCGTGTTTATCAATCCCGGCGCAATAATTTTACCTTCAGCATCTATTTTGTGATCTGCTTCTGTATTAATGTTTTCAGAAATGTCTATTATATTATTAGATTCTATATATATATCCTTTTTTACAATGTTTCTATTTGCATCCTGAGTGACAATCCATCCATTTTTTATCAAAATGCTCATGACATAAAGTAATAGTATGAAGTATAAATTTTTTATTTTTTGAAGTAATAGGTCACGATTCTGAAGTTAAGTTCTCATAAAAGCTAGTATTATGCGTAATTTTCACTGTATTTAAAAGATAGATAATATATTTTATTTTGTAATAATA
>JBMFWH010000064.1:0-7426 GCA_049965455.1 Thermoplasmata archaeon | reverse complement strand
AAGAAGGTCCGCCATTACTACAAAATTTCAGTAAAAATACGTAGCGCTAGATAAATAACGGATAGATTACTTCATAACCGTGACCTATTACAGCGCATGAAAATATTAATAACGGTGATCAGGAGACAAGTAAAAGCAATGTTTATGTGTCTAGCACATAATTTATATTATCTATTATCGTTAAAAAGACGGAAAATCATAAGATAAACAACAAAAAATAAATAAAAAATGATATATAAAAAAGGGTATTTTAAGATCTTGAATGCATTTTTTGATTTAAGTTAGAAATAGAGCTAATATCATAAAATTTATTATAGTTATTAGATATTGTCACTAATATGAAAATCGGTTTTATAAATGGTAAAATATACGCAAGTTTCTACCCAGTAAGAATATATAACTCTATGGTAACAGAAGGGGATAAGATTGTTTTTCTTGGGGAAGATAATGAGGCAAAGAAAATATCTGAAAAAATTGTGGATCTTCAAGGTAAGAGTGTAATGCCTGGGTTCATTGATGCACATATGCATCTTGATGAGTTAGGTCAATATTTGAATATTCTTGATCTAAGAGGAATCAAATCAATCAAGGAATTAAAAGTTTTGTTGATGAACTATGCAAAAGACCATGAAGGGCCAATAATGGGGCATGGCTGGGATGAAGAGAAATTCCAAGAAAAAAGATGGCCAAATAAATATGATATTGATGAAATAGTTAAGGATAGGCCAGTAATATTAACAAGAGTTTGTTTACATGCTGCGGTAGTAAATTCCAATTTAATTGAAAAAGTTAATTACCATATTGAGAATGAGAATTATCCTTTTGAAAATGGAGAACCCTTAGGAATAGTCAAAGAAGATGCATTTGAAGAATATAGAAAATATTATAATCTGCTTGTATCTGCGGAAACAAAGAAGAAATATATTCTTGATGGTATTCAATATTTAAAGAAAAATGGTATAACTAGCATAGGTTTTGTATCTTGTAGCAAGGAAACATTTGATATACTTAAGGTGCTATATAACGAATCAAAAATAGAGATTAGAATAATGATATATACAAATCCAGATGCTCTTCAGGACTTTAAAGATAATGATCTTTTAAAAATAAACGGCATTAAATTATTTGTCGACGGAGCTCTTGGGGTCAGAACAGCACTTTTAAGTGAAAAATATGCAGATTCAAATAATATAGGAGAAATGGTCAATGATTTCGATACTCTTCTTAAATTTTCAAAATTAAGTGAAGCAAAAAACAAACAGATAGCAGTTCATGCAATAGGAGATAAAGGTATTGATATAGTTCTCGATATCTTTTCAAAAGTAAAAGGTAATCATAGAATAGAGCATTGCTCAATCATGAGAGCAGATCAACTAGAACGCATCAGATCTCTTAATGTCTCTTGTGTAGTGCAACCTCATTTTATTATAACAGATTTTTGGTCTCTTGATAGAGTTGGAGTTAAAAGGGCACCTCTTGTTTATCGATTTAAAGATATGTTATCTAGCGGATTGAACGTAGCCTTTTCGACAGATGCTCCTGTAGAGCCTATAAATCCATGGCTCACTGTCTATGCCGCAGTAACTAGAGGTAAATATGAAAATATAGAATTGAGTAAATACACTATGAATCAAGCATTAAGTATTTCTGAAGCATTGTTCTGCTACACAAATGGGTCCGCTATTGCCCTGAACAACAATGAAATTGGGTCACTCAACATAAATAAATTTGCAGATTTCATAATTCTGGACAAAGATCCATTTAATATACCTGAAAAAGATTTAAAAGACATAAAAATATTGGCCACATATATTTCAGGTAAAAAAGTATTTGAATCATAAAATAATTTTTTACCTATAATTTCTTAATTCAATCAACGAAATTAAATGTTGATCTTGACCATATAAATTTAGACAGTTTTTTACCTTTTTTATGAGACACTTATGTTCACCTTCCTATTTATTTTTTCTTCATATTTTTTCCTGAACTCATTATCTTCGATCCATCTCTTCTTAAATTCTATTGGTGGCAAGTACTCTATGGAAGAATGTGGCCTTGTTGTATTGTAATCTATAAATGCCTTTCTTATCGTATTCCCCGCTTCATTGTAATCTTCAAACTCATAGGGCCAGATATAATCCACTTTTATGGATCCATGAAACGATTCGATATCTCCATTATCTTCTGGGGTGTGTTTCTCTATGAATTCTTGTGTTATTCCTAAAAGCTTTACTGTTTCCTTAAAGATCCTTGCCGTAAATTGTGTGCCATTATCGGTTCTTAATACTAACCGCTCTATTTTACCATTCGGAAATACTCTCAAATATGCTTGCTCTAATGCTCTAACTGCATCTCTTCGATTACATGTTCTTGAGAGTAAATATTCTCAAGCTAGGAGTATTTTATGCATTGGTTGAAGGAGCTGAAAAAGATGAGAAAAAATAAAAATATGAGGAGCCTTTATATAGTCAAAGGATCTGGGACTATACACAAAGCCGTAGAGATGAAAAATGTTTAATATTGGAAATTAATATGCTTTTATATGAGTGCATTGAAGAACAAACTACTCGCATTTATAAAATTAAGCAGGCTTCCTTTTCAGGAACCTATTCTTGCCCCTCTTATTTCTGGTATATTAACGGCATATTTTATGGGATATAGAGTTGAAAACTTATTTTGGATTGTTTTTATATCAATAATCGTTGCATATTTAATAGAACAGGCCACATTGTTTTCCAACGAATATTTTGACTATGAGGGGGATTTATTGAACAAGAACTACACAAAATTCAGTGGTGGAAGCAGGTCTTTGAGTGAAGGAAATCTTCCCAGAGCTACAGGGCTTATTGCAATGATTGTTACAACAACTATACTTATCATAATTGGCATAATTTATATGCTCACGCTTTATAATCTCCGACCTTTATTTTTGATATATGGAGTTATTGGAATAATTTTTGGAATATTTTATTCAACACCACCATTTAAGTGGGCATACAGAGGCGTTGGTGAACTTTTCATAGGTATAGCCTTTGGAGTAATGGGCTATACGGTCGGATTTTATGCAATAGCGGGACATATTACCTTGTTATCAGTCTTATTTAGCATACCTTCCGCACTCTCTGTTTTTGCAATAATAGTAATTAATGAAGTACCTGACTACAACTCAGATATTTCTGTGAGAAAAAAAAATCTGGTGGTCAGATTTGGCACCGAAAAATCCATCTATTATATATATTTTCCAGCAATAATTCTGACTGTGTTAATATCAATCTTACTGGGAATCATGGTATTTGGCGTTTTAGGAGCCATTTTTTCAGCAATTTTGATGATACCGTTACTTACCATTATAACTAGATGGCTCTATGCAATTCCAAAAACTAAAATAAAGATAGAATCTATGCAAGCATCTACCATATTTTGTAATCTCATTGCATCATTCATTCCAGCAATATTAATACTATTGAAGGTTTTCATATCATGAAAAATCAAGGCATGAGCCTAGCTAATTACAAGATATTCAGGCGTTTGATGATGGTTGAAACAGTTTCTCTAGGTACTGGCTGGAGGATTGGAAATAGGTTTAAGAGTTCACTCGGAACTCTTTTGAAAGTTTCAACAGGAGCGAGACAACTTGGCTGTTTTGGTTATTCCCCACATATTGTTTATGAATTGACTGGATCTTGCAATCTTAATTGCCTTCATTGCCATGCAGCAGGTGGAAAAAAGTATCCAAATGAATTGAGCACAGATAACGCAAAAAAGGCACTTAAAAGCCTAGCAACGCTTAAAGATTTCAAGATCCTAGTTTTTTCAGGTGGAGAGCCATTATTGAGGGAAGATATATGGGAAATAACAGGATATGCTAGAGATCTGGGGTTTGAGCTTCTTTTTGCTACAAACGCAACTCTTGTAACAAAAGAAGTAGCCAGGAAAATGGCAAGATTAAAAGTACTGGGCGCAGCGGTTAGCTTAGATAGTATAAAACCAGAGGTTCATGACAAGCTAAGGGGCGTTGCTGGTTCTTGGGAACGGGCAATAAACGGGATTAAAAACATAGTTGCAGAAAAAATGTTTTTACAGATAAACGTTACTGCAAACAAGACAAACATAAAAGAGATCCCTGAACTGATAAAGTTTGCTGATAACCTTGGAGCGCATGTTATATTCCTATATACATTTGTGCCTGTAGGTAGGGGAGAGGATAATAAATGGCTAGCATTAGATCCGGATGATTTTGTAAATCTGGTGAATGATACCATAAAACTGCAATCGAGGGTACAAGCTATTATCACACCTGTCGCACTTCCTTGGTATTTTGCATATCTTGTCTCTAAATCTAAGATCCCACCCAGCATTGCCAAAGAATGGATCACCGGGTGCGGTGCCGCAAAAGGAATGATAAATATAAAGCCAGATGGAACTGCTTGGCCATGCCCTTTCATGCCGCTGGATTCTGGCAATGTGCTGAATATGTCTGCAAAAGAGATATGGAACGGAACTATTTTCAGATCAATTCGAGATCGTAATAATTTTTCAGAACCTTGCAAGTCCTGTTACTACAGGGATGTTTGTGGAGGATGTAGAGTCAGGGCATACATAAGGACAGGTTCTCAACTTGACGCAGACCCTATTTGCCCACTGGGTATTGACAACAATTCGTTCAAGATATGATCAAACTTTCAAAACTTGGATATACTGTGATCTGTTTAACTGCGCAACGCAGAAACCTATGCCTTATGCTCAGAAAGTTAAAAAATTGTTTTTAAAAGATCAGTAAGATTATGCTAAGCAAAAATAAAATCAAAATGAAAAGTCTTTTTAAAAATACAAAATGGGAATATATTTTTTCATCGAAAAAATCCATAATTCTTGAGAAATGCTTAACCAAAAAGACAGTATATATTGAAACACCAATCGGTGCAATAACTAGCACGGAAATTACTGAATAAATAGTTGCATTATTAACTATGTATAAATGAGAAAAAACTAAAAAATATAATATAAACAAACTATCATAAACTGTAACTATTATATCTGAAAGGATCACTCCTGCTCCAATAGAATATTCGAAGATCATATATACAGTTTTATCTTCTTTTTTTGGTTTTATCAGGATATATATTATAAACAGAATTATAGGCAATATTAAAAGATCCTTGAGCGTTAGATAATTAAAAAATAATGTGACTATATATAAAAACAATATAACTATCCACAAACCAAATCTGATTTGTTTCATGCCACTCTTCATATCATACATCTTTAATGCTTCGTCTTCAAGCGTTACATCCTTTATTTTTTCAATAATGACTCTTTTTCTTACAGATCTCTTGGCCATTCATACCCGTTCCTTTATTTATCTTAATCCCACTGCAATATAAACAATTTTATAAAGTTATTTATAATGGTTTAGAATTTAAACGTTGATGCCCATGATTTATGGAGTTATCTATTGCTGGCGCTTTTATTTACGAAATGTTAATATATTGTAAACCATTTACAGCACGCTATGGATAAGTACGACTTGATAGTTGTAGGTGCAGGTATTACTGGACTTTCAGCAGCATATCATATCAAAAGAGAAAATCCGGATATGAATATCTGTATAGTAGAGAAAGAGGCAACTTATGCACAGGGAAATACCGGCAAAAGCGCATCTGCATTCAGAGATCTATTTATTTCAGATTTAAATTTTAAGCTTACTTCCTCATCAATCTCATTTTACAAACATGTACAAGAAGATTTAGGGTTTGATTTAGGCATGAATTTTTGCGGGTATCTATTTTTAATGGATAAAAATAGTTTAGATGACGCTTCAATATCAAAAGTAAGAAAAATGACAGATACTGAGATATTGGATAGAGCCCAGATCTCAGATTTAGGCATAAATTGCACTCCGGATCCGGAAGTTGCACAGGTAATGGGGCTGAAAAATATAGATGGCGGATTATTAGGTAAAAATTGCGGGATTATAGAGCCTGATCTTATAGCATCCTATTATAATCAAGAAATTGAAAAGATGAACGTAGATATCAAATATAACACGAGAGTCGAAAAATTGAACCTGGCGCCTGTGAAAAAACTGATATATCCTGGAGAACCATTTGTCTGGCAGGAAAAAACTATTGAGTCTATAGAAACGAGTCGTGGGCAAATGAAAGCTGAAACCTATCTTTTGGCAACGGATGTATGGACTACAGCGCTTTTAGATCCGATTGGTGTCGATAGTCATATCAGACCCAAGAAAAGGCAGCTCTTTCAAGTTTCGGGAGATAAAATAAAAAAGATGGTTAACAGAAACTATAAAAATGAAGCCGGTACCTTTCCGTTTACGATCTTTCCAAAGCCTTGGATATACATAAGGCCAGAGCCAAAATCCCAATCATTCTGGGCTACAGTAGCTGATGATATTGGAAGGAGCTTTTCTTTGGAAGATGATCCCCAGCCAGAGATAGACTTTTACAATAGAAATGTGCTATTGGTTGCACAAGAATACGTGTCTGCCTTTAAAGATGCAAAAGTCACATCCAGCTGGGCAGGGTACTATTCATATAATACGATAGATGGAAACTACTATATTTTCAATGAGCTAAATATGGCTGTAGCAACTGGCAGCAGCGGCAGTGGCATTATGAAAGGAGATGCGGCAGGAAGAATAATCTCCGCTTTGATATCGGGAAAAGAAAAAGCAACATTGTATGATGGGCAGAGCATTGTTATATCGGATCTTGGAATAAAAAATAGAAAATCTCCCGTTGAAGAGTTGATTATCTGATCTTATTATATGAATATTAGATCGAGTTTATTTTTTCCTTGAGTTGCCTTATTTTCTCTTCTAGCATTTTCTTTTTTTCAATCAGGTTTTCTTCTGGGTTGACGTTTGTTTTATGCTCGCTCATGCCCCTATCAGTCCCTATAAATTCGTGCAAGGATATGGCATTTACAGGGCACACTTTTATGCAGTCCCCACATCCTTTGCAAAGATTCTCATTAACTTTCGCATATTCTCTTATATTCCCTTCAATAGCTCTTTCAGGACAAACAGAGACGCACTTCATACATTTTATGCACTTGTCATTGTCAATATGCGCTGTTATTTTTCCTTTTAAAGACTTGTCTTTAGGATACTCCAAATCTTTTCTGTAACGCTGATTGCAATTACCACGTCTTCTGCCGGACATAGGCCCCGTTCCATATGGCCCTGTTCCATCTCTGTTAGGCATTTTGTTCACCTCATAGTTATGAATATATATTCAAAACAGATATTTAAATTTTATTTAATTTTGTAATAGGTCACGATTATGAAGTTAAGTTTTCATAAAAGCGAGTATTATGCGTAATTTTTACCGAATTTAAAGGATAGATAATATATTTTATTTTGTAATAATAATAAATTTAAAATATATTGTATTAAAGGCACTTT
>JBMFWH010000063.1:0-7430 GCA_049965455.1 Thermoplasmata archaeon | reverse complement strand
TTACGAGTACTTGTCCATTATTTGTGATCTGGACAGTAGCAATATTGTCTTTACTTTTAGCCATATTTCACACCTCATTATTATTTATATAAATATGTATTTAAATATTAATATTTTTCTATGATCATCATTAATTTTTGAAAAAATAGAACGAACCAATAAAACATCTTAAAAATACTAAATGTTAACGTCAGAGTATGTGCTAGAAAGCCTTTTAAATTAGATAAAAATCCTTAACCGATGACCAATGATGTTATTTTGTAATAATAAATTAAAAAAATATTTTATTAAAGGCACTTTCTGTTATATCGCCACTTCATAATCATGACCGATTACGAAAACAGAAAGATTTTTAGACAACTTTCACTTTATAATAGATGATGATAAAAAGAGCGCATGTTTACTTTTCAGGATTAGTACAGGGTATATTCTTCAGAGCGTTCGTTCGCGATGAAGCCAAAAGATTAAGCTTAAACGGATGGGTCAGAAATTTAGAGGATGGAAGAGTAGAGGCGGTGTTTGAGGGCACTGAACCTACCATAAATACGATACTGGAATTATGCCAGACTGAACATCCTAGAGCCCGAATAAGCAAAATAGATATAACATGGGAAAATCCTGAAAACTTAAAAGGGTTTAAAATACTTTACTGAAGGTAACAGTTTCAAACTTCCTGGCATTAATGGATAGTTGAAGTTTAAAAATTTTAAAATGCAAATAAATACTTTAGACCACTTACATGTTCAAAAAAATAGAAACGAGATCTCCGTCCTGCAACACGTGATCTAATCCCACACGCTGCTGTGTAAATTTTACACTTTTTCCGGTTACAAGCGCAAACTTGAATTTTTTAACAAAATCTTTGTGGATTGCTCTACACAACATCTCTACATCTGTACCGTTTTTAACGACCATGGTTTCTTGAGGCTTATTCTGTGGCTTCAAATATATCTTTATAAAGTTTAGAGCCCTGAAAAGCTGCTCTTTTAGATAGTCCAGCCCTATATTCGACTCGGCAGATATTTTTACCAAAGCTAAATCTTTGGGTATGGTGGCTATGATCTCTCTTAACCTGCTCTCTTTTACCAGGTCTATCTTATTCAATACTACGAGAGCTGGCAGATAAACTCTGTTCTCGCTCAGGTAATCGATAAGCTGGTCTACTGAGGCATCTTCTCTAAATATTATGCTCGCATTTGCGATCCTGTACTCTTTTAATATGATCTCTATCATGGGCGCGCTTAATTTTGTGAGTTTTACAGTTGAATTTATATCTATGCCTCCTTTGCTTTTTTTTGTTAATACTATGTTTGGAGGACTGGTGTTCAATCTTATCCCTGATTCATATAGCTCGTCCAGAATAGGTTTAACCTGATAATGGTCCGTGTCTACAACGATCAGGATCAGGTCTGAGCTGCGCGCAACACTGATGACTTCCCTTCCTCGACCCTTCCCCTTCGAAGCTCCGATTATGATTCCTGGCATGTCCAGAATTTGTAATTTTGCGCCATTGTAATCCATTATTCCGGGTATTATAGTGAGTGTCGTAAAATCATAGGCTGCAGTCTCGCTTTTTGCGTTTGTGATCTTGTTCAAAATCGTGCTTTTTCCAACGCTTGGATATCCTACCATAGCTACTGTTGCATTGCCTGACTTTTTAACAGCATATCCTTCTCCTCCAGTTCTGGCACTTCTACGCTTTTCCTGCTCTTTCTTCAATTTTGCAAGTTTAGCTTTTAATCTCCCTATATGAAACTCTGTAGCTTTGTTATATTGTGTTTTTCGAATCTCTGCCTCAATTTCTGCAATTTGGTCGTCTATTAAACTCATAATTTTATGGGGAGATTATAAATACCTTAATATTAACTTTTTTCAATATTTAAGTATAGAGTTTTCATGTGACCCTCAATCCGATACTGTTCATTACGCCCTTAACTATGTTCCTGTATCTTACAGGAGCTTCGAAGCTTAGGATCTTTATTTCATTCTTCTTTTTAGAGGCTTTGAAGTATCCTAAAAGAGCACCGTGATCATATATCAAATACGCATTTTTTATTTTTTTCCGCTTTAAATCTTCTGCTAAAAACCTGTACAGAATATCCTGCGGAGCCAGAATAAAAAATCCTTTGAGGTCGATTGTCCCGATCAACTTAAAATCCTCTTTTAAGATCCAGTATAACTGATCATCCACAAATATTTTTATTATCAATCCTTCACGTTCAAGCGTTTTTAAAAAATCAAAGATCAAGCTGGTACTGACCAATCTTTCGACAAGGACCTTGATCTTCTGAACATTTAGTGCCCCAAACGCTTCAAAAAGCTTTTTGACAAGCGAATATTGAGAAAAATAAGAATCTCGATCTTTGTCTATCACTATATATGTATTTTTATCACTTTTTGCAATATAGTTCTCTTTAAAAAGCTCTTCTAATATGTTTTTTGTGATCTCTGTCCCTAAAGGCGATTCTTCAAGCAGATTTGATTCTGTATAGTATGGGTTTCTTTTAATCAAGTTTAAAACTACAGATTTCTGTTTTGTAAGTTTCGCGCCTTTTACATTTTTTAAGAGCTCCAATGTCTCTTTGCTGCAATACGCGATAGTATCAGGTATCGTATAGCCCAAATAAAAGATCCTGCTTTTCAAATATTTCTCGCCAGCACTTACAGTATTGCACCTGGCTATGCTTTCTAGGTCTGATCTTATTCCCAGATTCATAGTCTCTATCTCATTTACGGATTTTTTATAGCCACCCAACCCCTGCTTATAAAAAATATAGGATTGCAGATCTTTATACTCAAACTTTTTTTCATATATGGTACCATAATAATAAACATCGTTCAATTTTTTAAACCCGAACTCTAATAACGAGTCCATGTTTTCAGATTCTATTTTCTTTGTTAGTATCAACAGATCCTGGTTCTTGAATTTTAGATACTTGTCCAGTACTTTTAAACTTTCATCAAACTTCTTTTTTTCAGACACTATTATCTCTTCTATCTCTGAGTATGAGCCACGATCATTAATTTTTAATGCTGCTATAATCTTTCCGTCGTTTACCATAAAATAGTTGAAATCATAGCCAAAGTCTGAAAAAATCTCACTGTAATATGGCAGTAAATATGGGTCATGGACATCCATCAGCATCGTTTCAGGGACGTTTTTATCCAGAATGTTCTCTTCTTTCGAATAATAGTATTTTACTTTATCCAGATCCAGGTTTTCAACAGTTAGATTATCTAAAACCTGCTGTAACTCATATTTTTCAAGACCGGTTATGTTTTCGAGATCATACACGTTCAGCGGTCCAAGCTTGGTTATTATATTATATACTAAATCCGATTTAGTGCCATAGTCTTCAATGCCTAAAGTCACATAATTCAAAGTTTTGCTGTTTTCTTCAAATTCTTCAAATTTCCTGCCTACAATCAAATTTTCATCAAGCAAGGTTAACAATTTTCTCACAATTTTAGAATCTTCGTTTAAATACCTGGAAATCGTCTGAACATTGGCATTGTCCAATGAATTAATAGCCTGCAAAATCCTCGCTTCTTCGCTATTAATATTATATGCCTTGAGATTGAACAATGGTGCAAGATCGATAGCAGTGTAACAAAATCTGTTTTTCAAGAACTTTGCATATGCTATCCTGTTATTTATTCGTAACATCTTCCAGTCTTCAATGTTGTCTACCCTCAAGAATACAGAGTATGCACTATATGCAAACAGGTATTTATCAAAATAATCCATTATGCTATCTGTTTTTTTTGTTAATTTGTAAAACCTATATCTCTTAATCGTTTCAAAATCAAGGTGCTTTACGTTTTTTATGTTTTCATAGTCTTCAGTAAGCATATACTGGTTTTCATAGCCCACCAAAAACCTGCCGTACTTTATGTAATTTTCTTTCAAAAGCTGTTCAAGCAAGACATCAAATTGATTAGGCGTAAACCCGATCTTGAACAGTAATTCATCTTTTGTGAGCGGACCATAAGAACCTAACAGCTTTGTTACTAAAAACCTTAAAGATTCATGATAATCTGCTTTGTTCTCGGATCTGACACCCCACAAAATATCTCCTTCTTCCATGCCCAGCCTGTATATTAAATTCGAGCGCTCCAAATCCTTTAGCTGTTCAAAAAACAGGTCTTTTCTAATGTTTAGCTCTTTGATTGCATCTTTTGATCTTTTGTGGTCTAGAGCTCTCAACAACTCTGAATGCCCTGACTTGGAGTCATGCTGGTACAATGCTAAATAATAGGGTAGATACTCATTGAGGGTCCATGTGATCTGGGTGGTGTAAATGGTGGTAACTTTCTCTTTTCTAAGCAGGTTTATGGCCATGTTCCTTAAAGTCTCATATTTTAAAGTGCTGTGAGAATAAATGTTTGTGCCTCTCTGCAAAAATAGCTCGCTTGTACCTACAAGCTTTAAAAATGATAATATGTCCTCCTCAGTTTCTATGTTTTTGAATTTTGAGCTGAAATACTTAGTAACCTGCTCGGGATCAAAGGTCGCATATAACTGCTCTTTTGGCAATACCCTCTCTAAAACCTTCATGTGTATCTCTTTTAACAGCGCGTTGCGGTCTTCCATCAACACTATGTCTGAAATGCTCGCTAAAATTATACTGTTTGAAAATATGCTCGGAGTTTCAGAATAGGGTTTTAGTACAATGCTGATCTTTCCAGACTCTATGCGCTCTAAAACCTCTTTTGCGTGTGGCAGGTCCATTGCTATGTTAAAAATCTCATTGTATGTTTCATCCACAATCGGAAAATCTTTAATCTCTCTCAAAAGATCCAGTATTTTGTCACTTCTAAGCTGCTGTCTCGCCACCGATATGCTGGCTGATTTATATCTTCTTAACACCATGAACGACCGTGCTGCACAGTGACGAAACCTTTGTTTGTAAAGCTCGGTACTGTTTAAAGCAGACTTCAATATCTCGTCCAGGTGCTTGCTTTTTACAAGCATTGGTATGTCATCAAGACCTATTTTCTTGCTTGTGGTGATCATAAAAGCATCATCTGTAATGGATAATCTGACATTGGTGCTGTATCTTCCGGATATTGCATAAGCATAGGCTCTTGAAAGCGCATCGTTTACTCTTCTGCCAAAAGGATAGTGAAATATTATGTTTGATTTTTTAGAGTTGTCTATGTACCCTTCTATCAACAATCTCCTGTCTGTTGGTACGGTCTCAAGCATCTGCTCTTTAATGTATGTTATTATGCTTTTGGCACCGTACTCATCTACATGCGCAGTATCGATCAGATATTGAATTGGATTTTCACCATTTTTCAGCATCTGTGAAAGTTCGTCCCTGAACTTGCCTACTTCTATGCTCAGATCATAGCTTCTCGGTAGCATCTCTCCGGTCCATGAAGGCACTGTAGGCTTCTTTCCTGCTGCATTTTTAACGTACACTTTCGAGCCCCTGGTTTTCTGAAATTCATAGGATTTGGCGCCCAGTACAAAAATGTCCCCGCTTTTTAAACGCTCAACAAACTTTTCACTTAACATGCCGAGCGGTACGTTTCTCTCATCCAAAACAGTATAATCAGCCTCTTCCGGTATGGTTCCCATGTTCATAAAATAGATCATTCTCGTACTTCTTTTCTTCCCGAACTTGTTTTGCTCTTCATCATACCATATTTTCGAATAAAAAGGCTCACCGTATGTTTTGCCAGACAGGTAATTTATTACGTTCATGAAATCTTTTCGATCCAGCTCGCTATAACAGTATGATCTTTTTATCAGCGTATAAGCGCTATCCAGATCCCATACGTTTTCAAGGCTCATGCCCACTATTACCTGAGACAGCACGTCCAGCGAATTTTTAGGAGTAAATATCCGGTCCAGTTTGTTCTCGTAAGCTTGCTTTACCAGCACTGCACATTCTATCAGATCATCATTATCAAACACCACGAACCTCCCTTTTGCTACGGATCCATATGCATGCCCGCTTCTGCCAACTCTCTGCAATCCTTTAGAAATGCTCTTTGGTGATCCTATCTGAACTACTATGTCTATGTACCCGATATCAATGCCAAGCTCTAATGATGTGGATGTGATCACGCATTTTAATTTTCCCTGCTTTAAAGACTCTTCTACGTTTATTCTCGTAATCTTTCCCAGCGATGAATGATGCACTTCTAATGAATCTATGCCCCGTTGTTTTAATTTTATAGCCACATGCTCACTGCCACTTCTGGTATTTGTGAAAATCAAGGTGGTTTTATGAGTGTTGATTATGTTCTCAAGAATATCGTACATTTTCTCGTTTGCTATTTCATAAGGAACTGCATTCAGGTCAGGAACCGGAGTGATAACCTTCAAGTCTAACGATTTCCTAGTCTCAACTTCTGAAATATACACTTTTCTCAGCTGCCCATCCCTGTATCCAACCAGGTACTTTGCCATCTCCTCAATCGGAGACTGCGTGGCAGATAACCCGATTCTCACAAACTCTCCTGCATATTCTGCAAGTCTCTCGAGATTCAGAGATAGCATCACACCCCTCTTAGAAGATGAAAGCTCATGAATTTCGTCAATGATCACATATTTCACATTTCTGAACTTCTCCCGGAATTTTATTGATGAAAGCACCATTCCCAGTGACTCAGGAGTGGTGATGAATATGTTTGGTGGCTTTTTTAACATTTTCTGGCGCACGCTGGTAGGAGTATCTCCAGACCTTACTCCCACCGTGATTTTTGGTAGATTTAAATTTTCTTTTTTGCCAAGCTCATAGATCTCATTTAACGGCACTTCTAAGTTTCTGTGAATATCGTTAGCAAGTGCTTTCAGCGGTGAAATATACACGCAGTATACCTGATCTTCCAGTTTTTCTTGCTTTGCCAGCAAAAATAACTCGTTGATTATAGTTAGAAATCCAGTAAGCGTCTTTCCAGAACCGGTAGGTGCAGAGATCAAAACGTTTTTGCCGCTGTGTATATGCTTAACTGCATATGCCTGTGGCTCGGTAAGCTTGCTGTATTTTGAGTTGAACCACTCTCTTACTATAGGATCAAATAAGGAAAGTAACTCTTCTTTGCTCGTAGGTTTATTAATATATACTATCTCATTAGCCATTAAACAAATCGTCAAATGAAGTAATCTCTAATATTAAAAGTTATCTATGCAAAATTTGTAAACATTATTTTATAGAAAAGTTAGGAGTTTGAGGGAAGCTGTAAAACTCCGACCTTTAGGGAGGAGATACACGGACTTCCCTCGATGGAAAAATTTAATGATAATTTTGCTATACTAATAAATAATGTTTATAACTATTAAACTGAAACTCTCATATGACAAAACGCTCATTGAAACTGCCAGGCAGTTCAAAGAAGTACACAGATAGTTCTGGACTATGGTTTTGAGCATAAAACATTCAACAAAAATAAGCTCAATAAAGGGACATACAGAA
>JBMFWH010000062.1:0-7683 GCA_049965455.1 Thermoplasmata archaeon | reverse complement strand
TACCCTTTAAATACGGTAAAAATTACGCATAATACTAGCTTTTATGAAAACTTAACTTCAGAATCGTGACCTATTACTAAATATCAGAAAATAATGATATTTCAGATCTTTCTCTTTAACTAACTTAAATTTATTGCCTTCAAATATACTGATCATCTTTTCTTTAGGGATCCTTATGCTTTCAGGTGGACCAAATGGAGTATCTAACTTAAAATCCAGTATTGCTACTCTACTGTTACATATCTTATACAGTCTTTCAAATACTTCCCCCTGACATTCTAGATCATGAAATACATTTGCGAGAAAGATAAGATCATAAGTTCCGCGATCGAAAGTGCAAATATCTGCTTTATATGTTTTAACGCCAATGCTATTGAGCTCTTCAAAAAAATCGCTGTACAAATCTATGGCGGTTACGTTCTTTGATCTCTTTATAAACATTTTTGTGTAAAAGCCGTCTCCACATCCGGCATCTAAAATGCTCGTATCTCCACTGACTTCTAAAAAATCAAGTATTTCATTCTCATCGAATAAAGACTCTCTTTTATGAAACATAAATATAAAAATAACGACAAAGTATATAATATTTGATGTGTTAATATGGTCAGGGTGATTCATTAAAATGAAAATCTCTAAAATCCCTGGATTTTATAATTTATCGATAGATGATCGGCTAAAGATACTGAAAGATTTTGCAAGCCTGACAGATGAAGAATTAAAAATACTCAGCTCTACCATGGACCTTCAACTTGCAAACAGGATGATTGAAAATGTGGTCGGCTTGGTCGAGATACCGATAGGCATTGCAACAAATTTTCTGATCAATGAAAAAGAGTACTTGATTCCTATGGCGATAGAAGAGCCAAGTGTGGTTGCAGCGGCCAGCAATGCTGCAAAGTTTGCCAGGATAAAAGGTGGATTTAAGGCAACCGCTACTGAACCATTAATGATTGGACAGATTCAGCTTGTAAAACTTAAAGACCCATATTCTGCAAAATTTGAAATCATAAGTCACAAGGAAGAAATTATAAAGATTGCAAACGAGCAGGATCCCGTGCTTCTCAGCCTGGGTGGTGGTGCAAAAAATATAGAAGTAAGAATACTGGATTCCGGAATCGGGACAATGGTTATAGTTCATCTGATCGTGGATGTAAGAGATGCAATGGGTGCCAATGCCGTCAACACTATGGCAGAGGCTGTAGCACCATATTTAGAGTCTATAACTGGAGGCAAAGTGTATCTAAGGATCCTAAGCAATCTGGCGGTTTACAGGTTGGCCAGGGCTAAAGCCGTATTCGCAAGGAAAGAGCTAGGAGATGATGCGATAGAGGGCATAATAAGTGCATACCAGTTTGCAGAGATCGATCCGTTCAGAGCTGCTACGCACAATAAAGGCATAATGAATGGGATAGATGCAGTAATAGTGGCAACCTCAAATGACTGGAGAGCCATAGAAGCCGGTGCTCATGCTTATGCAGCACTTAAAGGATATGATTCGCTGACAAAATGGGAAATATCAGAGGAGGGTGACCTGATTGGAACCATTGAACTTCCTGTTGCAATAGGTATAATTGGAGGTGCCACTTCTTCGAATCCGAAGGCAAAGATAGCAAGAAAGATTCTCAATGTGAATACCGCCCAGGAATTTTCAGAAGTATTGGCCAGCGTGGGGCTTGCTCAAAACTTTGCGGCGATAAGGGCACTTGCAACAGAGGGAATACAGAGAGGGCATATGAGCTTGCATGCCCGCAACATTGCAATCATGGCGGGAGCCAAAGAAGAGGAGATCGAAAAGGTAACTCAGGCAATGATCCAGAAAAACAAGATACGGGTAGACATTGCCAAAGAAATACTGGACCAGATCAGAGGCGGATGAAAAGATGTATCCTGAAGGCATGCCGCAGCCAGACAGTTACATTTCTTCCGATATAGAGACAATAAAATCAATGACGAAGATTGCAGGATATATTTTTATATTTTTTGGAATAATAGGCATACTATTTGGCATTCTCTTACTGGTTAGTAGCATATTTACAGCTTTTTTGTCCTTCTATGCTGGTTTTTCAGCATTTTTTTCTGGATTGCTGGAATTGGCAGTGTCCGCAATTGTGCTATACATTGGATACAACTGCCTAAACATCATCCCATATCTTGTCAATATCGGCAATTACGTACATGCGAAAGATAAGACTATGATCTACATGATCTTAGCATTTATATTCGCTATAATATTATTCATTAACCTGATCGGGATAATAGATCTTATCGCTGCCATATTATTGCTTGTAGCGTATATAAAATATGACTATGTGATCAGAAACAATGCGAAATTGAGACCTCAATAATCTTGTAATATCTCCAACTTTTTTATATTAAATATTCCGGAGCTTCCAAACCATTCTCTGGAGTATTCTTTCACGACCAACCTTTTTTTAAAGAAGGGGGCATAAAGGACAATGCTTTCATATTCCCCGCCCTCTCCTGAGATATTAATCCTGTATTTTTTGTTCAGTTCAACAAGCTTGGACAATAGCTGCATGTCAAACTTAGCACCTAAAAAATCCTCTTTCAACCCTTCTGCAGAAACTGCCGAGATATATACCTCAAATCCTGATTTTATTATCTCTTCTATTAGCAAGTGTTCATCCTTATACCATAGAGGAGTATAAGAAATCTTATTTAGATTTGTGCAAATTCGTTCAAGTTTAGTTTTTTGAAACTCTGACTTTATTGCTCCGCTAACCACAATTTCCGCATCATATTTTCCAAGTGCCTCTTCCAGATCATTTGGATCATCGCTCAGGTAAAAAAGGTCCAGTGGTATGCCAATAGCCTCAGCAATGGTTTTAGTATGCTCTATGTTGGGCACATGATACATCACTGATTCTTTGTTTAGGGGGTTTATAGATACAAGCTTTTCAATATTCATGCCCTGTTGCAATGCCATATATAGCGCAAAAGTGCTATCTTTCCCGCCAGAATATAGAGAGATCGCTTTCATTTATGGTTCCAATATATGATGAATGTTTATCAAATTTTCTAATTAAAGGGTTTCAATTCACTGTGGTGATTTTCAAAATTCAAGCTAATCAATATACAGATCCGCGGAAATTACTTGTTTGAAGCAGTATTCAAATAATTCTTGGCGGTTTCTTTTAATGGCTCTTGAACAATTTCAATGAAAACTGGTTGACATGACTTACCTCAGATAATATTTTCAGCCAAGAAAATATTTATTAGTCAAGTTAATTTATATGTTCTGATGAACAGTGACATTGAAAAAAAATGGCAGGACCTATGGAACTCTGAAAAGATATTTGAACCAAAATTAGATAAAAACAAAAAGAAGTTTTTTATTACCGTTCCATACCCTTACGCAAATGGCCCGTTACATATAGGTCATGGAAGAGCATATACAGTTGGAGATGTGATTGCAAGGTTTAAGCGGGCTCAAGGTTACAATGTTTTGTTTCCAATGGCCTTTCATGTTTCAGGCACTCCGATTCTCGCCATATCAGACATGATAAAAAACAAAGATCCTGAAATAATAAATTTATATATGTCATATTTAAGGTTATACGAAAAAGATGAAGAAAAGATCAAAGAGATTTTAAATGACTTTACATCTCCATATAATGTTGCAATTTATTTTGCTGAAAAGATCCAGGAAGACTTTAAAAGTTTAGGATTATCTATTGACTGGACCAGAAAATTTCATACAGCAGAAAAACAATATAATAGATTTGTAGAATGGCAATTTAAAAAGCTATATAGTTTAAATTTAATAAAGAAGGGGGATTATCCAATAACATTTAGCATAAAAGACCAGAATCCAGTAGGAGAAGATGATATAAAGGATGGGGATACAGACAAGGTATCAATACTTGAATTTACAAGCATTAAATTCAGCTTTGAAGACGGATACCTTCTGGCCAGTACCTTAAGACCAGAAACGCTGTTCGGAGTAACAAATTTGTGGATTAATCCAGATTCAGAGTACTTGAAAGTACGCATCTCTGATAAACTGTACTTTGTTTCAAAAGAAGCTTTTGAAAAACTGGAGTATCAGATAGAAAATGTGAAAAGTATAGAAAAATTAAAAGGCACATATTTTATTGATAAAACTGCAAAGTTAGATATTCTTGACAGAACCGTTCCTATATTGCCGGCAGAGTTTGTAGACCCGGATAATGCAACTGGCATAGTATACTCTGTTCCTGCACATGCGCCATATGACTTTATTGCCTTAAGAGATTTAAAGCAAAATGAGAAATATGGGCTATTAAATATAACACCTATAAAAATAATTGATCTTCCAAATTATAAGATGTTACCGGCCGAAGAGGTATGTAAAAAACTGAATATCAAAGATCAAAATGATGCAAAGCTGGAAGAGGCAACGAAGATCATCTATAAAGATGAGTTTTATAACGGCATTTTAAATGAAAAATGTGGCCAATTTAAGGGGTTGAAGATCTCTGAAATAAAAGACAATGTTCAGAGATGGCTGCTGGAAACTGGAAATGCAATATTATTTTACGAGCTGTCCAGAAAAACCGAAACCAGAGGCGGCAATAAGGTCATTGCTTCCATAGTGCATGGACAATGGTTCATTGACTACAAAGATCAAAAGTTAAAAGCCATTGCACATAATTTAGTCTCAAAAATGGACATTTATCCTGAAAAATATAAACAACAGTTCAATGAAGTGATTGATTGGTTAAGAGAAAGGCCATGCGCAAGAAAAAGGGGGTTAGGGACCAATCTTCCATTTGAAGAGGGGTGGGTTATCGAATCGCTTTCAGACTCGACAATATATATGGCATTGTACACTATAATCAATTACATAAGAGAATACAACATATCTCCCGAAAATCTCACATATGAATTTTTTGAATCATTGTTTTTGGATGCTGAGTATGATGGTGCTTTAGCGTCAGAATTGATGCAAAATATTAAAGAATCATTTAAGTACTGGTATCCAAATGATATTAGGGTCACTAGCACTCCGCATATCAGCAATCACCTTTCTTTTTTTATAATGAACCATGCTGCAATATTTCCAGAAATTTACTGGCCAAAGGCATTAGGAATACTTGGCGTGTTAATAAGAGAAGGCGCTAAAATGTCAAAATCTAAAGGAAATGTGGTGCCGCTCTCTTCCGTATCAAATAAATATTCAGCAGATCTGTACAGGCTATATATTGTTTCCACAACGGATATAGACAGTGAAATGGACTGGAAAGAATCAGAAGTAGAAGGGTTACAAAGAAAATTTGAAAGATTTGAAGAGCTTATTAATGAATCTGTTGAAGCAGATAAAATAAAAGATTTAGATTCATTAGATCTATGGCTATTGTCTAGGTTTTATTCCAAACTTAAAGATGCAAATGCAAAGATGTCGCAGTACAGGTTCAGGGACGCTGTCATAGACATGTTTTTCAATTTCTTGATCGACATAAAATATTACGAAAAAAGGAAAGGAAAAGAGAGAAGGAGAAAAATAATACGCAATATACTGGAGGATTGGCTAATAAGTTTGTCTCCCGTAATACCACATATATGCGAAGAATACTGGCATAAGCTGGGTCATGAAGATTTCATATCCTTGCAGCTCTTTCCAGAGCCAAACAATAAATTGATAAATAAAAATATAGAGTATGAAGTAGAATATGTAGAATCCGTTTTATCAGATATTATGCATATATTAGAGCTACTAAAAAATAGATCAAATACAGTATATATATATACTTTGACCGAAGTCCGGCAACAAATTGTAGATCTTGCTTTGAAAGAAGACAGAAAGACTCTTATGAGCTCTCTTAATAACAAAGAAGACCTTCTATTTGCAAACAAACTTTATTCCAGCAACATACTAAAAAGTTACATAAAAATAGACGAATATCGGCTACTCAGAGATTCTAGAGAATACCTTGAGAATGAGATTGGATTGAAGCTGGTAATAAACGGAGATTATGATCCTAAAAATAAGAAAAATTATGCGCTTCCAAATAAACCTTCAATATATATAGAATAATCATGGATGATACCAGTCAATCTGTATAAATTCTTTACCGTCCGTCAGTATCAGCTTTTTATTTACACCGTGTGCCAGCCTTACTCCTCTTGCAATATCTTCCATCTTCTCTTCCCTGAAAAATAAGTGTACCAGATACTCTGCATGCTCTTTCATGCTCTTGCTGTATGCTCTAAAATCTGCCCCGAACTTAAACCCGGCCTTTAAAAATAGACCTTCATTCATCATCTTTTTGTACACTTTATACTTTAGCTCGAATAAAACATCTTTTTCTTTGGCATAATTAAAAAAAGTATCATTGTTTAGTCCATTCAACACTAAAATTCCTTTCTCTATAAGATATTCTGATTCTAATAAAGATAAAGTAATAAGCAACCCTGACTTTTTACCAAATGCACCAGTTTCTTTTGACTTTTCTAATATCACATTTTTTTCCAGTAATGTCCCAGATAAGCTATCTGTAATATTGTTATTAAAAGCACCTTTCAAAATGGGGTTGCTTAACATAAAATAGGTGATCTCTAGATCCTCGTCAACTACTGCTATGATGTGGTTCCCGAATTCATTAACTTGTTCCACTATTTTTTCAAATTTTACAAATGAGCCTAAATCATAAGCAATAAATTTCTGAACTGTATCATTTTTCAAAACCTCTAAAAAGCTTGTATTAACCTTGATTTTATATCCCTTGTTTTTAAGATCACGGTATATATAATACTCTGTTCCGAATTTTGGATCTAATGCAGCAGAATACTTGAATAATGAGATAAAATCCTGGTCTTTTATCTCTACCTTTTTATTTTCTAGAAGATAACACGCTTCTATTAATGATAGTCTTAACCTGCTCTTATTAAAAGTTCCTAGAAAACCATTGTTATATAATTTACTTGATTCTGATTTATTAGTGATTATTATAAAATTAGTTTTTAAAGATGCCGTGTTCATGCTATTATTTTCCTACTTTCTTTATTGTATATAGATTCACAGATCCATTTTAAAGTGTTTAAAATATTATCCCCATTTTTAGCACTAACTATTGCATAAGATGCTTTAAATTTATTTGCTAAAGCTTTCAAATCCTCTTCCCAGAATAGAGAATGGTATTTAGAGTCTGATTTGTTCCCCAAAAATACAATATTTATATTTCCTACCACTTTCATAATCTTATCTGCAATCTCTTCTGCCTCATTAAGAGATTCTATACTCGTGACATCAGTTACTATCATTCCAACTTTTGTGTTTTTTAATTTCTGTAAATAGAGATTATCAGAATCCTGCTCTGAAATTAACAATGTCAAAAATACTTTTCCGTCGACAGTCTCACAATCCATCTTTTTTTGTAAGAATTCTCCTTTATCAAACCTTTTTGGAACATCAGCAAATACATCATATACTATCCTGTTAATTATCGAGGTTTTACCAGCCCCTTTAGGGCCTAAAAACATTATCTTCCACGTAATGATATTATCTGCCATCAAGCCATTAATTGTTATTTTATATTTAATACTTTTCTAACTTTATAGAGTAGAGTTCTGGCATTACCCAGAACCCCCTCGTCGAACCGGACTTGCGGGTTTCCCGCATCCGGCTCACCGACTGCTTTCTCTACATGGCTTTATGGCGGTTGCTTGGATCTGCTTTGGCCA
>JBMFWH010000061.1:0-7884 GCA_049965455.1 Thermoplasmata archaeon | reverse complement strand
GTTTAGACCATGCAGACTCTAAATATTTTATAGGCACGGATCTGATTGTCTTTGTTACTGATATTGCCAGGATCTCTTCCCAATGCATTGGAAATAATCTCTTCAGAACTGGTATGATCTCTTGAGCTTCTAAGAATAGAATCTTAGCGTTGCCATACTCAAAAATTGATCTTGTATTAGGCACAGGTTTCTTCTTTTCCAATCCATTTATTGTTATTTTTCCGATATATTCACCGGATATTTTTTTAGCTCTTTTTTTCTGTTTGTCATAAACACTAGAAACCTTGTAAATGTAATAATTATGGCCTATTTTCTTTATCTCGATAGCTCCAAATTCTTTCCTGGCACCTTCAACAATATTTTTCATCCATGGTTCAATCATATATTACCTAATAGGTAATATGGTATATTAAGTTTGTGGTGAAATGAAAGTAAAAGTAGAGCAGATAAAAGAAATAAAAAGATGAGAAAAGATATCAGATATTACCTAAAAATTGAGGAGTTACGATGGAAAAATAAATTTTGGAAATGATATCAATCTGAGATCTCAATTTTTATTCCTCTATCCTCTAGCCTTTTTACGATTGCATCAAAATATCTTTTGTCTTTTCCTATGATCTCTGGCGGTACCAATCCATGAATGTTCATGTATCCTTCTTCAAGAAGCTGCGCAATGATGGAGGCAGGGCAGCCAGTAGTCATGGACATTGCTGTATACTCTTTATTTGCCTTAACGCTGTATAATAGCCTGGCAGCCAGGGTTTTAACAGCTCCGTTTTTCATACCGGAAACATTGACCGTGAGCAATAAAATGTCTCCGATGTCTGGAAATATGAGCTTTTCATCAAAAAGTCTTTCAATCAATGTCCTGGGCTTTATTTTTCCATCATTTAAAACACGTTCTTCCGAATCAAATAAACCAAGATCCCTCAGCAATTTTACTTTTTGAGAATGTCCTGCATATCGAACTGTTTTTTCTGACATGTTATCTGCTTTTATGGTTTTCAGAAGTGTTCTCAGGCCGTCAGTATAAAAAGCTTCAAGCTTATGGCTTATTCCTTTAAAATCAAAATATTCAATGCCTGAAAGAGCCTCTTTCTCTACAATCTTCCCAGATTCCACTATTCTTGCAGTATTTACGTATTCGTCCACAAGGCTCTCTGAAGAAAATGTAAGCTTGTACCCAAGCGGCTCTATCGGTATCTCAGGTATGCCCCCCACATAAATTTTAACATCTGTTACATGGTCAAACTCTGCTGTAAATCTTCCTACAAGAATATTGCTGATTCCCGGAGCCACTCCGGCATCCGGAACTATGGTATAGTCCTTATCTGAACCACTATCAAGATAATCTGAAATATCATCGTTTCCAAATGCGATATCTACCAGCTTGCTATGTTTATCTTTAGCTAACCTGTAGACAGCAGGTCTCATTTCAGCAGGAAGCGCAGAAATTATGATAGAATCCCGGCTGAACACTTTATCGCGGTGTTCTATGGAAAGCGGGTCAGCATTAATGAACTTAATATTTCCTCTCTGCTCGCTTGATTTTATAGTGATAGGATCGTATACTACTACTTTTGTTCCTGTGCTGTACTTTGACAGGTCTGAAACAATGTTTTTTCCAATTTTACCAAAACCTAGAACCGTTATCATAGGTGAATTTAATGGTTTAAAATATTTAAAATCTTCTTTGTATATTTTTAAAGGATAATGCTAATATATAAATCCCTAAAAGCAACAAAATTGCTAAAATATTGTAGCTTAATAGAAAAGCTAAAGATCTTTTGCCATGGTCATAGCGATGACCCTGTATCCAATCTTTTTATAAAGCTCTATCGCAATTTCATTGTTTCCGAACACGTTCAGAGAAATTTTTGGAACATCATATTTCTTGCAGTATTGTTCTAATGATTTTAAAGATTCTTTGCCATACCCTTTTCCCCTAAATTCCTTAAATATCAAGAAATCCCAGATATATGCATCTTTTTTCTGCCTTATCTCAAACCATATATATCCAACCTTCTTATCTTGATCATAAATACTCATTAATTTATGCCCCTCTGTTTTTACGCCATTTGGAAGAAGCCGTTCTGTTTCTTCAATAGCTCTGCTCACTGCCTCGTTTTTATCCCAGAAACCGGTATCTATCATGTCCTTAGCATATGCTTCAATCAAATAACTTTTAAACTGCTCAAATTCTGTTTCTTCCATCTCTATAAATTTTACGATCAATTTTATCACGCAATAGTTATATAAAATGAACTATTTAAGCATTCTACTACTTCAAATATATTAAACCTTAAAAAACAATCAAAATATTTAGATACTGTTTACTTATGTAGCAAAGCATGGAAAATGAGGCTTTGAAAAGACTCAGAAAATGGAAAACAATGGTGATATCTGGTGGCAACGAACCGTGGTCAGCAAAGGTATATTATGCTCTGAGCAATGGATTTGTCTTTTTAATAGAGAAGGGTGGAAAAACACATACAAACATTTTAAAAGATAATAAAGTTTCATTTGCTATAGATAAAGACAAACCTGACTTTTTCTTCCAGGGCACGGGCAGAGTGGAGATATTAGGGGAACCGCATGATTATCATATTGAGCGTGGAACACTGATCTATAAGATACCTCAAGACGCACTTTTTGTCAAATCTGGACATGTGCTCATAGCTCGACTGATTCCTGAGATTATCCGGGTCACAGATATGAGATATGAGCCAAAAAAATACAATCTGGAAATCGAGCAGTCAGATCTGAACCAACAGAAAAAATTTCCATATTTCAGGGCTCTAAGGCCATGGTCATTTCAGCAAAGTGTCACTTCCCTTATATTCGGTGCTATACTTGCCAGTAAAATAAATTTTTATTATTTACTTCTTTCGTTAATAGCACTTATCTTAATCCATGGTGCAATAAACGCATTAAGTGATTATTTTGACTTTGTTTCTGTGGTGGATAGACCCAATACAATGGGCTCTGCCGGAGCAAGGGTACTGATAGACAGAATTTTAAGTCCTCGCAAAGAACTGACATATATAATCTTACTTTTTATAATAGGTTCAATTATTGGGCTGTACTTGGTAATTTTAATGCCCATATTGTGGCCGTTCATTGTTCTAGGAATAGTTACTGGATTATTGTACGGACTTCCAAAAATAGGCTGGAAATGGCTGGCACTAGGAGATCTTGCTGTTTTTCTCGCGTTTGGGCCTGGTATTTTCCTTGGCTCATATATTTTGCAGGGTGGTACTATAAAAATAAGTGAAATTTTAATTTCTATATCACTTGGCTTAATAATTGTTGCAATACTGCATGCCAATAACTGGCGCGATATGAGTGATGATTTAAGCTCTGGCGTAAGAACTGTAGCTAGCATACTCAGAGAAAAAGGATCGATGATATATTACCTGTTCCTGATCTGGTTCTCATTTCCACTCTTTTTGCTGGCTGTTTATTTTAACCATAACTTTTTCCCAATACTGGGTGCTTTTCTGACGATTCCATGGGCGGTCCAGCTGAGTAGGGTGGCACTCAACAGCAAAAACTGGAACAGAAACGTATTGGACGTCAAAACAGCGAATTTTACAGCTTTGCACATGTATTTTTCAGTGGGATTCATGATAATCTACCTTGTCGCAGAGCGATTGCTATGAGCACATATAAGAGATACAGAATATATCTGGATTTTATCAAGTCCACAAAGTTATTTTTATATTTTACATCCATGGCACCAGTGCTGCTAGCATTTTGCATTGCGGGATTTAAAAGTGCATACTTATTCATACTTCTGCTATTGCTGGTCATTTTTGTGCAACTAATGATAAATATTTCTATGGATCTCTCAGATTTCAAGGCCAAAATTAATGTTAGAAGCGCAAACACGTTTTTTCCAATAGGACCTTATTCAATATCTATCATGCATTACAGGATTAAGAGCCTGAAATTAGCCGCAACAATCTCAATTATTGTTGCAGTCATTGATGGGATAATAGTCTTGATCGTCACCAGAGAATACATATTGCTCCTGATAGGATTTATTGCGGTGCTATTCTCCGCATTATATATCGTTCCTCCAGTCTCTCTTTACCGTAGAGGTGTGGGAGAGATATCTACTTTTCTGAATTTCGGGCCTCTTCCTTTGTTAGGATCTTTAATTGCATTTCACAATCCAATAACACTGCAATATATAACAATCTCCATTTTTCTGGGATTAATGGCTTCAGCAATAAGATATCTTCATCATCTTCCTGAAGATAATATGGGCTCTATCCGGGTCAGAAAGTTCAAGATTATATACTCTTCACTTGTTTTTATAGGCACAATATTGCCAATCTTTGCAGGAGTGTATCTGATAGTAATATTGTTGATTCCGGCTGTCTGGCATATTATTAAATTACCGGGTACTGTGGATGGGATATCGAGAAAGACTTTTGAGATAGTACTGCTGCACATTACTGGTACATTATTAATACTCTTACAGTTATCTTTACACCTTTGAGATGCTCTCCAAAAGCATTGTAGTGTCTTGAGTATAAGACCCATAGGTAAGGGTATATTCCAAGCAAGCCAGATCTTATCAACTGAGTTCTGACTAAACTTTAATTGAACATTATATGTTTAGAAAATGTTATATATCAGCATGCAGCTAGTACCGTTCATGATTAAGTTTGATACAGGGAAATGGATTAGTTCTCATCCTGGAAAATACAATCTGTCTCAAAGCGGGATGGGCGGAAGAATTAATCTTGAAAAATATTTTAAATCCGGTAGCATGGAAGATGAGAGCGTTTTAAAGGAAACGATCGCATCATTACATAATGAAGATCCGGAAAATCTGGTTATTACTCATGGAGCTACTGAAGCATTGTTTCTCTCTCTTTATCATTTAAATGTTAATGGGCATAGAGATTATGTTACATATATACCTGAATATGAGCCCTTGATAAAAGATCCACCGGCGCTGGGAATGAGAGAAAAAGATGGGGATGTGTTTGTGTTTAGCAATACAAATAATCCTACAGGCACTGAAATAGAGTACCCAAAAAATTACAGGGTATATGTGGTAGATGATACATTTTTGCAGTTTTACAGAAATCTTGATTCTGTAAGATATCCTGAAAATACATATAGAATAAACACATTTACTAAACTTTATGGCGGTGACGAGGTAAGAGTGGGATGGATAGTGGCACCGGACAAAAAAGAGGCAGCAGAGATCAATTCACTGAAAGGGATATTTACTGAACAGGTATCAAGGCACAATATTCACATTGCCAACTCCATATTAAAAGATCAAGATGAAATACTAAAATTTGTAAGAAACGAAATGAGTAAAAATATAACGTACATAAAAAACAATATGGGCAAATTGAAGTTTTACAGGAACTTAGAACCAGTCACAGGAACAGTAACTTTTATGGATTATTCATCATACATAGAACAGGACTCAGTTTCAGTATCAGAGTATCTTTACAAGAACCAGATATCAATAGTTCCCGGAACAATTTTTGGCGTGGAAGGCCCTTATTTGAGGGTATGTTATACCAGAGAGGATTTTATGAACTCTTTTGAACTATTCAAGGATGCATTGAATTCAATTTCTTAGCAATTCATATATCAGTTTCATGTTTGAAAAGCATAGCTCTGAAACAAATATGTTGATATTTTCAGAGTTAATTTTTATTGTTGAAGGATACTTATCGATAAAGGCCTTAAACTTACATTTTTAGGAAGATGTTGTTTTACATCTTGTAAATTTATATATAGATCATTAAAAAAGTCAAAGCAGAATTTTGATTTGTTTATCATTTACGATGATCTAGCGCGGTTAATACGGTATATGATAGCAAAGGACTGCATGGAGTGAGATAATGGTATTTTTAAGTTATCAGGGCGTGCAGGTTGTGTGCATTCTGTTCTTCATGTTTTGCTATATAAACATGTTTTAGCCGCATCTCTTTGCAGGGATGATAGACGTATTGCAATGACTTTTTAAAAGTTTTTTAGTCTTAAAATGCATAATTGGTGCATTTATTTGATGCTTGAGTTAAAACCATGCTTAAGTTAATTAATATTTATAAAGAGATAGGAGGGGCTAAAATATGATGAATGGCATATTTGCAATGAAAGGTTATGCTATAAAGTCTGAGGTTTAGATAGTTTTTTACTAATCCGTCACGGTTATAAAGCTAAGTTTGCATATGGGGAAAATTATGCACAATTTTTATGTAATTAAAAAAACAAATCAATCTTGTAATATGTTACAGGCACTTTTGTTTATGTATGTCATAACACTGAATTATCAAATAAAGAAGAATTTTAATATATGGCAAATTCGATTAATCTGCAGGTGAAAAAAATGAATTTTAAAGGGATAATAACCCCTATGATAACTCCTGTAAAAAAAGGAAAAATCGATGAACCCAGTATAAAAACACTTGTTGAGTTTTTAGTAAAAAGCGATGCAGAAGGTATATTCCCTGGTTCTTCTACCGGTGGGTTTACGTTATTCTCATTTGAGAAACATCTTAAAATTTTAAAGATTGCTAGAAGCAGTTTACCAAACAATAGGATATTTCTTTCAGGCATAAGCAGGAACGATCTTGAAGAAACTGTGCAAATGGGTAGAAATGCAGTTGATATTGGCTCTGATGGGGTAGTGGTCATAACTCCGTACTACCTCAAATTTGATCAGGATGCGATTTTCAGATACTACTCTGAGATCGCAAGTAATATTCAAATTCCAGTATTCATATACAACAACCCCGCTTTTTCAAGCAATGAGATAATGCCAGAAACGGTTGAAAAGCTGATGAATGAACATTCTAATATAGTGGGTTTGAAAGACAGCGCAGGGGACATGAGATTATTCAATAGATATATAGCGCATATGCCAGAGCACAGATACATATTTCAAGGAAGGGACGATCTTCTTTATGAAAGTTTAATGCTCGGAGCATCCGGGGGCGTATGCGGGATCTCTAATTTTTCAGAAATAATCCATAAATTATATGTTTCTATGGATATTTCACTGCATAAAAAAGTGGTATTGATAGCTGAAAAACTTCAGAACTTACCTAATAGTGTGTCTTATAATTATTTGTTTAGAAAACTTGTGCTCGGTGAAAAAAAGCCTGCAAATTATGCAATGAGTCCATATGCGGACTTGAACGAAAAGCAATTGGAAGAGATTGAAAAAGTGATCAAAATTCTCAAAAATTAAAAATCTGATTAAGTTTTAATAGTTAAAAAACATAGGAATAGTATGGAAAATGAGCTAGGTTACAAAATTATGTAGTTCATGCATGACAATTTCATTCTCAGGGCTGTAAAAGATCCTTATACAATTCTGAAAAGCATAGGAATCGGTGCTGGCATGACAGTAATGGATGTAGGTTGCGGCCCGGGATTCTATACAATACCTGCTGCAAAACTAGTTGGAAACAGCGGAAAAGTGTATGCGCTTGATCTATACAAAAAAGTGCCGGCAATAATAAAAAATAAAATGGCCATTGATAATCTGAAGAATATTGATATTATCCTTAAAAATGCAGAGGACACGGGCATTGATACCAATTCTGTAGATTTTGAAATAATTTTTGGGTTCATACATATCCTAAGTGGCATAGATGGAATTATAAGAGAAATGCACAGAGTACTAAAGTTGAACAGAATAATAGCAGTGCAGAAAACGCCGGGGAGTCAATAAAAAAGAGCTGATTGAAAAAATTGAATCTTTTAACTTTCACTTTGAAAAAAATGTTAGCAGAATATTGTTGTTTAAAAAAATTAATGGGGTTGCCCGGATTTGAACCGGGGTCTTCGGCTCCCGAAGCCGATAGGATGGCCAAGCTACCCCACAACCCCAAACATAAA
>JBMFWH010000060.1:0-7940 GCA_049965455.1 Thermoplasmata archaeon | reverse complement strand
GTGTCAGGTCCTTGATAAACAGGAATCTCTATCATTAAATATATGAATAGTAAAATAATATAAAATTTTTTTCAAAACCGCAAAACTATAGTTACTGTATTATACCAATTTACAAATTCTTCAAATGTTTCATGTTCCATCCTGTGTTTCTCATATGTGTCATACCATTTTTCTAGCTTACCATTCGTCTGTGGATGCTTCACTCTCCCTAATATATGCTTTATTCCTTGATCCTTTAAAAATAGCTCAAATCCATTTTCTGCATCTCCTTCCTTGTCCCTCTTACTCGCGTAAAACTGAGATCCTCGATCCGTAAGCACCTCTCTTAACATCCTTATTTTTCTATATTCTTCAATCACTCTCTTCAACAGATTTATACTGTTTTCTTCTGTTGCATTGTCAAACTCTCCACCTGCCAGTATTTTCCGGGAACTATCATCCAATACCACACATACTTCTTTCTTTAGTAACTCTGCAGTATGCCAATCCAAATGTACCATTGATAGACTGTGCTTCCGTTCATATCAGATCCATTTCTTCCTTCGCCTTTTCTTATTCTCGTTCTGTCTTGCTAAATTATTTTGAAGTAGTATTTTATGGATCCTGTTATGTGGTATATGTTTGCCGTATCTGTATTCTATTATCTTTTCCAGTCTTCTTGCTCCTACTTTCTGCTCATTATAAGCTTTAAGCACTAATTTTTCTTCTTCAGGATTAATATCTTTCACTTTTCTGCCTCCTTTCTTCATAGTTAATATTAGTATTGAGCCAATAAATCCATACACGCTTTATTGTTGAGATGCTTATTTTCAGATCTGTAGAGATCTGTTTGTAACTTTGACCTTTTTTCTTGGCTCTGACAATGTACCTGATTTTTCGTTCTGTGAGTTTCAGAGAGCTCATAAAAGAGCAATCTCTTTTTATAGTCAAAGGTTTCGGGACTATACATATTACAAAAAAATTATAAAACTTTAAATAATGAATTTTGTATTATTTGTCAGAGGTGTATAATATGTATATTAAATGGCACGGACATGCTTGCTTTGAAATCGGAAACAATAAAAAGATTGTGATAGACCCCCATGATGGTAAATCTATTGGGTTGCCTGTTCCAAATCCTAATGCAGATCTAGTATTTGTGACTCATGAGCATTTTGATCATAACGCAATAAATGTCGTTTCTGGAAACTTTAAAGTTGTCGATAAAGTTGGAGATTTCAAGTTTGAAGATGTTGAAGGAAAAGTAATTACTGCTTATCACGATGATAGTAATGGATCAAAAAGGGGATCTATGCGCATATTCAAGTTCAAAACCGGTGGCTTTTTGTTCGTGCATGTTGGGGACCTTGGCCATCTTTTAGACACAAACATGATCAAAGAACTCAAAAACCCGGATTTCCTGTTTCTTCCAGTGGGCGGCAATTATACTATTAACGGAGAACAAGCGTATAAGATTACTGAATCTCTAAATCCAAAAGTGGTAGTGCCGATGCACTATAAAGTTAAGAACCTGAGCCTGGGACTCAGGCCCGTAGATGATTTTACAAGACTGTTTCCAAAGGAAAGAATAGAAAATGTTGGGAATATGATCGAGTTTGAAAGAGAAGATCTCGCAAAAGAGTTGAGTGTCTGGGTCTTTTCACTCTAAAGCAAATATTCTTCTATTTTCCCTATCTCGATAGTTGTAGATAAGTTTCCAACAATGGCTCCTTTCGAGTTTGCTGCAATAGAAGCTCCTAGATATAAGCTTCCAAAATTAGCAGTCGCAACTACTGCTGGAACCTTGAAAAAATCGGATAGAAACTTTAATTCTTCATCCGGCACTTGAGGATTTACTAACATGCCTTTTTTCGTGATCAATGCTGCAGATCCTACTGTCTTTATTCCACCGAGATCTTTCTTGATTACCTCTACACCCAGCACATCTGATATCTCTTTGATAGATCGCTCTTCAAAATCAGGATGCACTATTGCAGCCACGTCGTTTGCTAGAATATCGTTTCCAACGGCATTTATTCTGTCTTCAATAAAAAGCAGGTTGTAATCCTTTAAAAATTCCACTTCTTCCTTTGCTGCAAAGTCAGTAATTACCGCACCTTTGTTGTTCATAACCATTAAGCTGCCTATTAACGGCGAACCATTAAACATAGTCTTTTGAACTGGCACATTCAAAGATTCTTCTATTAATCCCAGCTCTGCCTTGCTCAAATCTGCCGGCACAACCGCAAGCTCTTCGTTGCACTCTACAAAAATACCAACAAATGGACTGTTGTGTAGTTCCCCTTTCAATAGCATTATATTACTCCGGTATCAATACTTCTACACTCTCATCTTCTTCAAATTTTACAATTTTGACCTGGATCTTTGACGGTGGCTTCTCTATGCTTCTTGTCCATAATTTCTCGTTTACCTTAGGATCTACCCAAACTTTGTCTATAGGCACCTTCATGTTTTTAGACACAAATTTCCGTATTGTGTAAATAGTGTTGCTGGCTCTTCTAGAACGTTCTGCTTTTCTTATTTTGCGAAGCGGCACTGTTAAAATCAATTCTCCTTCAACCATCTTAGTTTCAACTCCCTTAAATCTTCAACCTGCCACGTCTCCAGCTTCTTCGCTGTGGATTCTGTTGCACTTTTCTGGCTGTGCGCATCATTACCCATGCTGGAACTCTCTGATTTGTATTCATGACTTTTAATAACCTAATTTTTTTAGATACGTGTTTGTTTCTTGCCATATTTATTAATCATCTCCGCTCTATCTTGATATCTCTACTCTTCTCTGTAAGTTTCAATAGCAGACTCTTAAGCTCTCCGTCAGTGATCATATGGTTCAATCTCCCTGACTGTGCTAAGTATATGAGCTGATTCTCTACGTTTTCTACTAGTTCCGGTTTCACCAATCTTACATTCGTAAGCCTTTCTCTTGCCTCTGGAGTTAGGATCGCTCTCAGTATCTCTGCCCTCTGGGCTCGCTCTCTCTTTTCCTCTTCCTGCGCTTCGCTACCTTGCTGTTGTGACATCATCTGCGCAAGCTTCTTCTTTCGCAATTCTTCTAACTCTTTATCCTCTTCCATATCCTCTCACTTTTTTTCGATTAATGAACCTGATAATTTATCTAAATATGCCCTGCCCTGATCCGTAACAACTCTTCCTTTCTTCTCCACCTTAATATACCCTAACTTCTCAAGCTGTTGAAATGATTTTCTGATTATAGACCTGCTTCCTTTGGCCGCATGATATTTCTTCGTACCTCTATCCACCTTGCCACCATACTCTGAAGCTAACCTTGAAGCTCCTACAGGCCCCATAATATAAACTTTTCTTAACACAGACGCAAGCCTTGTATACCACCAGTCTTCCTGCACTGGCGCTTTCTCTCTGTGTATTCCTGTAGAAACGAACATAGCCCAATCTGGCATCTCTACATTTTCTTCTTTAAATTTTTTAGCCAATTCTTCGATTAATTTTTCTGGAAGTACATCATAAACTGTAGCCATAATTATATTCTCCTGATCTATCTTAAGATTTATATTCCTCAATACGGAACCAGTATATGATAATTTCGATTTTATTTCGGTTCAAAAGACTGGTTATTCACTCTTAATACAATCCTCTAAAATAACTTTGCAAGCAACTCAGAAAACTGGCAATTCTTTACTTGAAGGGTTCTATAAGAGATAACTTTTTAATATTTTAAGTTTCTATCTATTAATATGAAATTGAAAAATAGGATATCTCTTATAACGGGTAGTTCCAGGGGCATTGGAAGAGCAATTGCTATTGAATATGCAAAAGAAGGCTCCACCATTGCACTTAATTATAATAAAAATCATGATATGGCAGAGCGCACATGCAAAAAGGTCAGAGACCTGAACTCTGACTGCTTACTTTTGCAGGGGGACGTTTCAAATATTCAAGACGCCAAACGTATGGTGAATACTGTGCTGGATAAATATAAAAAAGTGGATGTCCTAGTTAACAACGCGGGAATAATGACCACAAATACAAGTGATTACATGGATCTTGAAGAGATGGTAAAAACAAATCTATATTCCATGGTTTACATGATCGAAGAACTCAGGCATAACTTCGAATTTCATGGAGGAAAGATAATAAACATCTCCAGCGTTGCAGGCATAGGAACTGCCCTGAAAGGCACAACTTTCTATTCTATTACCAAGGGTGCTGTGATTGCTCTCACGAGAAGATATGCATTTGATCTTGGAAAATTTCATGTGAATGTGAATGCGATCGCTCCTGGCTATATTGATACAGACCTTACAAGAAAACCAAAGAGTAAAGAAGAGTGGAAAAAGGTGGTGAGAGAAATATCTTCACGTACCTCGCTCGGAAGGATCGGAACTGCCGGGGATATCAGCAAAGCAGCATTGTTCCTTGCCTCAGATGATTCAGATTTTATTACCGGACAGGTTATAGTCGTTGACGGAGGCAGATTGGATTTTCTATCACATTCTCTCTGAGTTATCTTAGGGATAAAAATCAAGACTCATTTTAAAATGTACTATTTAAACCTTATTAAAATATTTTTTTAATCTAATTTTAATATATAGATAAATTACATTATAGCATGCTTTACGATGCTTTAATCAAGAAAAGATTGATCATTCTGGTCATCTGGTTAGTCTTCATACTGCTGTTAATACCTTTGACAATGAACTATTCAAACTATGTGAATTACGGCAATGCAAGCAGCAGCAGTGCCTCTTCAGAGTCCCAGACTGTTCAGAACATTCTTGCAAACACGTCCACGCAGAATTCTTCTCTTTATGTGATCGTGATCAGCAATCCATACAACATATCAATGGCAAATAAAACGCTTGATTTTCAGGGCAGTATCTCTAATGACAAAATTAAGAATTTCAGCAGCTCTTCATCTCCATACTCCGAATATGCAAGCTTTCTGGACCAGGTAATCGGAAATAAAAAGGCCCAGATCTCAAGTTTATATTCAAATTTCACTGATTATGCAACGTTTATCATGCAGTTTCCAGCAAGCTTTTACAGAAACTATACAGTGAATGAAAATACCATGATTATTGCCAATAAGAGCGGATATAATAACAGCGCATATGAATCTCTGTTTCTGTCTAATTTCAACAGCACACCGAACATTAGTATAACCCAGAGAATTAACATTGCTATTACTGATACAATTTCAGAGTACTACACTCAGAACACAAGCTTGTTTTACGCATTTTCAGTATTAAAATATGTTAATGTTACTGTTTTTCCATCAAGTTTACTAAATGCTGGTGCTCAATTTATCTCAAATTTGACCAGACAGAGCATTTCTCCTTCAATTGTTTACACCAGTACGTTAAATGGTGATTTTGGAATAAATTATGTAGAGCATTTCGGATTGGCTGGTATACCGACGTTCATATCAGAAAGATTCATAAATTCTAACAGCACCGCATTTCTAATATTCATAAATTTCAATGTAAGGCAGGGATACATTTCTCCATCAGGATTCTATCCTGCTTCAGCGGCTACTCCCACCCTGATTCCTGCTGTTAAAGAGTATTTTGGATCTGCAGGGTATCTGACTGGAAACGGTGCAATAAACTACCAGACCCAACAGCAAACGTCACAGTCAGGTGCGTTCTTTGGAGCCATATACATCATATTGTTCATTGCCGTATTCTTAACCTTATACTCCTATAAGCTCTCACTTTTGAACCTTGCCCTTGTGTCCATAACAGTGCTCATTGGATACATCGCAATAATTATAAGCGGCCTGATTTTCGGGAAAGTAAGCTATATTGTAACCTATACGCTTACGGCAGTGTTGCTGGGGATTACCACAGACTATGTTGTGTTTGTGGTTTACAGGTACCGCAGCGAACTGAGAAGAGGAAAGAGAAGAGAGTGCATATTGAAAGATCCCATTAAAAACTCCGTAAAAACCGTTCTTATCAGTGGTGTGACTGTCGCTGTGAGCCTTGGCATGTTTGCGTTTATTGCTGATTTTGAGACCTGGGGTACGGTACTATTCATAAGTATAATCATAACGGTAGTGATGGTCGTCACAACCATGCCTGCAATATTGTCGTATATCACGCCTAAATATTTCATGAAGAAAGGGTTGAAAAAAGAAACAGAGATAGACATTGCATTTTCTTATTTTTACAAAACTTCCAAAATATCCACTGAAAAAAGTGCAATCGTGATCCTTGTAATACTGCTTCTCGCAATACCTTCCGTCCTGTTTTTTGTGACTATACCCACAACTTACGATTTCAATGCCGGACTTTCTCAGGACCTTTCTTCAGTGCAGGGGCTCAACCATCTTGACACCTATTTTGGAGAGAATGTGCTATATCCAACATATGTTCTCGTGCCACTTCCAAACCATAATGTTTCCAGCCTGCAAGACCAAAATTTGCTTATAAACTCAGCAAGATACCTGTTTTCGTATAAAGGCACAAAAGAGATTGTAGGGCCATATTCTAACGGCACTGCTATCTCTTCAAACACGACCGTTTCACAGTTTTTGACCTCTGGTAATAAATACGCGTACTTTATGGTGTATACAAACTACAACCCATACTCCAGCCAGGCAATTTCATATACCCAGACCCTGAGAGACAATAAAACGCTACTTGTTGGAGGATTGACTTCCGGGGTAATAGACCAGCAAGCCCAGAATAGCCGGGACTTTACAGAACTTGCAATCTTGATCTCTGTGTCGGTTTTTGCGGTGCTGGCAGTATCGTTCAGAAACATCAAGTACCCGATCATATCTTTGAGCGGAGTGTTTATCAGCATCTCATGGGCACTGAGCATTCTGTACCTCATATCTACATACCTGCTTCACGAGGCGATAATTTACCTGATTCCAGTAATACTGTTCGTGATATTGATGTCCCTGGGCAACGACTACTCTGTATTCATAATATCTAGAGTGCGGGAAGAACAGGCCAGATACGGAAACGTGGAGGGAATAAACAGGGGCTTACAGTCCTCTGGAAAGATTGTAACCTCACTGGGATTGATACTAGCAGGGTCTTTAGGCGCGCTTGGGCTTATACCAGTATCATTCCTGGAACAGATGGGAATAGCATTCGTTGTGTCGCTGGTAATAGACACGTTTGTGATCAGGGTATTTTATTTCCCGGCCATGATGAAAGTCCTGAAAGCCAACTTTAAATGAGCCTGAAAATTTAAATATTTTTAACTTTTTACTTATTTTAGATGGACAGCATAGATAAAGACATTCTTGTACTTCTGCTAAGGGACGGACGATACTCAAAAAGTAAGATAGCTGAAGAGATGGGCTTATCGCCACAGTTCATAAATTACAGGATAAAAAAGATGATGGATAACGGCACAATCAAAGATTTTAAAATGCACCTTAATTCATACTATTTCAATGCTAAAAGCATTTTTCTGGCTTTTGAAGGCTCTGCAAATTCTATAACGGAAGAAACTGCGTCAATATTTAAGTGCCTTGAAAAATTGTATTTTTTTGAGCTTCAGGGCAAGAACTTGAATGCTCTTGAACAGAGAATAAAAGAGCTGGTCAGAGAGAATGGAGACCTGAAAATGAAGTATCTTCCAAAGGCGCCATTAAACATAACCTCTCTCGTTCCTGCCGACCTTAAGATCCTGAGCGTATTGAAAGACCAGCCTATAAGCTCGGTGTACGAGATCTCAAAAGCAACAGGCCTAAGCTCTGGAAAGATCAAAAAAAGGCTTGAGATAATGAAAAATTATGCGGTTTTCAGCATAGTTCCGATCATAGACCTCTCTAAAGTAGACCTGTTTATATATGCGATCATTGCTAAAGATCCTTCTGCGCTGAACATGATCAAGAGCTCATGGATCCTCAGGATTATGGATGATAATGCAGGCATATTTGTCAGTGTTGCGTATTCTATCTCAGAAATCAAGAACAATCTTGAAAAAGCAAAAAAGGT
>JBMFWH010000059.1:0-8019 GCA_049965455.1 Thermoplasmata archaeon | reverse complement strand
GAGAATTATTTCAAGGTCATTTATTGATTCCAGGGAGAGTATGTGCAGTATTATAGAGAAAGCTTTCTACTCACTTTCCCTGTCAAAGAGCTATGCAAAATCATGGATATCAAAATTCCTACTATTAGACATACAGTCGCTTATTAATGGATAAATAAACATGTCAAAAACTATAAATAACATTTATTATTTATCTGTATTATGATCGAATACAGAGAGATACATAGCACCGATGACCCTGACTTTAAAGATGCGATCAAAGTATATAATGAAGGATTTATAGAGCAAAAGGATATTTACATAGATCCCGTCGTGTTTACTTGGATGCTAAATAATGACAGAAATGATATTATATCGCATGTTGCAGTATTGAAATCAGAAAGAGTAATCGGCATGACTTCATTCAGCAGCATGCCTTCTGGCGCTATTGGATGGTACATTACTATAATAGATGAAGAACGGAAAAAGGGGTATGCATCATTGTTATTAGAAAAGATTAAGGATACAATAATAAAAGATGCAGTTTCAAAAAACTGGCATGAAAAATACCTGTTTGCGGAATTCGAGCAAGATAAAGCAGAGCTCTGGAGCAATAAAAGGTTTACGGTCCTGCCGGTCCGTTATTATCAGCCTCCATTACTCGGAAAAGGAGATTGGGTGCCACTGCTGCTAGGTGCCATGCCTGTAAAATCTAGCACTATCACGGGCGCTGAAATTTTGAAGTTTGTTAGTGATCTTTATCTAAAACTGTATAATGTTCCAAATTTCAAAGAAAGCGATTATTTCAAAAACATCAAGGAAGACTGCGAATTTTTGAGCATGCGATTATAGCTTTTCCCCTCAGATATCCCTGGATCTTATTGTCTATGCCTTGCAATTACTGCTTCTTTAATCTGTGATAAACTTCAATGATCCAGTTATTCTCTATCCTCATAAATAAGGCTCAATGAAATAGTCGACCGCTTCTCAGATCTCATGCTCCTACTGTCATAGGAACACGGGTCAAAAGAACTTTTTCATAGCCGAAATAAAACAAAAATATTTGATGCTTATTTATACTCCAGAAATTTCGCTTATTGCAAATGTATAGGCATTATAAGCTTTTTTTAAGGTATAGCTATTATACACAATCCCCAGATGCGTTGCAGAATTATCATCCAGCATGTAAACGCAGAACCCCGATACTCTGTACTTTGATGCAATTGATAACATGTATCCAATACTGTTAGCCTGTGCGTTCTCTCCGAAAAGCAGCGAATCCACTCCAAACTCCGAGATCCAGAACTCTCTTGCATGATTTGATAAAGATATATTATAGTAGGTATAAAACGCATTGAAATCAGATTTCTGTACAGGATAAATATCTATGCCAACAGCATTGATAGGAACTGTCGCATTTTCAAGAGCCTTAAATAGTGGCGGTCCTTGAGAGTTTACTGCTACCTCGATTAGCACTTTTGTTGTTGGAGACTCTTCATGAACCTTTTTTGCGGTGTAAGAGATCATGGGTATCCATACACTGGCAGGTTCTGTCTTACCCAGATCCTGCTGCAACTGCCCGTTAGGCTCTAAAAACGGGAATATATAACTTGGATGATATATATCTACTAGCAACATTGATTCATAGAATATAGTGCTGTTCAACTGACTCAGTGATGGATGCACATTTGCCCAGCTCAAATTGCCGATTGGTGCCAGTATTATTTTCGTGTTGTTTTGCTCGAACCATGATATCGCCGTCGCTAAATCTGCAAATCCGGCACTATTATTGAGTAGTTCTGTCGATATATCAAACCTGACATAACTGATATTTGCACTTTTTACGAGCACTATCTCTTTCTGCACTTCAGTTGCCCAGTTTGATGGAGGAACTGCAATGCCTGTAAAAGAGCTCGCTACTGCTGCGAAACTCATGTTCAGGTCCTGGGCATAAGAGTCATCTACATAATTGGACAGAGAATTGAGTGATTGGACATCGCTGTTGGCAATGGGAATAAATATCAACATGAACAATATAAAATAAACAGCAACGATGCGTGTAGATTCGTATGCAAACCTTTTAATGCCGTAAATCAACAGTCCCATTTTTTTAGATGCCTGCTCAAACGGCATTTTATATGGCGCTAAAAGGGGAGGCAATAAGAATAGTGGAAAATACAGAGATAAAACTGAAAAATTATACATCTGAAACAATGCATTGTCAAATAACAGTGCATGAAATATGAGGTATATACTTATTCTGGATCCTGCAAAGTACCAAGGTATCACTGTTAAAACGCCGAATATGTTGTATATTACGATTAAAAATTCGCCAATTTTAATCTTCTCATCTTTCTTCGAATATATGTATACAAAATAAAGGATTGCCAACAAATATGCAATAAAATATGTTGTTTTTAATAGGCTGATAGAAAATCCCAGAAATAAGATAGTAACGAAGGTAACTATTGCGCCTATCATCACAAAAAATGTCGATAAGAGTGCGGACCTAGATCTGTTTCTATATATGTAGGATATGTGATTTAAAACCACGCCAAGATTCCATGCAAAAAATAAAAGTACTATAAACATATACCCTGCTAAGGAAAACAAAGTACCGTTGGAAAAATAAGAAAAATAAACATAACTTATCAATGCAAATATCAATAGAGCGGATATTGCATATTTCAATAATTTTAAAGTACTTTTATTCACGAAGGATATATATCAAGTTCACTAATTATAAACCTTTGCATATCCACAATTTATAATAGCAATTTAAAAGATATTTTATTATCATAACCTGTATATTCTCTCCTCCCCGTTTTCATCCTTTTCACATTTAATCTTTTTTTCTGACTCTAAGATCTCAATCACATTGTTAAACGTTATTAAATCTATGCCGCTGTCCAGCGCGATGCTTAATATGCGCTTTTTCAGGTCGCTGTGATGTCTTGACACTATTTCCATAACCATATCCAGAACTTCTGAGGATATGCCTTTTTCGTCAATCTCTCTCTTTTTATTGGATAAAGCTATTCTTTTTTTATGTTCATATATGTACAACGTGGATAATAAAATTATACTGAAAAAGATTATAGATACGTCCCATGCTGAGATTGTATAAGGCGCATTTATAGTCCATGTTTTCATCGTTGTGCCTAACGGATCTGAAATCACTACCGTAACTATCTGTGTCTTACCGCTTTGTGGTACCTCAAAATTTAGAGTACCATATTTAACAGGCTTGTTGTTCAAATACCAAGTTATGTTCAAGAGATTGTAATTTGTGCTTATGCTTATTTCATTGAATTTTGTAACAGTAGAATTCAATATAGCTGGTGTACTTGTAATAACCTCGATTTTCTTACTTAAAAATGCTATGTTCCCTGATTTATCAATAGCTGTGAAATTTAGATAATAAGATCCTGCAGGGTAATTTTTTAGATATATAAAACTATTATTATGCATTACGGGCACAATTTCGTCATCAATGCTCAAACTTAAAAGGATAGTACTGTTTATGTAACCTCTTACCAATACGGTACCATTATAACTATAAAACACATATTCATTGTCTTGAATATATGTTGAAATTGCGGAGATGTTTATGGCCGGGGCAGTAAAAGATGCGATTATCTGTTTATCTATGGTTTCGCTATTGTTGGCAGCATCGGTAATTCTTATTGTTACGTTATTTATCCCGTCATAAAGTTGAAGATCATACTTGAACCTATTGCCATCACATATTACCGTGTGATTATTGATGGATATAGTTACCGGTGCAGGATCAATGTAATATCCAGAAATAGTGAGATTCGTCTGGTTGTAGTAGCTCGAGTTCAGGTATCCTGGCGGTATGTTTGCGTAAAATTGCTGAATCTGAGGCACCAAATATATATCTATATATGCCAGAGCTGTGCTGTTTCCGAACTCATTCTTAAATCTTGCATATACTGTCTTTAGCCCCGCTCCCTGAGCCAGATGCCATGAATATATTTTTTGGTAACCGATCCAGCCTGTAGAATAATTCATATCTGGATAATTGCTTATTTCCATGCTTTGAATAGGGATATTACCGTCAGATACATTAAAGACAAGAGATATATTCGTGCTGTTTACATATGCAGTCCCATTTATCATGTTTCCTCTAACCCCTATTGCCGCTTGTGGTGGAGAAGGCAAATATGCAATGTCCGAATAGAATACAGGGCTCGTATTGTTTGCCGCATCTTTTAGCTGTACGTAAATGAATATAAATCCTTCAGAAATATTTTTAGCTTGGTAAATATAATAGCTTTCATATGGCAGCCACTTTACATCGGTAAAAGTGGGATCTGTGCTGATTCGCATAGCTATAATTCCAGATATATTATCCGTGCCGAATATTTGCAGAGTTAAGTTGTTAGAGTCTGTATACTTGGAATTAAAATCTATGATCACTCTCGTGTTGAAAGGAGCTACGAGATCCAGAATTATGGAACTGTTAAATATTTCTGATACTCGCCCAGAAGCTGCCTTTAACTGCACAAATATACTTATGTTTTGCTGGATGGCTTCTACGGTGTAATTATAATATTGACTGTATGGTATCCATGAGCTACCCGAGAATGTAATGTTCTGGCTAATTCGCATATATGATATCTGCGACCCTCCTTTTATCCCCGTAATATTAAGAGACAGGGTGGTGGAATTAGAGTATGTTGCATTATTGTTGATTACCAATCTCCCTGAAGGGTTTACGGTGTCTACAGTAATAAACGCAAAGGCGGGCGTGCTGTTTGACAAGGCGTAATTTTGAGCCATTACCTCGATGATATAATAGCCGTCACATGGCACTTCTATACTGAAAGAGGTAGAATAACTAACATTAAACTTATCAGAATAAGCTGTAAATGCTGTATAATAATATCTTTCTATGCCATATTTATCCGAAAATCCAGAAATTGAAATGTTTAGCTGTCTTGTAAGTGAATAATTTGCACCGTTATTGACTGTTACCGCTCCGGTTTTAGGTGCGGTGTTTTCGAATATTATGGTGCATGACGAATTTTCTGTAAAGCTGTATTTGCCAAGGCTGTTTTTAAGCCAAATATATATATTATGTGCCCCTGGGGATATGTTAAGAGTCAAATTTGTTAGTTCCATTCCTGAGACATAACCTGAATAATCGGTATTATTTACAGGTTCTGTGCCTATTTTATAAAATGCACCTGTAATATTTACAGGTGATAAAGGATCAATCCAGCAAATTTTAAACTCAGGATAATTTTGGTATTTATGCAAAGAGGTAAGATTGATCGGAGAGGCTGGATAAGAACTATAGTTTACCCTTGCAACATAAGATCCGGTGGCAGAGCCTTGTAATGAGGATATGTTTATGTATATGAGCTCTGATATCTTGTTCATTACCAGCGGGGTTGTATAGCTGAACTTTAGAGATCCGTTATTTGAATATACTATAGAATTTGCAGAGCCTGCACTAACGTTCAGATAAAACGGAGTATTATTGACTACCAAGCCACCAGAATAACTATAAATTTTATTTGTGCAGAAATTGTATGTTTGAAAACTGTTTAGCGCTCTCTGCCCGGAAATATTGATTACCCCTACCGCATAAGAATTAGCTATGGTTATATTCAAAAGTGGAGAATATACGGTACTTATCTGATCCGTAACCATTAATCTAAAATATATGACTGTTCCGAGAGAATATATACCGATCGATGCACTGAATACCATAGACTCATTACCTGATTTTAATAATACGCTGTGTGACAGAGTGCATGAATTAATGCCGAAGTGAGCCGCTACTGTCAGGTTCTGAGAATCGGATACAATTTTTGCGTTTATCGTAACATTGCTTTTATCAGTGATCACTGCCGGTGAAAAATAGATTGATTTGATTATTGGGCCCATGTTTATGTAGTTTATGGATCTATATGTATATACTGTGCCATACTTATCTGTTCCCACAATGTAAAACACGTACCAGCCACTTTGATATTTGCTGTTGGCGGCACTGAAATTGAAAGTTATGGACCAAGGATTGATATTAGATGGTACGTAATCAAATGAGTCTATCTGAAACACAAGTTTTTGTATGTTGAACGATGACCCGGAAATAGTGGTATTTGCAGTCCCTGCTATAACTGTGCCGTTCTTCATAGAATTGATCTGGACTGTAGAAATACCAGTCTGAATAAGATTTATATTTATGCTTTCTTCATTGCTGATATTGTAATTGTTGTAGGCTTCCACTTTAAAGGTCTGGTTTTGTAAGTTAGAGCTATTGGATAACAAAAAGCTCCAAAATACCATCTCTTTATTATTTTCTATATGCCTTACCAAACTAAGATTATAAGTGAAATTGTTCCATAAAACATATACCGCCTTTATACCAACCGGATCGTAGGCACGACCATAAATCTGGATTTGCATAGATTCTGTCGCGCCTGAATAGGGGTAATCAATATAAAGCTGTGGCTGATGATTTAGCTGATTAGAATCCAATGTAGCGAAAGCAGAAGTACTAAATAATATCTCTAGATCATCTATGCCTGCTGTAAATGATATAAAGCCAGAGCTTTTGCTGATCATGAAAAATGATACTGTTTCAATGCTTGCATTATCGAATCCTTTGGAGTCATTGTAGATATTTTTATTAAAGTCAAGCCAGCGATCTGTGTCATTGGCTGTTAAATTAATTATTTTTAAATTTTTATCTGGAATGATTGTTGAATTAATATTAAATAAGATGTATTCTAATACTTTTTTATCTGAAAAAGTAATATTGACTCCTAATTCTGCACGTTCAGCATTTATAAGATACCCAGAAATATTATATTGAAACTGCAAAGTATTTATATTTTTAGAATTGAAAAAAGTAGAGATACTGCCAGACCTGGGCTGCACAGAAACTTGCGAGATCTGAAGGCAGTTGCCAACATATCCATTCGCATTAACTTGAACGCTGCCAAAGATACCTACTGCGTTTGGAACAGTTGAGTTTGTAAATGAATCAATAGTGATGTTTGAGTAAGTATATAAAGATACATTATCTATATATATTTCTGAATAGGGATAATAGTTATATAGCTCTATAGAGACATTATCAGAACTGTTAAAATTTGAAAAATAAGATCTGAACCCGCTAAAATATCCTATTGTTGATATCGTATTGTTTGTAAAAACTTTAATTTTTCCATAAATGTTGTATGAAGAATAATAGTTAAAACTAATTGCATTAAATCCAGATGCGGGAAATGTTAATATCAATTTCCCTCCTTCTGAGTTTATCTTATCTCCGATCATTATATTGCTTTGTATTTTCTCAAAATTATATTCACCTTTCACTGACACATTTGTTGGTAGAGTATTATTGAACACATATGTGATGTTTTGTAACAGAGTATCTTTAGAATAAGCTGGGTCGTATTGTTCATTTCCTGTTTCACCATAGTAAAGCCAAATTACCGTTTTTCCGGCCCTTTTAGAATGAATAAAAACAGATAGATTGGAAATGCCACCATAGTTCCATGAATCAACTACGTACGGCAAAACTGTGTTATTATATACAAATGCTAGGCCAGTACCGTTTGATGGAGTATCATTGTAATAAAAGTCTTTATCATCTAAAGTAATCTGTACTGTTACATTTCTGCACTGTGGCACGTTTACATTAATAGGTATTCTATAACTAAAGGCATCATTCCACCAGTAATTATTATTAGATTCATTATCCATGTTTTTTCCATAAACTGTAAGATTTGTTCCTATTAACAAAAAAATAACAAATAAAACTAATGCATATCTATATATTGATCTTACTTTTTTTATTCTAAATACTCTATTTTTTAGCATCTTTAGATTTTTATTCATGAAACCCCCCTCATTGAATATTAAAGGAGGGAATAATCCAAGTCTATAAAAATATTTTTACATTATCAGAATCTCCGATCACTTTTGAGTTTTTTGATAGTTTCATTTATTCATTTATGGAGAAAAAGAACCAGATTGCGCTTCGATAAACAGCTCCAG
>JBMFWH010000058.1:0-8099 GCA_049965455.1 Thermoplasmata archaeon | reverse complement strand
AAGTGATCAGTATCAGAACACAACATACCTGACCACGATCGTGGTTAACTCAACTGCCAAACTTCAAACAAGCACTGTCCCAGTAACAAATCCAAATGAAATAATAGTAACAGAGGTAGTTCCTGGAGGACCATACTCTTTTGACCCATCTATTGAGTATGAAACAGTGGGTATGGAGATCATCGCAAATGTATATGAGACTCTTTTACAATACAATGGTTCCTCAACCAGTCAACTGTTTCCTATGGTAGCTACAGAGATTCCCACTGTCGCAAATGGCGGGATATCTCCAAATTACCTGAACTACACGTTTCATATAAGATCAGGACTGAAGTTCGCGAATGGGGATCCACTCACGGCATGGGACGTGTATGCAAGCTATGTAAGATCTCTGCTGTTTGTGCAAGGATCTCCAGGCACGCCTGACTGGATCATTGCGCAGGACCTGTTGCCAGGAGGTGGATTCGCGCCTAATGCAACATCGTACTACAACATTACTAACGCAATTACCGTAGATAATATAACCCAGACCGTAACCTTCCATCTATTAAAGCCTGATTCAGCATTTCTTGATTACGTGGCTGATCCGCTCGGTGGAGCTATTATGGACTATGACTGGCTCGTTGCTCACGGAGCTGGAATATCATTCACTTCATCAGGATTTGCAGCATATTCAAACCAGAGTAATGAAGTAGACTATAACAACTATGTAAGATACAATGCTATGGGCTCTGGCCCTTACATGATCAAAAGTTACCTGATCGGGCAGGCTATCACATTATTACCTAACCCATATTATTCACCAATACAGGGAGTTCCAGGTTACAACCACACGGCTAACGACACTGTTTACATACAGTGGGAAAAAGATCCTTCAACAGCACTATTGATTGCAGAAAGCGGACAGACTGACATTACAGACAATTTACCAAACTATGACTATCCAGTTATGGCACACCTAGCTGCAGAAGGAAAAATGAAGATTACTTATTTTCCAACTCTTACAATAGATTGGTGGCAATTTAATTTTAACGTAAATGGTACGTTATTATCTACTCTTGGAACAGGATATCATATTCCGCAATATTACTTTACCAATTTGGATGTTAGACGAGCATTTGCATACGCATTTAATTACACTAATTACATTAACAACATAATAGGCAACAGTAAATATAGTGCATACTTTGCGTTCCATTACACTGGCGGGATACCATATGGCATGCCAGGGTACCTAAATACAACACAGCTTGAAGAGAGAGGCGCAATAGTGCCAGTTTACAACTTGACAATAGCTAGACAATATTTATTGGAGTCAGGACTTTACAATATGAGCGTAAACATGCCGATAGAGGTGGATGCCGGAGATCCAGTCAACTTTGCTGCCGCTGAAGACTGGGCAAATACCATACACAGCATCGATTCTAACATCGTGATCACGCCAATGTATGAACAGAACCTGATGGAATACCTTGTGCCAGACCAGAACCCGTTTCCCATATATCTGGCTGGATGGGCTCCAGATTATCCATTCCCGTCAGACTATATGATTCCTATGTATCAGTCTAACGGCTTTTTCGGATCTGCCAGCGGATGGAACAGTACAGTGCTGACATTAAATGGACATGCAAACCAGGCCAAGGAAGATTCGCTACTAAATGAGTACCTTGCCGAGGCGCAGAACACAGGAAACGCAACATTGGCTCTTAGCCTGTATGACAAGGCGGAGGTTCTTGCAGTGAATTTGACATTTTACACTTACACTGAGCAGATCAATGAATACTGGTTCTACTCTCCCAACTTGCACGGAGTGCAATATGAAGAAAACCCAATATATGGTGGCGGAATGGACACGATTTACATTTATCTCAGCAAATAATCTTTTTTTTATTTTTATAAATATTGTTGTATAGTTAGAAGAGCTGAGATTATATAATCATAAATCTATTTGACAGATATCTGGAATTTAATTACCAGGACAAATTAGACTCTTTGAAAGAGGCAAAAAGAAAAGTTGTTCAAAGCTTGTGCAGGATATACAGCAAAGAGGGATTTTGCAATTTTAAGTGTTTTATTTAGCACTGGAGTGCGTGTGGAAGAGCTTCAAAATCTACAGCTTGGAGACATATATGAAGATACCATCATTGTCACAGGAAAAGGACAGAAAAAAAAGAGAGATCTATTTACCACCCCAGACCAAAAAGGCAATCGATGATTATGTGAAGATCCGGTTACCGACCGATGTTAACTATCTGTTCACATCTCCGGAAGGACGTGTGACATATAGTTATATGAGAAAAATAATCAGTGAAATTAGCAAGAAAGTGGGGGTTCACTTCCATGCCCACATGGCGAGGCACACATATGCCACCACTTTACTCAAAGCAGGAGTGTCTCCAGAGAGTGTACGAAAGCTTTTAGGACACGAAAGTTTGTCAACAACACAGATTTATCTGCATTTAGACCAGAGTGATGCGATAAATGAGGTAAGAAGGCGTTTTCCAAAGTTTTTTCTGAGTGAAGGGAGTGATATAAAAGGTACGAATCCATGTGCTCCCAGCACCGTTCTGTATGCTCCCGTCGGGATTTGAACCCGAGTCGAGGGAGTGAGAGTCCCTTATGCTTGGCCGGACTACACCACGGGAGCTTTTGAGTGCCTATATAATCATCTTAAATATATTATTTTTCATGGCTAGTTGTAATAAAATTCTCCTCTTTCTTTTTGTTCTCTATCGTTGTAAGAGCCAGGCTTATTGATTCTAGGCCTTTTTGATTCTTCATCCCTTCTGAATGTCACGTTCACAGTTTTCAAGAACATGTTCATGCCTTCTCTCATCGAATAAGGGCCATTGGAATTACCCTCCTTGCCGGGTATTCCTGAAAATACGAGCATAGAATCAGAGATGAGATCCAGAAAATAAACATCGTGATCCACCACCAGTGCAGTCTGCTTATTTTTCTCTATGACCCTTTTTATGATTTTTGCCACAGATATCCTTTCTGCAGAATCCAAGTACGCAGAAGGCTCATCAATCAGGTACAGTTCTGCATCCATAGCCAGCGACAATCCGATTGCCACTCTCTGTAGCTCGCCCCCAGACAGGGCTCGCATAGGCTTGTCCATCAACAGCTTCAGGTTCAGAGGATTTTCTATCTCTGCCTTGTAAAAGCTGTCATCCATTCTCTTGTCCAGTTTTTCTTTATATAGATCATATACTATCTTTTCATCTTCAAACTTTATATATTGCGGTTTGTAGCTGACCTTGATCTTGCTATCTACCGTGCCTTCAGAAGGCTCGATCGCGCCCGCAAGGATCTTTACAAACGTTGTTTTCCCGGTCATGTTCTGTCCCACTACCCCCACAACCTGTCCTGCCGCCAATGACCCAGCACTGACGTTCAGCTTGAAATCCGGATACTCTTTTTTCAAGTTCTCCCAGGAAATCAAGCTTTTCACATTTTTAAAGGCACTGGGCGGATGCACTGAAAAGCTAATGTTCCAGTTTCTAAATCGCATGTTCTGCTCTCTTATATATCCATCCAGATAAGAGTTTATGCCGTGTCTCGCGCTTAACAGGTTTGATACTATACCATACGACGCTTCCTCGCCGAATAGTATGTGTACCTCATCAGCAAGAAAGTCGATGATTGCCAGATCGTGCTCGATCACATACACGCTTTTTTGCTCTGCCAGGTTTTTCAGTATCTTTGCAAAGTTTAGCCTCTGTGCTATGTCCAGGTACGAAGATGGCTCATCAAAAAAATAGACGTCCGCGTCTTTCAAAAGTGTGACTGCAATTGCCAGGCTCTGCAGTTCTCCACCCGATAAATCTTCAATATTTCTATTTAGCGAGTTATTTAAGTTCAGTGAATTTGTCAAAGATTCAAAATCTGACTTTTCAGATAGGTCTTTTAACAAAGACCTCACAGATCCCTTATATTTTTTAGGTATGTTATCCACATACTGTGGTTTCAAAGCGATTTTCAGTCTTTTGTTCCTCACTTTCTTAAAGTAATCTGCGTATACAGACCCTGAATAATATTCAAGAACCTTGTCCCATGATCCCGGATGATCAAAATCCCCAAAATTGGGTATTAAAGTTCCTGACAGTATGTTCAGTGCGGTAGTCTTGCCCACCCCATTCTGCCCTATCAGCCCTATGACCTTTCCTTTTTTTATAGCCGGTAATTTATATATCCTGAACCCGTTTTCACTGTACTGGTGCACCAGATCTTTTTTCAGAGCCTCGGGAAGACTGAGAATCTTGATGGCACTATACGGGCATTTATGTACGCAGATTCCACATCCTACGCACAGTTCTTCGTATATCTTGGGATAATCCTCTTCAAACATGACCGTTTGAGTTCCAATTCTGTTTTGCGGGCAGTAATATTGACATTCATGATTGCATTTTTTAGGATGGCATCTATCAAAATCGATAACTGCTATATGCATAAATCATTACTCTCCTCTGTTCCAAACATCTTCAGGCATTTCGCTATAAATATCTGTTTTTATCTCTTCAATCACGTTTTTTTGCTCTTCTCTAAGTTCATACACTCTCTTATAGTTCAAGATCCAGTAATGTATTCGCCACTCTCTACCATCATATAATGTAGTTTCTTCACGTTCTGTTTCCAATATTCCCACATCTTCCATAATATAAAATATATCACGGTCGTCAGGCTCTAATGAATTGTCAATAATACGATTTTGAAACCCGAAAAAATTAAGGATGTGCATTGCTGTTACGTATGCTTCTTCATAGCTCATTTTCCTCTCTTCGCTTTTAATGCCATTCTGTATAGCCCGAGCTAATGAATTAGCATATACGATCTTTGCAGATTCTAATTGTGTATCTAGTTCTTTAGTCATATTTTTCAGATGCCATAATAAATAGAACATATTATTATATAAATTTTATGTGACTTGTATAAACATGTCAAATGTATAAAAGTAGATAGTAACTGGTTACGATTATGAAGTGGCAATATAAAAGAGAGTGCCTTTAATACAATATTTTTTTAATTTGTTATTACAAAATAAAATATATTATCTATCCTTTAAATGCGGTAAAAATTACGCTTAATACTCATTTTTATGAAAACTTAACTTCAGAATCGCGACCTATTACAATAGATAATAACATTTATTAACTTGTGCATATTACTCATTTTGATTAGGAAAAATAATTAATGATTAAATTCATCATAATTCAATATCACGCTAAATTGGCATAAAAATGTCGAGAGTTCGGATTAGATTTAAGTGAATAAATCACCTATTTTTCCTAATTTAAAAAAGTATGAACTGAGGTGAAAAATATGAACGTAGATCCTAATGCAGCTAAATATCTTATTAAAGCTAAGATTTCTGCAGAAGGTGTAGTAGAGAAACCAGATGTGGTAGGTGCCATATTTGGGCAGACAGAAGGTTTATTAGGCGATGAGCTAGATCTAAGAGATCTACAAAAAAGTGGGCGAATTGGTAGAATCGAAGTTGACATAGACTCTAAAAAAGGTAAATCGGAGGGAGTAGTATACATTCCTTCCAGTTTGGATCAGGTCGAGAGTGCCATATTGGCTGCGTCTTTAGAAACTATTGACCGTGTAGGTCCTTGCAAAGCTTCTTTAGAGATACTATCTATCGAAGATATCAGGCTCATAAAGAGACAGAAAGTTATAGAGCGTGCAAAACAGCTTTTGAGCAGCCTGATCTCGCAGGGCAAAAATGTGAGTGAAGACCTGATACAGGTAGTTAGAGACACTGTAGAAGTCCAGGAAATTACCACTTTCGGAGAAGATCATTTGCCGGCAGGCCCTAATGTTGCTCAATCAGATGCAATTATAATAGTAGAAGGAAGATCAGATGTCATAAACCTGTTAAAGTATGGAATAAAAAATACTGTTGCAGTAAACGGCACAAATATTCCAAAAACGATCGTCGAACTGACTAAAGAGAGAATCGTCACTGCATTTTTGGACGGAGATCGTGGTGGAGATCTGATACTGAAAGAGTTATTGCAGGTTGCAGAACTGGACTTTATAGCACGTGCTCCTCCAGGCAGAGAAGTGGAAGAGTTGACTTACAAGCAGATCGTTAAGGCATTGAGAAATAAGATGACTATTGAACAGTATCTTGCTACTCATGGCATGGAAGAAGAGCTGAAAGCATACTCTGAAAAAGAGAAGGCTTTAGAGGTTCAGGAAACTGCATTTGACAAATATGCAGATACCATAGACGATGAAAAAGACGAGACTGATGAAAAAAAACCAGAGGTAAAAGAAAAGCAAGAACCTAAAAAGCCACAATATTCGACTGATGAACTATTAAACAATGCCTTCCAAAAAAAAGAGGCTCTGTTATTAAATTCAGATAAAACAATAATAGAGAGAATACCTTTAAACGAACTTGTAGACAAGCTAATCAAAGAAGATAAAAATAATATCAAAACCGTGATTACGGGCGGCATAATATCACAGAGGCTCGTGGATGTATTATACGATAAAGGAATCGCTGAGATATACGGCATGAAAATAGCAAATTTGACAAAAAGACCCGCAAACCTGAAAATTGTCGCTAAAAATCCCTAACCGCCAGAAAAGACCCTAATAATTTGAATAGTATCAGAATCAGAGATTATATCGTCTTCTGGTACTGGTACACTATTTTTTAAAACTATATGCGTTTCAGCTGTTAATGCCAGCTCTTTTAATATCTCTGAAACTAGCTTTTCTCCTTTGATCTTGACCGTCTTTTTTGGGGAGCTTATCAACTCTACGGTAGTCATCACATGCTTAAATATGATTTAACATTTAAATGTTTTTTAAAAGATTTTGAAAAAATATAAATTAGATGAGGTTTTGAGGTAAAATAACATGCCGATGAATATAGAAGAAATAATGGATATGATCAAGAAAGGATACGACAAAAACCACATTTTAAAATTTATAGATGAAGATCTTTATGAGCTCGCATATTCCCGAATTCTTGCAAAACAGAAACTGAGTTTTTCTGAACAGGTTTATTCGGATATTGTGGGGATACAGACGGCAACACCTGAACTGATTGCAGAATACAAAGCAAAGAGATTGAAAACGGATATTATCGCAGATTTAAGCTGTGGGATCGGGATACAGAGCCTTTTCTTTTCTAAATATTCAAATTTTGTATATGCTGTAGATGTTAATGAAAAGAGGCTGGATTTTGCAAAAAAGAATACAATGCTGTTTAATAGGAAAAATATTGAGTTTATAAACAATAGTGCTGAAGATCCTTATACAATCACTCACGTAAAAGATTCAACGCTGATATTTTCAGACCCCGCCCGCGCCAAAAACCAGAACATTCAGCTTCTAGAAAATTTGTCTCCGTCTCCGCTCAGGATCATAGACCTGTACAAGGATCATAAAGATATTGCATTTGACATTCCTGCTCAGATCACGGAGGATAGACTTAACTTTGACTGTGAAAAAGAGTTTATTTCTATTGGAGGGGAGATTATCAGACAGTCTTTGTACCTAGGATCTTTGAAAAAATGTGAGAAAAGTGCATTGATACTTCCAGGGGAGCATAGGCTATGTTTTAATCATAATATAGATAGAAATTTTGAGATTGTTGACCATTTGGAAAACTACATTTATGAACTGGACCCTGCGATAACATACGCATCATTGATCCCGGAAATAACAAGAGAACATAGAATAAAGATCTTTGAATCATCAAAAAAGAGAACTCTTGCCACATCTGATTCTTTGAGCTCCTCGCCGTTCTTCAAAAACATTTTTGTTGTAAAGGAGATTATCCCTTTTGAAACAAATGCAATCAAAGATGCGTTAATAAAAAACAGTGCAAAATCCGTGATATTGAAATTCAAGATATCAGATTCTGAATATTGGCCATTCAGAAACACTCTCGAAAAAAACCTGTCTGGTTCTAAAACTCTATACATATTCAAAATATCAGGTCGTGCTGTGATTGCGGAGCTAAAATTTTAAAAATTTATATTTTATTTTTTGTAGGGTTATGGGACATAAGTCTTTTTTACTCTCCCATCAAAAAAATGTTGTGAAGCGTTCCTATACATATTTGCGCAGTT
>JBMFWH010000057.1:0-8112 GCA_049965455.1 Thermoplasmata archaeon | reverse complement strand
CATTATTATTCATATAAATATGTATTTAAATATTAATAGTTTTCTATGATCATCATTAATTTTTGAAAAAAATAGAGTAAATTAATAAAACATCTTAAAAATACAATGTGTTAACATCAGAGTATGTGTTAGAAAGCCTTTTAAATTAGATAAAAGTCCTTAACTGATGACCAATGGAACCCATTCTATTCATGGCCGCTTTGTTTCCTCTGAATCAATGTATATTCTTATGCACTGTACCATTTCGCTCGCTTTCCTATTCCATCTGCGAAACATACCCGCTCGCAAATGTTAAAAAAATAAAGCAGCTATTTTTTTAGATCTTTCAATTTTTCAATAAGTGTCGATGCTTCTTTTTTTGTAAGCTCATCAACGCTCATCTTTTTTAGATCCTTCAGGTAACTCAGCGCAAATTTTAATTTTGAATCGGTGTCTTGAAGATTCTTGATAAACTGGATCTGCTTTTTTGTGGCTAAGCTATCAGCACTGCTTGTTCTAGGCCCACCCTTTAATTGCATTAACCGGTCTATTAAAGATGATGCTTCGGACATAGTAAGGCTGTTTATGCTCTCTTTCTTTTTCTCTGCCAGGTAACTGATTATCAGGTTCTTTCGCTCTTCGGTATCCTGCAAGTTTGTAATAAATGTGATCTGCTTTCCAGTTGCAAGCGCATCTTTCTTATCAGATTCAGGCCCCTTGATCTTCTTCAGAGAATCTATCAGTTCAGAGGCCTCTTGCATGGATAGATCCTTAACATCGTCCTTACCTTTATTATTCAAATATTCTATTACCTTAGTTTCTCTATCTCTATCATCTTCACGAAGCTTTCTTATGAATTCTATCTGGTTTTTTGTAGCTGTTGAATCCGCCATATTTTTGTCCTCCATTATTTTATTTTCTGGATTTTGTGCCAAATATCCAGACTATCATACTACCTATTATGAACAGGAAAAACATTATGATTCCAATGAAGAGATCCTCAAAGAAAAACATGTTTGTTAGTGCCTGGATAGTATAAGTTATAAATAATCCGGCTAAAAGAGATACAAATCCGAAGATTATCATAGTCAAGCTCAAATACTCGTACATTTTTTCCATGTTCTCATAACGCTCCTTTCCATGTTTTTAAATGGTATTATCCAAGACTATAAATAAACATTTCTGTATTATCTGTTTTTACCTCACACGAATTGAATAACTTGAAAATATCGCTCTTATGCATCTTTTTCTATGTGCTCATTGATGCATACAATATTTTCATCCCATCCGGAAATATCTTGTTCTAATAGCTTTTATACTATTCTCTTAAAACATCGTCAATCAGCCCCAATTGATTTTTTGGCCCTCTTAATCCTGGAGTAAAGCCATTCCGCTGCAATCTTATAATTCCCACCCTTTATCAGCTCTATATATATACTCATAACCGCTTCCGACCATTACATTCTGACCTATGCTCATGCAAATCATTGTATCATATGTATTTTAACTATGGCAGATGCCCCATCTTACTGAAAAAATGCAGTAAAACAAACAGGTTGTAAAAAAACATAGAGTAGAGTTCTGGGTAATGCCAGAAACAAATCGTTAGACCACCTTTATATACTCATAACTAAAAAGTATCGGAAAGTAGTGGATCTCCAAGATATTAAAAGTGTAGGGGGTATGTACTTTTTAAAGAAAAACTATCACCAATGCACTTTAATACATAATAAAAAAGCAAGGAAATAGTAATAAATTTAACGCTTTATTTCTGTCATAGTAACATTGCATCGAACTGGTTCTTCATTTTCTGCAGATCATTGTCTTTTTCTAAAAACACCGAATAACGCAATTAACACACCTAGCACAATGAATATGCTGAAAAATAAATCATAACTGCCAGAGAAAATGATGTTGTGAACATTACAAAACCACGCATATTGCAGAAAACTTCCAGTTATAACATCAAGATAAACTCTAAGTGGAAACTGTAATTTAATCAATGTTGCAACAGCAATTATGTCATTTCCGACGTTTAGTTTGCTAGTGACATTTCCGAATACTGCCAGCCATGATCCGTCTCCGTTGTTTAAGGTAACCAAGGTAAGATTGAATGAAGGAATATATCTTATTGCTTCAATAGTTCCTGAAATTTTCTGAATCGTTCCTTCTGAATATGCATATGTGCCATTACTTTTGTTATACTGTTCAGACAATTGTGTTGCGCTGAGTGTCGTGATAGGTACATAAAGGACCAGTAACAATATGCTGATAACCGCAATGATTGCACCGATCAATATTATTCTTCTATCCATCTCATTACACATCCGATCTAAATTTTTCTAAGCCTGTTTATCAGGGTATTTATATCCAATTTTGTAGAGACAAGAGGTATATTTTCAAGCTCTGCTAGCTTAATAGCCAGAGGATCCACATTATCTGGCCTAGCAAAGACTATCAATGCTGGTTTTAGAGGATGGGCCCTAATTGCTATTAATGGCGATCTTCCATATTTTACCCCCTCAAAAATTAAGGCACGTTCATTACTCCATCCATATATTTTCAAATAATCATATGCATTGAAACTTAAAATGGCCTTTATGCTATCAATTATTGTGTATCCAAAAATTATTCGTGAAAGATCTATGTTTTCAGTATAGTTTTTACCCTCTATTTTTTCAACAATTTCAGAGGCTTTAATACCGCTCTTAAACTCCCTTATGTCCAGGATAGCATCTGACCCATATGACTCTGTATATCTCTTTATAATTTCCCCGCCTTTGTTTTGATCGACAAGTATTATAGAAGCAACTATCCTTTTAACCACAGATACTCCGGGTGATTTTCTACGGCCAGTTTCATAGTCGCTTATTACTGATGAAGATATATTCATGATTTTAGCCAGTTCCTGTTGGGAAACTTTAAATTGTTCACGCCATTTTTTGATAGTCAATCCCGGATGATCTGATAAAACTATCTCCCCAGCTATTTTTTCCTCGAGTTCTATTTTCATATTATATAATATTATATCATGCTGATATTTAACAATATCGACAAACAACGAAATTTTAAACTAAAAAAATATATTTACAATCTTTTGGAGTAATAGAAACTGGATTGAAACTTATTGGGCGCACATAGTTATTATTCTTAGAGAAGATCATAAAAAGCAATTTTTTAATACTGATTCGAAATATCTCACTGTATGGAAGATCTAGAGTATCTATATTCACTATCCAGATATGGAGTAAAACTAGAATTAAGCACGATGCAGAATCTTGTTTCTGAACTTCAAAATCCACAACTATCTTTCAAATCTTTTCATGTCACTGGCACAAACGGGAAGGGATCTACCTGCACTATGCTTTACTCAATCCTTAAAAATAGATATCGGGCAGGGCTTTATACTTCCCCTCATATACTGAATTTTAATGAACGGGTCATGGCAATGGATCACTTTATAGAGAATTCATATATGAGTAATTGGATCAAGGGGAAAAAACCAGTCATCGAAAAATTTGCAAAAGAAGGATCTCAGCCAACATTTTTTGAGGTAACGACAGCTATGGCATTTGATTATTTTAAGAGTAAGAATGTTGAATATGCAGTAATAGAAGTTGGGATGGGAGGCAGACTTGACGCAACAAACATAATAGTCCCAGAAACGGCGGGAATTACTTCTATATCATTCGACCATACCGACAAATTAGGAAATACACTAACGGACATTGCACGTGAAAAGGGAGGGATCATAAAATCAAAAAAACCAGTAGTATTCGGGCAAATAGCCCCAGAACCTCTAGAAACGCTAAAAAAAATAGCGAAAGATAAAGGTGCTCCATATTTTTCTATTGGAGAGTTATATAAGCCTAAGCAGGTAGAGATATCTGAATCAGGAACCAGTTTTTACGTGGAAGGGATGAAAGAGAACTATAACATAACTATTTCAGTCCCTGGTGAGTATCAGATGAAAAATGCCCTAGTATCACTGGGTATGTTAGAGTTTTCCAGTGTAGACATATCAAGAGATGATATAGAAACTGGATTTAGAAACTTTAGGATTAATGGTAGATTTGAAATAAAGAGCAGATCCCCATTGATCATATTTGATGTTGCCCATAATCCGGGAGCAGCCGAAGTGCTGGTTGATACAATCAAAAGATTCTATAGGAAAGAACCATTATTGCTTGTGACCCAGCTAAAAGACAAGAACTCATTGGAGTTTCTCAAGGTTTTAAGCAAGATTTCTCAGAGTGTAATAGTAACTGAAGTTAAGGATATACGGAAAAAAGATGTAGAATTATTGAAAGAAGAAGCTAAAAAGTTTTTTAAAAACGTGTATGCTTTTAAGGATCCAGTTGAAGCGTACAAATTTGCGATTGGCAGTTCAGACTTTATAGTAGTGACTGGATCTTTTTATTTGTTAGGAGAGCTAGAAGAATGGATGAAAAAAGAGCGATATTAGTCAGTAAGGAACATGATGAAGAGTTTTTATCTCTTGCAGAATCTTTGAATCTTAATATCCTAGAAACTGTGTATTTTAAAGAGAACACTGCTAGATACTTTATCAGCTTCGGAAAGCTTGAATATATTAAAAAAATAAAGAACTTGTACAATGCCGAAATAGTTATTATTAACGGGGATTTGAAGTCTACGCAGTGGTATAACCTTGAAAAAGAGCTGGATATAGAAGTTGAAGATCGGATCAGGCTCATTATCGAGATATTCAGGGACAGGGCACAAAGCACTGAAGCAAGATTAGAAACTGAGCTGGCTAAACTGAAGTATGAGGTTCCGCTACTGAAAGAATGGGTGCACAAGTCTAAAAAAGGAGAGCATCCAGGATTTATGGCGGCTGGAGAATATGATGCTTCACAGTACTTGGATCACATAAGGAAAAAGATGAAGAAGATAAATGACACACTTGAAAAGATAAAAAAACAGAGAGATATACAGCGAAAAAACAGAAATGAAAAAGGCTATTTTTTGGTCAGTCTGGCCGGATATACAAACAGCGGTAAAAGCACATTAATGAAAGCTTTGTCGGGAGAGGACGTGTTGATAGAAGGGCGCATGTTTTCAACGCTGGTTCCAAAAATAGCAAAAGTAAAATTAAAGCAAAAAGTGCTAATTACAGATACTGTCGGTTTTATCAAAAATACACCGCCATGGTTGATCGAATCTTTTAGCGCTACGTTAGAAGAGATATACAGGTCCGATCTCGTGCTTTTGATTATTGATGGCACTGATCCTTTAGACGTTTTTAATAAAAAATTCGATCTTTCGTATCAGATTCTAAAAGAGCACTCTAAGTCCAAAATAATCACGATAATAAATAAAATAGATTTAAAACCTGCTGAAATAGAGAGAAAAGTTGAATATGCTCAAAGCTTTGGAACAGAGGTAATTCTGATATCCGCAAAGCAGAACGAGCATATCGAAGAGGTCTTGGAGGCAATTGAACAATCCATTGAATTTGATAAAGAGTATGATTTTGCAATCAGAGACAATGTGGATTACGGCCCTTTATTATCTTTCATATATGAATACGGGAAGTTGATAGAAATTGAGAAAAAAGATAAATATTATATTAAATTTAAAATGAATTCTAAATACAATAAAAAGCTACAGGATCTAAATTATATATTTGATCTGGATTAATATGTTACTTTTCAAAGTAATATAAACATTTTGGTAATAATCTCAGTTAAAAAAGGTATATGTAGTCCTAATCTAATATCGTTTTTACCGGTGTGAAATTTAGGATGTTAACGATATTTGAGAAATATATCAGTACTTCCTCAAAATTTGAAATAAAGAAAGAAGTATTGGAAAGTTCGTATATACCCGACAGATTGCCACATAGAGAACGAGAGATAGATATGCTGGCAAGAGAATATTATACCGTCTTAAATGGGGAAAAGCCAAAAAACATCCTGATATTTGGCAAGACAGGAACCGGCAAAACAGCCGTGGCTAAATACATAGGCAGAGAGCTGAAAAAGGCAGAGAAATTTTATGGCAAGAAAAAGTTAGAATACATATATATCAACTGTGAGATGATTGATAGTACATATTCCATTTTGCAAACGATAGGTAACTATATAGGCGGTGAAGAACAGATCCCCTTTACAGGCTGGCCTCTGGACAAAGTATACAATGTTGTTAAAGCCAATATCGATACATGGAACGGGGTTTTAATAATAATCCTAGACGAAATAGATAGATTAATAGTCAATGCTGGAGACGACATATTATACAGGCTCTTGTTTTTAGACTCGGAATTAAAAAACAGCAAGATATCTTTGCTGGGGATATCTAACGAGCTTAAATTTACAGAGTATCTTGATGCCAGGGTTAAAAGCAGGTTGAATGAGGAAAAGATAGTTTTTGGCCCTTATAACGCGATACAGATTGAAGACATCTTGCTGGAACGCGTGGAGAGCTCAAACTTAACTGAATACATGGACAGTTCCGCTATTAAGCTCGCAGCAAGTATTGCAGCTCAAGAACATGGCGATGCACGTAGAGCAATAGATCTTCTAAGATATGCAGTAGATATAGCAAGCCAGGATGGAGAGTACAGAATTGAGGAAAAACATATTATAGCTGCTAAATCCAAGCTGGAGATAGATACAGTGATAGAAACTATCAATACCTTGCCGCCGCAATCAAAATTGGTGCTTTTGTGCGCTATCCTCCATTATGAAGCTGGTAAATCCCAGCTAACCACTTCTGAGCTATTTGATGGTTATAAAATTATTACACAGAAAGTGGGATTTCCCACTCTTACTATGAGAAGAATAACAGACCTGATATCTGAACTGGATATGCTCGGATTAATGCGCACTAAGGTCAAATCTTTCGGGAGATATGGTAGAACTAAGATCATAGAGCTGTCCATACCTCCTTCCGAAATAAAAAAATTGTTGCTAAAAGACGAATATTTTTCAGCATTAGGCAATTTTGGATTTGCCAAGCAAACATTACTTCTTTAGTCCTTTCTGCTTCTTGATATATCCTGCTGTGATATCGTATATAACAGGAATTGAGAACAGAATTATTAATGATATGGTCAGATAATAATAGCTGTCTGATGGGATATAGTGTGTATTTCCTGTAGCGATCAGCTTTATATCCCCGAACCAGGGTAGCCAACCTTGCGCTATTCCCTCGATCATATGAATGTTTACAAGCGTGCTTGAAATGCCAACATTTTCATCAGCAGCTTCGCATACTACGTATCCTTTAAAATTTGAGAGAGGAAGATTAGCAAGATTATTGTCTCCCATGGTAACAAACCCTGCTTCGCCAACAAATGGGCTGAGGTTCACGAGCAGGTTCCGGTGCGAAAATCCCATATCCTTTATTATTACATCCTGCCCATATATTATCATAAAGCTATTTGCTTTTTGTTCTCCGGTAATTTCCGGAACTGTATTATTCCATGTTACATAAAATATGGCTCTGTGTATTATTGACTCTCCAGTAGGAGAGGTATAGATTATCACATTTCCATAATCCCCATAGCTTTTATATCCCGTTTCTCTGCCCTGCACATAGGTAATGATGCTGGATACAGCGGTCACTTTTTTTACAATTACTATGTCACCCGTATTAATTACACCATACTGCCACTGGTTTCCATGTTGCATACTTGAAGATTCTATAATTACAACTGGTGGCCATATGCCAGAATATGCGAATAATGCTATAAAAATCAATGCAATAGCTATTATGGTTATCAACAAAGCTCTTATAGCATCTAAAGAATCTTTCTTTACCATTGCGTTCTATAATTTATGATACTATAAAATATTTTTCATATTAGAAAGTTGTCAATTATATCTTAGTCAAGAATAATCCTCATTATAAATATCATGCACTCATGAAATCTGTTCATATCCCGTTGGTAATATCTTATTTTTTATGAATGATTATTATATTATTGTTAGGAGTTTGAGGGAAGCTGTAAAACTCCGACCTTTAGGGAGGAGATACACGGACTTCCATCAATGGAAAATTTTAATGATAATTTTGCTATACTAATAAATAGTGTTCAGAACTATTAAACTGAAACTCCCATATGACAAAACGCTCATTGAAACTGCCAGGCAGTTCAAAGAAGCTACA
>JBMFWH010000056.1:0-8297 GCA_049965455.1 Thermoplasmata archaeon | reverse complement strand
CAGGCTGTTGTCAGCCAGCCAATCGTTGCGGTTCAATGAAACTCCACTCATGGGTGGATGGGGAGCCCAGCAACAAGTTCCGAAGCTTTAGCGAGGAGTAGTTGACATTAGAAACTCATAAGTAATAAATTATGAACAGCAAAGGGTTTGACATAATATATCTTTCAGGATCACCTATAGAAATAGGTAAAAACAGAGGAAAAAATCTCAAAGATAGAATAGAAAAAGCCATAGAAAGATTTTCATTTACTTTTAGCCAAGACTGGGGTTTAGATTGGCAATGGTTAAAAGAGTTCTCTATGAAATATTTTAAAAACAGAATAGATTTTGAAATTGAAGAAGAAATAAGAGGCATGGCAGAAGGGCTGAACGATGCAGGATCAAAATTAACCGAAGAAGATATTTTAGCATTGAACTGTATTTTTGATGCCGAAAGTTATTTAGCATCTATTAAAAATAAAAAAGGGGAGAAGACAAATAAGAATGGTGGTTGCACATCATTTATTGCAAATGGAGACTATACTGAAAATGGGGATTATGTGATTGCTCATACTACCTGGTGGAGATATTTTACCGGTGTGAATTTCAATCATTTGGAAATAATAAAGCCAGAAAGAGGAAATTTATTTATGATGCAATCTTCTCCCGGGTTTCTTTTCAGTGGCACAGATTTCTATTATAACTCTAGAGGCATTTCCATATCCGAAACAACGTTGGATGGAATAAAAACATACAATGTCGATGGAACTCCCATATTCCAGAGACTTAGACTTGCAATTGAAAAATCGACAGATCTATATGAAGTAGCAAACATTCTCACCAAGGAAAATACAGGAGCATATGCTAATGACTACCTGATAGGTGATGCTCGAGAAAAGAAAATAGGTCTTTTGGAACTTGCCACATATAATCATGTATTTTCAGTAAAGTCCAACGGATATTATGTATCAAGCAATCTTGTACAGTATCCAGAGATCATGGGTGAGTCTTCAATACAATATGATGGCTCGATAAACTCAGATACTGCCAGATTTGCAAGATTAAATTCTCTGATAAATACTTTGAAGCCATTGAATGTCGAAAAGGCAAAAATGATACTTCAGGATCATTTTGATATCTCCATAAATGGTGAAAAACCAGGCAAAAATTCAATTTGCGGGCACAGAGAAATTGAAGAGAGACTGGATGTCTTTGACAAGAAACCGCCATTTTTCCCTACAGGATCTATAGATGGCAAATTAACAACAGGATTATTTGCACTTTCTGGAAAGGGGTTTTTTAAGTGGGGAAAACCTTGCGGAGACTCTTTCATATCTTCGGATTTCAAGAGCAAACATCCTGAGCATTCGACCTATTTCAATTATCTAGAAGATATAATCTCAGAACCGTGGGAACTAATTGAACATTACTGGTAGCGATAAAATGCCAAAATTGAATGATCTCTAAAGAGTAAGTAGAAATTTATAAATATATCGATTGCATAAAAAAATAAGAGATGAGAATATATTGCAAAGTACAATAGAATTTCTGGCATACCCATTACCAGCTGAAATAAAGCAAGCAATATCAGATGGAAATTACAAATTAGCTAAAAAGAGGATTACAAATTACCTGGAACTTAAAATACCCCAGGATATGGAAGATAGACTAAAATATGAACTGAACAGGATGGCTCAAATCAAAAGCATTTATCTATATACAGAAAAAAAGGCAAAAATAATATTGAAAAAAAAGTTAAGTAACTTCAGAATCGCTGACTTCAAGGATTGGTTTGATGATGGCTATCTTGATCATGTTTATCTCAATGGCAAATATTTATACTTTTCAAGATTTTTTGATAACTTACTGTTTTTAAATCCAGCGCTTTCCGGCCAAAAGATAGTCAAAACTAAAAAAGCTGAGCAGGCTAATAATCTGCTCAATGTGAGAATTGACAAGATCAAGATGGGAGAAGTCCTAAAATATCGTATTACTGCCGGCATAAGAATATCATTAAAAAATGCGGAATTGTACAGAGTATGGTTACCAATTCCATTAGATGACGGGATCATTGATAATGTTAAAATACTGAAAACAGAGCCTGAACATACTGAAATATCAAACAATTCAGCACAAAATACAATATATTTTGAATCTATAGCTGCAAATTTTTATGTTGAGTTTCAATATGATATCAGTGAATTTTCGTTAAATGAAAAAAATAGTTATTATAGAAAAAATCAAAAATTTAATATTGCAGATATGTTGACAGAAAAATACCCGCATGTGATATTTACACCTTACCTGAAAAAACTGACTGAAAATATAGTTCTTAACGAACAAGATCCGTTCAAAAAAGCAAAAAAGATATATGATTGGATAACAGAGAACGTAAGGTACACCTATGTTCCAGATTACTTTCTTTTTGATAACATAAGTGAATATACAGCAACATCGTTGCGAGGAGATTGCGGAATGATGTCTCTGCTTCTCATCACAATGTCTAGAATAGCAGGCATACCCGCAAAATGGCAAAGTGGCTGGTATATTACGCCATATAATACAACACTTCATGATTGGACACAGTTGTACATTGAGCCATATGGCTGGATACCTGTAGACCCATCTTTTGGAAATATTATAAAAAACAAGAATGAAAAAAGAAGAAATTTCTACTTTGGAAATCTGGATGCGTTCAGAATGATTGCCAATGAAGACTATCAGGTAGATTTTGATCCTCCAAAAAAATATTGGCGGTCAGACCCTGTGGATAATCAGAGAGGAGAGGTTGAAACTGAATTTGAAAATGTATATCCAGATAAATTCAAATATAAGATACTAATAAAAAAATTTGAGATCCTGCATTAAATTACTGTTTTTTGAATCGCCCAATCTTGATAAATATATTCATCAGGCTTTTTGAATACTCACTTTTGTCAAAGAGATTTGTATAAGCAACTGCCATATAATGGCCATTTGCATGTATTATATTTCCATTCCCTAGATAAATAGCTACATGCCCTTTGAAAAATATTAGGTCCCCTTCTTCAGCTCCTGCGAACTCAGAAACTGTCTGTGCTGAATCTTTCTGCCATTCTGAGTTTCTAGGTATCTCAATGTTCGAGAAGCGAAAAAGCCTTTGAGTGAATCCAGAGCAATCAAATCCAAAATCTGAAGTGCCACCCCACAGATAAGGAACTCCTAAAAAGCTATGTGATAGCTTAGCTGGTTCAAAAGACCTGTCAATGTTGCACACCAATCTCTTTGGTATTCTGAATTTTTCTAAATCCTTTTCATCAAGGTATGATCCAAATGAAAGCGTAAAATTATGCCCTGAAAAATGAGCTCTTAACTTGTATTTTCTATTATCTATCTCTCCAATTTGTGTATTTTTAATGAATCCTTTCAGTCCATCAGGGCCTACTATTTCACTATACTCTTCCAGTTTCTCGATAATGATCACTTCTTCACCATATAAAAGTTGGGACTCACGTTCTGATTGGAATTTTGGCTCTTTACGCAAATCAGCGACGCTGGATATGATACCTAACATTTTTGTCACTACCTAGAAAACTTGTACATATCGCAATATATAAATTTTCATGTATTTATGTTCACGCTCTCAAAATATCCGGATATAATTAATTTTTTGGCAATGATTATATAGCACATATTTAATAATATATTTTATGAAACTCTTAATATCCGTGGATGCAGAAGGGTTAGGATGGACTGTTAACGGGTCACAAACGCTTAGCGATGGGAGTGATTACCAGATTTTTAGAGAGATATATACGGAACAAGTAAATGCAGTGATAGAAGGCGCAATTAAGGGAGGTGCGAGTGAGATATACATAAACGATGCGCATGGCTCCAGCAAAAATATAGTATATAAAAATATGAACAAAAACGCAAGATTAATCATTGGAGATCCTAAACCAAACAGTATGATGGAGGGCATAGAATTTGCAGATAAGGTTTTTCTTTTAGGATACCATTCAAAAGCCGGAACTGAGAAAGGTGTACTAAACCATACCTATTCCTCAAATGTGCATAGGCTTTACGTAAACGGAGAAGAGTTTGGAGAAATAGGATTAAGCACTTCTGTAGCAGGCAAGTTTGAAAAGCCAGTCACATTTTTTGCAGGAGATCTGGCGGCAGTAAATGAAGCAAGAAGATACATAAAAGATGCAGAATTTGTGGTTACAAAGGAGGGAATTTCAAGATATTCTGCAATAACTTACTCTCTATACCAGCTGAAAGATATGTTGAGAGATTCTGCCGAAAAAGCAGTTGGTAAAAGTGGTAACCTGTATAAAATCAAAGAGCCAGCAACTATAAAAATCGAGTTCTTGAACAGTGGAATGGCAGATTATTGTCTTCTAGTACCAGGAATAAGAAGAATTGATGGATATACTGTAGAATTTGAGGCTAAGGACATCATTGAGGCATACCGGATGTTCAGGCTAATGGTAACCTTATCGAGGGGAGAACATGGCGGATATTAAAATAAACAAACATCAGTACATCTTTTCACATTTTGAAAATAGGGACAACAGATTGTTTTTGGACAATGTTGATTTGCCGGAACTGGCCATTAAAGAAGGTACGCCACTATTAGTGACTTCAGAGCAAAGGCTTATCAACAACTATCGTACTATGGCAAATGCATTTTCAAGGCGTTATAACAAGTTCCAGATAAATTATGCAATAAAGTCCAATTCAAATCCTGCAATATTGTCTGTTTTCAGAAAAGAAGGGGCAGGGGCAGATGCAGCCAGTTTAGGAGAACTATATATTGCAAAGATTGCTGGGATCAACAAAGATAAAATAATTTTCACTCCAAATTATGCATCTATGACCGCACTAGAGAGTGCATTGGACTCAGGTATAATAATAAACTTTGATGACATAACCCAGCTAGAACTTGTTAAACAGAGAAAGGTTGAAACGGTTTCTTTTAGAATCAATCCTGGCATAGGTGCTGGAGAGTTTTCTGGCATAGTCACGGGTGGGCATGGCTCTAAGTTCGGTATTCCAGAGTCATATTCTATACAGAGCTATAGAAAAGCCATAAAATATGGCGCTAAAAGATTTGGAATACATATGATGGCAGGTTCTAATAACCTAGATCCAGAATATTTTGGAACTATCACAGCTAAATTTTTTGATATTATATCAAAAATACAAGATTCGCTGAAGATAGATTTCGAATTTATAGACATTGGCGGCGGCTTTGGAGTGCCATACAGACCAAATGAAAATCCATTGGATATGGAAATTGTAGCAGAGCGGATAATAGAACAGCTAAAAGATAAAATATTGAATAAAAGATCTGTGGAGCCCAAGTTAATTGTAGAACCTGGCAGATATCTCGTTGCCGATTCTACTGTGCTGCTTGGCAGCGTTACATCTATCAAAAATTATGATAAGTTGATAATAGGTACTGATGTTGGCATGAATATTCTCATAAGACCTGCACTTTATGGTGCTTACCATCATATTGTTGTGGCAAATAACCTTAATGAGCCATTGAAAAACAAGGCAACAATAGTTGGGCAAGTCTGTGAAAATACGGATAAAATTGCAGAAGACCGAGAATTCCCAGACACAATCGTTAATGATATACTGGCCATTTTTAATGCAGGAGCGTATGTTTTTAGCATGGGTAGTGACTATAATGCATTTTTGAGACCTAAAGAGATACTTATAGATAGAGCATCAGAAATCCATATAATAAGAGAGAGAGGATTATATAATGATCTTATCAGAAATGTAAAGATACCCGAATACTTGATGTTTTAGAGGAATAGCTTCAGATAGCTGTCGATATATTCCTTTGCTAGCTTCTCATCCGGTTCGTTATTGATCATTATTGAAAACGGGTTATCATCAAAGTACCCTGAAAGATTTTGAACGTTTCTCAAAGATCCTGTTTTTCCTATAATTCTCGAATTCAACCTATTTTTGAGAGTGCCATCAACGCCTCCAATTGACAACGAACTTTTAAAAATTTTGGAATCATTAGCAAGCTCCAAAAGCATTACTATCGACATTGGAGAAACAAGGTTATAATATGACAGCCCAGATCCATCGTATAATTTAAGCTTGTTAATATTCTTAGAGCTGAAAAATTTGTGCAAATAAACAAGACTCTTATCCAAACCAACAAATCCTTTGTATAATCCAACATAGAGAAGCAGCATTTCTGCCAATATATTCTCAGATTCTTTATTAACAATCCTTAAGAGTTCTGAAATATGATGCTCAGCAAAATTATCAGTAGTATCATTTACCTTCAAAAAATGTACTTTTGGTATTTTTCTAATTATACCATTTTTCATCATATGTGCGACCATAGAATTAATGTAAAATTTAGCTGGTGCAACAGTTGAAAACGTGTAATTTTTTTCACTATTTTTCATATAAATATTTTTGCCTCTAACCCTGGATACATTTGCATAATTTTTTATTTTGTAGTAAGTATTTTCAGGCACAATCTTATTTTCAATAATGGTAACTCTGTTCATCTCATAATTTATCTCAGAAACTGGCGGTGCGTATGATTCACCGATATCATCCACACACCAGCCAGGTGGTCTGCCAGTCGGTTTCAAAAATTTAGAGTCTATTATTATATCGGTGATCTCTTCTTCAATCTTGGATATCATCTTGATCAGATCCTTTTCAGTTATCAGTGGATTCCCGAGCGTTTTAATCATCAACCTGTTTTTCTTAACCGCGTAACCAGATCTGAATAGGTAATCATTTCCAAGCGTTTCAAGTGCGAGGTAAGTGGTAAAAAGTTTAGTGTTTGATGCAGGCACGAAATAATCTGTCTCATTTATCTTTACTTTTCTATACGGAAAATAAATGCCTTTGATCATTATTTCTCTCAAAAAATATCTTTCATTTTAATTCCAAGTCCAGGATAATCCTTAAAGCTGAATGCACCATTCTTGAATTCAAGGCCGTCAACCGTAATATCCTCTTTGAGCGATGTAAATCCATCAAGATCCGCGTATTTTACTGCTTTTTTAGCAAGCGCAACGTTCAGCCCAGCAGACACTGCCAATTTAGTCTCTACCATGCACCCGGTCATTGCCGGTACATTAAAAGACTCTGCAACATCTACCAGTTTTAGAGCGTCTGTGATACCGCCAGTCTTCATGATCTTGATGTTTATCGCATCTGCCGCTTCATTAGACAGTATGTGTTCAGCATCGTAGATTGAAAATATTGCTTCATCCGCCATAACCGGCACGGCACTTCTGTCTCTCACAAATTTCAGGCTTTTGATGTCTGCTGCTAGAACAGGCTGCTCCACAAACTCTATGTCATACTTGTAAATCTTGTCTATTACACTGAGCGCCTTTTTAGGATCGTATGCCTGATTAAAATCCACATATATCATTTTGTCGTTTCCGATGGTTTCTCTAACCACCTTAACCCTTTCAACATCCTTATTTAATCCAGATCCAAGCTTGATCTTGAATACCTGCACGCCCTCATCCATAAATTCCTTCGCCATATCAATAGCCTGTTTCGGATCCACCAGATCCACAGTGTAAGAGGTCTTGATCTCCTTTCTGTAATTTCCAACCATCTTGTTCACGCCCATGCCAGCCATCTTACCTATTATGTCCCATATTGCCATGTCCACTGCAGCCCTGCTAGCTCTTGCAGTTTTGAAATTTCTCTTTATTTTCTCATTAATCTGCTCTGGGCTCACCTCATCTGATTTTATGAGCGTTGCTATGCCTTTCAACTCTTCTTCTATAGAGCCCATAGTATCTCCGGTTATGTACGAAGTGGGCACCGCCTCTCCATATCCTGTAAATCCATCATCAGTCTCTATTTTTACGATAAATCCCTCATAAAAATCAGAGCTCCCAAGAAATATCTTAAATGGCTTTATCATTGGAATTGTTAACCTTTTGTATATTAAATTCTTTATCATAATTGTAAATCTACCACTGTATTAATAAATATTTCTAATAACTATGATTATTCAGTAAAAAACAGTTCATCCTGAGGCACAGGTTCCACATATTCATTTTTTATTTTGCCATTTTTGTCAATATATCCCATCTCAAAAGCGATGCTTGATGACATGACTGCAAAATCATTGCCATTATTATATTTAAACAATGTGATATATAAGCTTTCATCTTTGGATTTAGAATAATAGCATATCTCCCTTTTACCATCATTACCATTGATTATGCACATTAAATTAAGGGATCCAAGTAGTGCGTTTTCATTTACAAAATCTATAGCTGAATACAATCTACCCTTGATATTACCTTGTAACTTCT
>JBMFWH010000055.1:0-8569 GCA_049965455.1 Thermoplasmata archaeon | reverse complement strand
ACTTTTTGTTTTTTAAAGTATTTATTACAGGATATTTTGAAGAGGTATAATGCCTAAAAGTACGGGAATTTAGGAATTTATTAAGTTCTTTGATGAAACTGCTAGTGTCTGGTCGGGGCATATCATATAAGGCGACTAATCCACATAATCTTAAAGGCTCATTATTTTCAGATATTGCCACAGCGAGAGTTCGATAACCTTTTGTTGCAAAACTATCCATTTTCTCAGAAATATCTTTATCTATAGCAATGTTACATAAAGTACTTGTTACGCTTACTGCGCCCTTCACAACTTTATATTTTTTGCCATCTTTTTCTACTTCTGCTTCAGTTCTTCTAAGGCTGGGATCAAAAGGAGTGAAATTCTTAACTGCAAAATTTGAAATAGATAGGTTTCGTGCTTTTGCCTCAGAAATAAATGCTAAGTCAATTGCATCCTGATTAGCCTCTTGAGATGCAAGAGCGCCATAAAGGATAATGTCATTTTCAGAGAATCCATTTAATTCTACTGTATTACTGATTGATAATTTATTAGAGGTCAGTGTACCTGTTTTATCAGCACAGACAATGTCCATAGATGCTGCGTCTTCGATAGCGCTTAAACGTGTTAGCAATACTCCTTTCTTAGAGACTTCAAGAGACCCAAAGGCCATGCTAACTGTAAACATTGCTGGAAGTGCAACAGGCACTGCAAAAACTATTAACACCAGTGCTAAAGGGATAACCGTAATCAGGCTTAACCCTCTAAGGTATGTTACGACAAACATTGCGCCAATTAGGGTAAGTACGATTATAAGCAATCTGTCTACAATTTTTGTCGTGATTTCTTCCATGTGCAATTTAGGTCTTGCAAATTTTATGAGTTCGGTAGTTTTTCCAAAATATGTTTTGTTACCTGTTTTAATCACTATCGCCGTAGCTTCATTTCTCCTTATAATAGAGCCTGAAAACAGGACATCGTTAATTTTCTTATCTACCGGCATAGATTCACCAGTGAGCGCAGACTGATCAACTTTCAAAATATTATTACTGGCTATTTTCAGATCTGCAGGAACGAAATCTCCTGCCCTAACCCTGACAATGTCACCCGGTACCAGTTCTCTCGCCGGAACTACTTTCCAGACCTTATCTCTCAAAACCCTGGCATTAACCTGTAATTTCTTTCGCAATATCTCCACTGCTTTAGTAGCCCTTTCTTCCTGGGTGAAGCCGATGATCGCGTTCACTATAAGCAGTCCCGCAATGATGTACGCATCAATATAATTATGTATAAACAATGAGAATACAATTACAATTTCCAGCATCCAAGGCGTAATTCCCCAGAACTTTTTCGCGATTCTTAGTATTGCGCTCTGCTTTTTTTCCAGAATCTCATTATATCCATATTCGCTTACCCTTTTTCTTGTTTCTTCTTCTGTAATGCCATCTTCTAGACTTGTTTTTAAAATACTCAAAACATCTTTATATCCCAAATCTTCTATTTTCACGGCATTCTCTTTTTTATCTGGCGTAATAGTCACCTTTTATTTGGCATTCTATGATGAACGATAATAATTCATTAATACCAATAATTTTCATACTCCACATAAGATACTTAACATTCTTGTTTAAATATAATATTACTGGAATTCTATTAGTTAACATCTTATTCACTAACTTTCCGATAGCGTTAATTGTACTTAAAATTTTGTAATTATTCAATAAATATATAAAAGGTTATTAAAAATATATTATTCTAAAAATATGGATCTTTCAGGTACCATGTCTGGAAGTATTTTTGATGCTACCTGAAAATTGGCATCATCTTTTGCATAAAAGTCCAATAGTGCGTATCCCTTTGAAAAATAATGTTTGTAAACCTTGGCAGACATATTTCTCCATCTAACTGCCTCCTCCGGTTTATATTTTTTAAGAGATACAATATTTTTGGGGATCTCAATTAGAATATTGTCATCTTCCAGGTTAAGATCTATGCTCTCAATGACCCTCATATCCCCCTCCTCTTTTGTAATTATGGAGCTATTCAGGTTAACGTAACTTTTTTTCGCACCTTTTAACTTCTCTGACACATGCTCTGAATTAATATACCATTCTGCTACTAAGCGATCAGATCTCAACCCCATGTTTAGTGAGTCAGTCATTGTTCCATAATGATTTTCGAGATATACTCTAGATATGGCTCCAAGCTTGCGAAGATTGAAATTGGAGTTTAAGCCTTGCAAAGGATCAAATGTCCAGCTAATTAAGTCTATATTTTGTTTTTTTGCCCACTCTCGCTGTTTCAATTTTAAGGTTTTGCCGATATCATTTTTTCTATAGTCCTGCGCAACCCCTGTCATATGTGAATAGAAATACAGTTTTGAATTTTTATAGCCCATGAACCCAAAAGATATGCCCACCACTTTATCCTCATCTTTGGCCAGGAGAACCAGCCCACCATTGGATTTAATGGCTGTAATGATGTCTTTTAATATGGTAGCTAGATCTATAGCGCCCCATGCTTTTTTAATAACTTCCACACCCGATCTGATTTCGTCTGGATCCTCAACCGCAATTATCTCAAGCATTTTCTATCATTCTCCTGTACATTTTTTGCATTTGAACCAGTGTAGAGATAGACACGGACTCATCCTTTCCATGAGCATTATCATTCAGGAAATCACCAGGCCCAAGTGTAATAGTTTCTATACCCCCATTAATCATGTATGCAGAATCGTTAGAGCCACTTCCGCCAATAAATGCAGGTTCGTAGCCAAGTATCTCTTTACCGGCTGTTTTAGCTATCTCTATGATCCTGGAATTCAATGGTATTTCTCCGGCAGGATTTTCTCCCATGACATTAACGTCCACTTTCAAGGTAGGATTTTTATATCTTTGAACTTTGATATGATCTTCAATTACTTTAATTACATCTTCCTTCCTTTGAGAAGGTAATATTCTTATGTCCAGTGTGCTCTTCGCTAAATCAGGAATTACATTCACTTTTTCCCCACCCATGATTGTTGTCCCGATAGACATTGTAGGTGAAGGAAGATACGGGTGTTTTTCAAATTTAAAATTCACATTTTTTAAAGATACTAACAAGTCGGCAAGATTTAAAATGGCATTTACGCCTCCGGCAGGATTGCTTGCATGTGCACTTCTTCCATGAGAGACCAGCTCGATCCAGAGTGATCCCCTTACTCCTGGTCTGATATAGACTATCCCACTATTTACAGAGCCTTCCATTACTACGCCATATCTGCTCTTTATTTTTTCCATTATGCTCTTTGTCCCAAAGTTCCCGCCTGCCTCCTCATCTGCTACAAAAGCAAACTTACATCTTTTTAATTTCTCTTTCTGGCCAGAGTCTATTATCTCCTCAATAGCAACAATTATCGTTGCCAAAGCCCCTTTCATATCAGAACTGCCTCTTCCATATATCCTTCCATTAAATACCTCTCCGCTAGGATCATGTATCCAGCCAGATCCAATAGGGACCGTATCCATATGTCCATTAAAAACAATATCATTACCAGCCCCGAATATCAGATTTGGCCGGTTCTCAGAAACTTCAATTCTCTCAAATAATAGGTATTTTTTCAACCTGTTTTCAATAATGTCTGCAACAAGCTCTTCATTGCCTGGTGGATTTTCACTCTTTGCCCTTATAAGATCCAATGTTAGAGAAACTACCCTATTCTGAACATCCATGATATAGTGAAATAATTAATACGTATAAATATTATTTGTATCTTTGTGAGCAAGATTTAAATATTAAAGTGTATTTTCATTTTTTAAAATAAACTTGAGGTAAAAATCATGAAAAGAATATATGCTGTTTCGATCGTTATAGTTTTAATCGCTGCGAGCTTTGCGATTGGATTTGAAATGAACAGTTTCAAGCCTAAAGTGACAGAGAATAATACGGTTACAGTAGTCGATGATTATAATACTGTTGTTAAAGTTCCACAGCCAGTAAACAGGATAGTATCACTGGCACCTTCAGATACCGAGATATTATTTGCTCTTGGGCTTGGAAACAAGGTTGTAGGAGACACGGTATATGATGATTATCCCGCAGCAGCTGCTAACATCACGCACATTGGTGGGGTTACGAATTCTAGTGTCGAGGAGATAGTGGCACTGAAGCCTAACTTGGTACTGGGTTATAGCAACTTTGAGCCAAATGTGGTAGAAAGTCTAAGAAACCTGAACATACCCGTTATAGTGCTTAATCCACCGACCATAACGTGGGTAATGCATGATATATCTATTGTGGGATTGGCCACAAATACCACACCGCGTGCAAATTATCTTGACAGCATGTTTACAAATATTACAAATGACATTCAGAATGATTCATACAATATCACCAATCCGATTAAAGTCCTGTTTTTAGCATGGTACAATCCTATTTACACATCAGGACAGGGTACATTCATAAATGACATGATCAACATGGTAGGTGCCATAAACGTTGCAGGTAACGTGAGCCAGCAATGGTTTGAAATGAGTGAAGAGAGCGCGATTGCATCCAATCCAAGCGTAATATTGCTTGCGTCTTCTAATAGCTTCATAGTGTCTGAAATAAAGAATGATTCAATTTGGAACGTTGTAAACGCGGTAAAAAACAATTCATTTGTCATAATGAATGATGTGTATATTCTAGAAGCAGGGCCACAGATCTTCATAGGTCTGGAGATACTTGCAAAAGCCCTTTATCCTTCAGTATATGCAAATTTACCAGTACTGACATACTCTGATATCTTTCCTTCAAATTCTTAATTTTTTTATTGTTTTACTGCAGAGAAAACAGTGATCGTTTCTGTTTTACCTATCCCTTTCATCTCTCTTAACTTATCAAGAACAAAGTTACCTACCTCTTCAATTGCGGGTAGCCTTACTTTCAGTAAAAGATCCCATTCTCCCGCAATTATGTAAACTTCCTCTACTTCCTTATATGATGAGATCTTTAAACCTAGTTCTCTCTGTGTAATCTTTTCTTTTGGATCAAATGCCACAAGAATAAATGCTATGATAGGCAGTCCAAGTTCTTTATAATTTGGCTTTATCGTAAATTTATCAATAACTCCATTTTTAATCATCGTTTGCATCCTTTCATAAATCGTTATTCTCGGAATATCCAGATTCTTAGACATCTCAGATATTTTATCCCTGCCATGTTCCATCAAATATGTTATGATCTTTCTATCTTTTTCATCCATAAAGGTAGTTAAGTATAACTACTATATATTTTTTTAGACTAAATGTTCAAAATAAGTTTTAATAATTAACATAATATATACAAAATGTCTATTTTTTGATAATAATGTTTTTATTAGATATACGATTATAGAGAGATATGAAACAGCAAATAGATATAGATGGCATAAAGAAACATCTGGAAAAAAGAGAGCTGAAAGATGCTATATCCGTTCAGAGCAATATCAGAAGCATTCTGTCAGAGTTTTTTAAACAGAGGGGGTATTTAGAGATCCCGCCAGTTATAATATCACCTTTGACCGATCCACTGAATCATCCTGCAGAAGATTCGTACATTGACTACTATGGGATACCCTATGTTCTAACTAAGAGTATGATATTTCACAAACAGATCGCTGTCCAGTACCTGAACCAGGTTTTCGCTTTTTCACCAAATGTCAGGCTGGAAACTGTTGACAAAAACAAAACCGGGAGGCATCTCACTGAATTCACGCAGTTTGATTTAGAAAAAAAGCAGGGTACCAGAACAGAAATGATCAGAATTGTTGAAGATTTTTTTCTTTATTTGTCAGAAAAGATCAGCATATTAAATTCAGAAGAACTTAGCAGGTTTAACAGAACTCTTAAAATTCCGCAGCGTCCTTTTAAGCAGATAAAATTTACAGATGCGATAAACGCTTACGGCTCAGATTTTGAGGCAAAGTTGTCCAGTGAAATGGAAGAACCTTTCTGGATCATTGACATACCGTTGCAATACCGGGAATTTTACGACCGTGAAGATGCTTTAAATCCAGAGATACTAGTTGATATGGATCTTATCTATCCAGAAGGTTTTGGAGAAGCTTTATCTGGAGGAGAGAGAGAATACAACTACGAAAAAATAAAAGAGCGAATATTGAAGAAAGGGCAAGATGAAAAAACATTCGAGTGGTATCTTGACTTTGCAAAGCAAGGGCTTGAACCTTCTGCCGGGTTCGGAATTGGAATTGAGAGATTGACTAGGTACGTTTGTGGCTTAAAAAGAATAGAGGATACGCATCCGTTTCCAAAGCAGCCAGGAGTGATCTCGCTGTAATGTTCAAGAATATTTTACGGTAAGATCCATGATAACATCCGCAACATCTTCACACTTATCTGTAACTGCTTCTAAATACTCATATATTTCTTTTAACTTAAGTACATTTATTGGATCAGATTGTTTGAATAATTCTCCCAGTGAAGAATCAAGTATATCGTCAGCATAGTTTTCCAGTGTGTGTATTTCTTTGCATTTTATAATGATATCCTGATAATCCCCGATCCTAATTTTTCTAATCTCTTTCAGAGCCATCTCCAGCTGATCTGTAGCTTTGACTATAATTTCTGTCAAGGCAATCATTTCAGGGGTGTTTTCTTTGATCTCATATATAACGATTCTATTGCTCGTAGCTTCTATTAAATCAATAATGTCATCTATAGCGTTGGACAGTGCAGCAATATCAATTACATCAATAGGCGCAGATAAAGACCTATTCAGCTTGTTAAATATATTGTGTACAACTTCATCGTTCTCATGCTCTATAGCTCTTATTTTCTTCTGTCTAGCATTTAGGTTATCGAATGAACTGACCATCTCATACAATTCTTTTGCAGAGGCCTTCATGTTAGTTAATAGCTCATCAATCAGTTTTGAGAACTCTCGAAATAGCATTGATGCGTCTTCTAGTGAAAGGTTTTTTGTTTCTTCTCCCAGAGAAACTGTTAGTGCAAGACCTAATATTGCAGCAATGCTTACGAATAACAGCATGGGAACTATCCCAAACAGCTCCATTATTATTGGCAACAAAAACACACCTGTGATCGCGCCCATTCTACTAAACGCGGTTGATGTTCCCTGCCCAGTAGCTCTCAACCTGGTAGGGAAAAGCTCTGCCGCGATAACCCATGTAGTTGTGTTAGGACCTGCATTCATAGACACCTGAAATATTGCAAATAAAACGAACATTAAAAATACGGTGGTTGGAAATGCAAAGGCTAAAATTAGTAGGGACAACGCCATTCCCAAAAATCCAAACGCCTGCAACTTTAATCTACCAACTCTATCTATCAACAACATCGCAATAATAAATCCAACAATTCCGAATATGTCCAGTAATGCCGTGCCTTCAATAGATGCAAAATGTGTTTTAAATCCTAACCCTTGTAATATTGTTGGTAAAAATATGCCTATGCCGTAAACTGCAATGTCCATAAAGAACCATGGCAACCAGGAAAAAATAGTTCTGCGGATATAAAAAGGAGATAACAGCATTGAAGCCTTCACTTTATCGGTATCAGACAATTTAAAAGTATCTCTTTCAACACTTTTAGCTACGCCTGCCTTTGTTTCAAGATCATTGATCACTGCATTGGCCTTCTGGCGCTCTCCTTTACTAATTAACCACCTAGGGGATTCTGGCATTCTGGTCCTTAATAATATTACCACAATTGCGGGCAAAACTCCTGAAAACAACATCCATCTCCAGGCATCAGGCCCTAATGATACCATGCTTAATCCGACCGCAGCAGCGGATAATGAGCCTATGCCCCAGAACATGAATGTTAAAGAGACTATTCTACCTCTATACTTTGCCGGCGCAAATTCAGAGATATATGTAGAACTAATTGGATAGTCTGCCCCAATGCCTATGCCTAAGAGGATCCTGAAAAGTATCAATTCAAAAATGTTTTGTGAAATCGCTGATAAAAAACCAAAAATTACAAAAAATATGAGATCTATCACATACATTGCTTTTCTTCCATATTTGTCTGTAAAATGACCTAAAGTAACAGCACCGATAAACATGCCGATCAATGCGGAAGATGCAAGTAATCCAGTATAAACTGCAATAGTATTTGGGCTACCCAAACTGCTGTTTAACCATAATGGCTTTATGAAGAGTAGCGCTACGGAGATTATAAACAAATCATATCCGTCCAAAAATACACCCGCTGCAGAAAGCAGTAGCATTTTAATATGAAAGTTTGAAAGTGGTAAACTATCTAAACTTAATTTTTCATCTTCCAAAGAAATCACCTATTATAATAAGAGTAATGCCCAATAAATATTAAAACTTAGCTGAACATATGTCAACTACTCCTCGCTAAAGCTTCGGAGCTTGTTGCTGGGCTCCCCATCCACCCATGAGTGGGGTTTTATTGAACCGCAACGATTGGCTGGCTGACAACAGCCTGATGTACTCAGATGTACCGAGTACTTCGATGTTTCTTGAGGCGTTCAAATCCGCATTGAGTTCGTAACCGCAATTATTGCATTTGAATACTGAGCCATGCCTGTTATTTTTATCTGTATAGCCACATCTTGAACAATTCTGTGAGGTATGCTT
>JBMFWH010000054.1:0-8804 GCA_049965455.1 Thermoplasmata archaeon | reverse complement strand
CATGATCTCTCTGGCTACATATATCAGGCCGAAATCTAATGGTGGATCAAATATTAGATCTTCGAGAACTGTTCCAGAGAGCCTATTTTTGTTAGATTCCTGCATGAATATGGACTTATATCTATCTCTGTCCGCCTGAGTTTTAACAGGTCCAAGATGTTTTATGACACAAGTTATCTGTTTTCCATCTTCTCTATGTTTTTCAGCGATCTGAGCATATTCTTCAATGCCATATTTGTGTTTTTTCTTAACAAATCTCAAGAACATATAAGAGGTATATGTATAACTATTATAATAAATCATGCACCTGGTGCATGATATAAATTTAGAAGAGAAAAGCCTAAAATACTATGCCTGGTTAAAAATAGCTTGCGAAACTCAAGTTGAAATGATATGTTCTATCTCTTTTACAGGATCCTTTCTTGTTTGTTTCTTTACCTCGTGGAAAATCGCATCAGATCCTTGAAGTTATACATTGGAAGACTTATAAGGCAACTTATTGATTTTAAATTATCAACGGAGGAATCAACATCTTGATAAGAAAATGTATATATATTAGAATCTAATTAGGCTCAACTACTTTAATAGAAAGGTGATGTTATTGGCCAATGGATATAATACAGCCAGAAAATTGAAAAAAAGTCGTCAATCTCTAAAATGGAGTAATAGATATTACAAGAAGAGAGTTCTCAGATTGAAAGAGAAAAGTGATCCGTTAGAAGGATCTCCGCAGGCAAAAGCAATTGTTGTTGAGAAGATTGGAATAGAAGCAAAACAGCCTAACTCAGCCATAAGAAAAGCTGTAAAGGTACAGCTTATCAAAAATGGCCGTATTGTTACCGCTTTTACCCCAGGAGACGGTGCAATAAACTATATTGATGAGCATGATGAAGTGGTAATTGAAGGAATAGGTGGCAGATTGGGCAGATCTAAAGGAGATATCCCGGGTGTCAGGTTTAAAGTTTCTAAAGTAAATGGAATATCACTGCTGGAACTTGTTAAAGGCAGAAAGGAGAAACCTGTAAGGTGATCTTGATGATAGAATTTTTAATATTTGGAAAATACAGCACTTCTGATGTTGTTGTTACAGATCCAGGATTAACAAAGTATATCAGTCTCAGGCCCATGCTTGTGCTTCATTCGCATGGGGTGTATGGTAGAAAGCATTTAGGGAAAAAAGACATGAACATTGTAGAGAGGCTGATAAATGACATGATGAGAACTGGTAAATATAACGGTAAGAAGATGAGCTCATACAGAGTTGTAAAAACTGCTTTTGACATTATTCATGAAAAAACAAAAAAGAATCCGGTGCAGATATATATTGATGCTTTGCAAAACTCAGCACCGAGAGAAGAGATCACGAGACTTAAGATGGGTGGGGCCGCGATTCCTAAAGCCGTGGATGTATCCCCTTCCAGAAGATTGGATCTTGCTATAAGAAACATAGCCATAGGCGCTACTAACGCTTCCTTCAAAAATGTAAAAAGCATTGAAAACTGTTTAGCGGACGAAATCCTGAAAGCTTCAAATCGTGAAATGGGCAGTTTTGCTATAAATAAAAAAGAGGAAATAGAGAGAGTAGCAGCATCGGCTCGATAAATTTTTTTTAAGAAAGGTGATTATATTGGGACGTAAAGAAGAGAATATTAAGAAAGCAATGACCATTATCAATAGTCTTGAACGGGTAAGAAACATAGGCACAATAGCGCATATAGACCATGGAAAGACTACGCTCAGTGATAATCTTATTGCCGGGGCAGGAATGATGAGTGAAGAGCTTGCTGGGAAACAGCTGGTATTAGATTATGATGAGCAAGAGCAGGCAAGAGGTATAACCATTAATGCGGCAGCAGCATCAATGGTTCATGATTTTGAAGGTAAAGAGTATTTGATAAATCTCATAGATACACCTGGCCATGTAGATTTTGGTGGGGATGTAACGAGAGCGTTAAGGGCCTTAGACGGCGCCATCCTGGTTGTGGATTCTGTAGAAGGCGTTATGCCACAAACCGAAACAGTTCTGCGTCAGGCATTGAGAGAAAAAGTAAGACCTGTTTTATTTATAAACAAAGTAGATCGATTGATCAACGAACTAAAACTAGGGCCGGAAGACATGCAAAAAAGGTTTGCAAAGATTATCATGGATGTGAACAGGTTAATAAAAATGTACTGTTCGCCAGAGTTTAAGGATAAGTGGATGTTGAAAGTAGAGGAAGGAACCGTAGCTTTCGGATCTGCGTTTAACAACTGGGCAATAAGCATTCCCTACATGAAGAAATCGAATATCAGTTTCAAGGATATATACGACTATGTACAGAAAGGAGAACAGGAAGAATTGGCTAAAAAATCGCCACTGCACAAGGTAGTTTTGGATATGGTAATTTATCATTTGCCAACGCCATTGGAAGCTCAAAAATACAGGATACCGCAGATCTGGAAAGGCGATCTGAACTCGGATGTGGCTAAGAGCATGTTAACTGCAAACTCGAAAGGGCCAGCGGTATTGATGATCACAAAAATAATAATAGATCTGCATGCGGGGGAGATTGCAGTTGCCCGAGTTTTCTCCGGCACTGTAAAGAAAGGAGACGAACTATACATAAGCGGTATGGGCACTAAACAGTATAGGATCCAGCAATTAGCGCTGATGGTTGGTGCAGATCGTATACCAGTCGAAGAAATCACTGCTGGAAACATTGTGGCCTTGATAGGATTAAAAGATGCCATTGCTGGTTCTACAGTCAGCTCAGTAAGCGATTTAGAGCCTTTTGAAGCAATGAAACATTATTCTGAACCGGTAGTTACTATTGCGATTGAGGCAAAGCATACCAAGGATCTCCCAAAATTGATAGAAGTATTGAGAATGGTTGGTAAAGCAGATCCTTCAATACAGATTGAAATAAATCAGGAGACTGGAGAGCATCTGATATCAGGTATGGGAGAATTGCATTTAGAAATTACGCTTTATCGTATTGTTAATGATTACAAAGTAGAGGTAAACACATCAGAACCGATTGTAGTTTACAGAGAGAGCTTAGCCCATAAAGGAGGACCATTTGAGGGAAAATCTCCAAACAAGCATAACAAGTTTTACATCACTGCAGAACCTTTAGAAGAAAAGATCACAGAAGCATTGATCGAAGGAGATTTACCGCAGGGAGACAGATTCAAAGACAAAAAAGCTCTGGCCAAAAAATTCGAGGATCTTGGATTTGACAAAGAGGAGTCAAAAAGAATAGAGGCCATAAAAGAGTCAACAGTATTACTAGACATGACATGGGGTATTCAGTACTTAAATGAAACAATGGAACTAATTAAGCAGTCATATCTTGAATCTATTGTCAAAGGACCGTTGGCAAACGAGAAACTGTACGGTGTCAAATTAAAGCTAGTGGATGCAAAGTTACATGAAGACAGCATACATAGAGGTCCTGCGCAGGTAATACCAGCAATAAGAAATGCAATTTACGGAGCCATTGTTCAGGGAGAGAGAATACTTTTAGAGCCTATGCAAAAGGTATTTATCAATGCACCTACAGAAGTGATCGGCAATGTTACCAGAGAACTACAGCAGAGAAGAGGTGTAATTTTGGATATTCAGCAGCTGGATTACGAAACGTCGGTAGTAGCGAAAGTACCGGTTGCGGACATGTTCGGATTTGCCTCAGCCATAAGATCCGCTACGAGTGGCAGAGTTTTATGGTCCACAGAGAATTCCGGCTATGAGAAAGTACCTAGAGAGTTGATGAATGAGGTTGTACGGAAGATCAGAGAGAGAAAAGGGCTAAAGCCTGAGCCTTATGACGAAGCATATTATGCAGGGCTGTAAAAAAGAATATATATAACGACTGTATATTGGTAAATTAATAAATTAAAAAATAAGTAAAAAAATAAAACCCTTGGAGGGAAAAAAATGGTATCAAACAAGACACATTTAAACATAGTATTCATCGGGCATGTAGATCACGGAAAATCTACAACTGTTGGAAGATTACTATTAGATTCGGGAGCAATTGACAGCAGGATTATTGAACAATATAGAAAAGAAGCTGAAGAAAAAGGAAAAGCAACATTTGAGTTTGCCTGGGTAATGGACAGGCTCAAAGAAGAGCGAGAGAGAGGAGTTACTATAGATGTAGCTCATCGAGAATTTGAGTCTAAGAACTATTACATTACGATCATAGATGCGCCGGGACATAGAGACTTCGTAAAGAACATGATTACCGGTACTTCTCAGGCAGATGCTGCAGTGTTGATCGTTTCCGCCAAAGAAGGAGTGCAGGAACAGACTAAAGAGCACATATTCTTATCCCGTGCACTGGGCGTTCCAAATTTGATTGTGGCAATAAACAAGATAGACGCAACAACTCCGCCATACAGTGAAGCAAGATTCAATGAAGTAAAAGGAGAACTTGAAAAATTATTAAAATCAGTAGGATACAAAGATATACCGTTCTTACCTATCAGCGGTTTTTACGGGGATAATGTAGTGAAGCGCTCTGACAAAATAACATGGTGGAAAGGACCTACTTTAGTAGATGCTTTTGATGCTTTGAAACCTCCTGAAAAGCCTGTAGATAAGCCATTGAGAATTCCGATCCAGGATGTTTATTCCATAACCGGTCATGGAACTGTACCTGTTGGCAGGGTTGAAACAGGGGTATTGAAAGTGAATGACACATTAATATTCTTACCATCCAACAAGGTAGGAGAAGTAAAGAGTATTGAGATGCATCATCAGCCAATGCAGAAAGCAGAGCCTGGAGATAATATAGGATTCAATGTAAAAAACATAGCCTCAAAAGATATCAGAAGAGGAGATGTTGCTGGAAAGACTGATCATCCACCAACCGTGGTTTCCGAGTTTACTGCGCAGATTGTCGTATTGACACATCCTAGTGTTATTGCAGCAGGATACACACCCGTATTTCATGCGCATACTGCACAGGTAGCTTGTGTAATCTCAGAGCTGGTCAAGACATTAGATCCGAGAACTGGTGCCGCCAAGGCAGAGCATCCGGATACTATAAAAGCGGGAGATGTTGCAGTAGTAAAAGTCACTCCAACGAGACCCATGGTCATTGAGAAATCTTCTGAATTTCCGCAGCTTGGAAGGTTTGCGATTAGGGATATGGGAATGACTATTGCTGCAGGACTATGTTTGGACCTTGTTAAAAAAGAGTTATAAAAACTTTTTTTTAATTTTTTGGTGATTTAGATGGTTTTATATAAAGCAAGAATTCTTTTGTCTGGAACAGAATACAAAAAAGTAGAAGATGTATGTGAGCAGATTAAGTTAATTGCACAGAGGACTGGTGTTGAGTTTTTTGGGCCTATACCTCTACCTACAAAGAGGATGACTGTACCTGTTAGAAAATCCCCCGATGGGGAAGGATCAGCAACTTGGGAACGCTGGGAAATGAGAGTGCACAAGAGAATGATGGACATAGATGCGGATGAGCGAGCATTGAGACAGTTAATGAGGATTCAGATTCCAGATGGGATACATATAGAGATAGAACTTAAATCCTAAGCTTTTTTTAATTACCACAATAAAAAAGTTTTTAAATTATGTGCATTATCCAGTTTTATGGATACAGATCTGCACATTATAGAGAAGAAGTGGCAAAAGTACTGGAAAGAACATAATATTTATCAATTTGACAGAACAGATAAGAATGTTTACAGCATTGACACTCCGCCCAGGTATGCAAGCGGAACGCTGCATATAGGACATGCAGTGCATTATACACACATGGACATTATTGCAAGATACAAGAGAATGAGAGGTTTTAATGTATTTTTTCCATTATGTTTTGATGTAAATGGTATGCCTATAGAAGTAAATGTAGAGAAAAAATATAATATTAAAATGGCTGAAACAGACCGCCATGAGTTTATAAAATTATGTGAAAACTTTGCTAATTCAATGATTGACTCTATGATAGAGCAGTTTGAAACATTAGGAGAATCGATGGATCCTAGCATTTATTATCAGACTGACGCACCTTACTACCGCAAGATCACCCAGCTTACATTTTTAGAGATGGCTCAAAAAGGGCTGGTTTATAGAAAGGAGTATCCTATCACATGGTGCCCTAGGTGCAATACTGCCATTGCCGAGTCAGAAATAGACTATTTCGAGAGAGATTCAAAATTAAACTATATAAAATTCAAGGTTGAGGACCGTGACCTGATAATTGCCACTACCAGGCCAGAACTCATATCTGCATGTGTACTTATTGCCGTAAATCCAGAAGATGAGAGGTATAAAGATATCATAGGGAAAACTGTTGTTACGCCACTCTATAATAAGATTGTCCCATTGGTAGCGGACTCTTCTGTCGATCCAAAGTTTGGCACTGGAGCAATGATGATTTGCACTATTGGGGACAAGTCAGATCTGGAATTTGTGAGAAAATATAAGATTGATTTAATCGAGGTTTTCGATGATCGGGGAATAATGAATGAACTTTCTGGATATAATGGATTAACGATAGAACAGGCCCGGGCTAAGATTATATCAGATCTGTCAAAACAAGGATTACTACTGAAACAGGATAATATAAAACAGACTGTAGGCACTTGCTGGAGATGTGGCACGGCGATAGAGATCATACAAAAAAAGCAGTGGTTCTTAAAAACGCTCAGTTCCAAAAAAGAGATGCTTGAAAGCGTGGAAAAACTGAACTGGTATCCTAACTTCATGAAAGTGCGTCTGATAGAGTGGGTCAATAGTCTGGACTGGGATTGGGTCATTTCTAGGCACAGGTATTTTGCAACGCCGATACCCGCCTGGGAATGTGAAAACGGGCACTATTTCCTACCAGATATTGAAGATTTGAAAAAGAGAGAATCCAACATAGATCCGACCGTAGAACCATACAAAGTTGAAAAATGCCCGATTTGCAATGCGCCTTTGAAAGGCGTAGAAGACGTGTTTGATACCTGGATGGATTCATCGATATCCCCTCTTTACAATACAGAGTGGTTCAGGTCTCAAAATTTCGATCATATGTATCCGATGAGCCTTAGGCCACAGGCACACGACATTATCAGAACATGGGCCTTTTACAGCTTATACAGATGCAAAATTTTGACGGGAAAAGAGCCATGGTCTGATATTTTCATAGACGGGCATATTCTAGCCCCTGACGGTAGACCTATGCATACTTCCTGGGGAAATGTAGTAAACCCATTGGAAATAATTAAAGAGAGCGGTGCAGACACGTTCAGATATTTTACTGCCCAATGCACTCTGGGTGAAGATACTCCATTTAGGATCAAAGAGATAACGCATGGAAACAGGCTCATCTTAAAATTATTCAATATTGCAAATTTTGTAAAACTAAATGTTTCCGATCCCTCACCAATTACAAGATCCGATTTAATAAACAACTGGATCATAGATAAGTACAGCAGTTTAGTAAAGAGCGTTACAGAAAACATGGATCAATATCGCTATGACAAGGCTATCAGAAGCATGGAGAATTTCTTATGGCATGAACTTGCCGACCAGTATATTGAAATGATAAAATTCAGGATCAGAAACGATGAAAATACAAAAAACACGCTTTACAATGTGTTTTTAGGTACTTTAAAAATGTTCGCGCCAATTTTACCGCATGTTACAGAAGAGATATACCAAGAATTATACAGAGATTTTGAAAATAAAGAATCTATCCACAAAAGCAGGTGGCCAGAGCCACTGTTTGAGGACCTTAATGCGAGAGAATATGGAGAGCTTGCCAAAGAACTGGTATCAAAACTGAGGCACTGGAAAAGTGAAAATGGATATCCGCTATCCAAATCCATAGAGTCTGTGCATATAATATCTGAGCCACTCCACGAAGACATTATGCAAGTATTAAGAGAAACTTTGCACATTAAAAATTTAGACATAATGAAAAATGCAGATTTAAAAGAGGAAATTACAAAGATCTTGCCAGATCTTAAATTGCTTGGTCCTATTTTAAAAGATCACATTCAAGAATTTGTATCATTGATAAATTCTAATCCTACGTTGTATTATCAAAAGATTAAGAATGGATTTATGTTTTATGGTCACTTAATTTCAGCTTCCGATGTTTCAGTGATTGCCAGAAAGACTTACCGTGGTAAAGACGTATCAACGATCGAGTTTTCAAAAGGAATAATCTTTATAGGAGATTGAAGGAATTTAAGGTAATCATATTAACTGTCAGCTACTCCTCGCTAAAGCTTCGGAGCTTGTTGCCGGTCTCTCCATCCACCCATGAGTGGAGTTTCATTGAACCGCAACGATTGGCTGGCTGACTTTCCCTTGCCAAGGGAAGGAGGCTATTCTTTATCCCTTTCGGGCATCGCTCCACAGCCTGATTTCAGTAGAGAGCTTAAGGCATATATCCCTTCTCCTTACGGAGACTTGCCACCGAACCGTTTTGCTTCGTTGTCCAACTTAACCGTCTTACTCTTCAGGAGAGTGCCTTACCATTTCAGGTGTGGGCAACAACATGCTTATAGAAAAATTATTAATAAATTTTTTCTCTGGGGGAAGTCCGTGTATCTCCTCCCTGAAGGTTAGAGTTTTATTGCTTCCCCCAAACCCCTAACCTTCCAATAAGATATGGTACGCAATTATGCGTTTAACCGCTAGAGTCGTATGGCAGAAGGATACTAAGACTACAAGGTCTTTTATAGGTCTTCCAGACAGTACAGGAAGAAAACCACCAATAAGGGCAATTTATGTCGAACAAAATTCCCTACCACCCGAATACACATCCGGAACGATAGTATTCGAATTGGACGAACCAACGAGGAAC
>JBMFWH010000053.1:0-9028 GCA_049965455.1 Thermoplasmata archaeon | reverse complement strand
CCGCAGACAGACCGGTATTTGTAATAGATATCTATACTCTCAGGATTCTAAAAAGGCTAGGATTCGATATCAAAGAAAACAAGAAAGATTATACAAAAGCTCAAAAATTGTTTTACGGAGCATTGGAAAACGATGTTTCACAATTTAAAGAGTATCATGCATTACTTGTTTTACTTGGCAAGCTATATTGTAAAAAAGTACCTGACTGTAAACATTGCCCTGTAACAGGATTATGCAAAAAAGTAATATTACTTTAAAATAGCTGGTCCTTTACTGCCAAATATGAAAAGTTATATTTATGATGATTCAATTACTATTCAGGATGGTAGTCGTAAAATTTCAAAAATCCGAGCTGTTTGAACTTACATATATTAAATCCATAAAAGACCTTGAGCCAATAATAGAAAAAATAGGAATTGAAATAAAGAGAGAGGATGAGGATACGATAGACATTGAACTTTATCCTGATCGCCCGGATTTAATACCCATAGAAGGTCTGGCTCGGGCAATCAATAACATATTCATTTCTGGCAACTTAAAAGAGTACAAGGCCAGATCATCAAAAATAGAATTTTTTGTAGATCTTGATCTTACTGGAATCCGGCCATACATTGTTTCTGCACTGGTTAAAAACTTAAAAATCAATGATCAGGTTATCAAGGACATGATGGAAACTCAAGAGAAACTGCATTTGACCCTTGGCAGAAAAAGAGAAAAGGTTGCGATCGGATTACATGATTTTGATAAAGTGAAAGCCCCGTTTTACTATTATGCGGCAGATCCGATAGAAACTGCTTTTGAACCGTTGGGCATGGAGAAGGTACTTAATTTAAAAGAGATATTAAGAGAGCATGCAAAAGGGAAAGAGTATGGAGATGTTTTAAAAAACTTTGAAAAATATCCGGTTATCAAAGATTCAAACAATAACATCTTATCATTTCCCCCCATAATAAATGGGTCACTCACAGAGATAACATCAAATACTAAAAATGTATTGATCGATTGTACGGGAACAGATCTAAAAACATTGATTTTTACTTTGAATATACTAGCAACTGCATTAGCTGATCGAAATGCTGAATTATACAAAGTAAAAATTCACTATCCTTTTGGAGACCTTATTTTACCGGATCTGAAGTATCAGTCCTATACTATCAAAAAAGAGCATATAAAGAGATTGCTTGGCATGGACTTCAGTGATGAAGTGCTATTATCTTCGCTAAGAAAGATGGGATATGATGCTCGGGTATACAGCAATTCTTTGCGAGTTAAATCGCCTCCTTACCGAATGGACATTATGCATGAAAATGATATAATAGAGGATATAGCAAAAGGATTTGGATTTGAAAACTTTGTCTTGATGCTTCCAGAAAAATATACTGTCGGGACCAGTTCTTCTATCGAAAATTTAAAAAACAGGTACAGATCTATAATGACAGGATTTCAGTTTATAGAAGTTACCACTCTTACTCTAATTCCGTCTATCAGCGAATTTAGTTCTCCCGGCGATATTTCGTTGCTTAACCCTGTAACCGAAGATCAAACTTTAATACGCAGCATGCTGGTACCATCATTATTTAATATTTTGAACCGAAATCGCCATAATCCATTACCACAGAAAATCTTCGAAATTGGAGATGTTATTGACAATCAATCCCAAGAAACTCATGTAGCAGGTCTTGCTGTATATTCTAAAGCTGGTTTCACGGACATAAAATCTTATGTAGAGTCTTTATTTAATCAGATTGGAATAGAAATTAAGATAGAGCCGGCAAGTTTACCCTTTTTTATAGAGGGAAGGGCAGCATCTATATGGCACAATAAAGAGAAAATCGGGTTCTTTGGAGAGTTCCATCCACGCATTCTTGAAAAGTTCGAAATAGCAAATCCAACTATCGGCTTTGAATCAAAGATCGTGTGACTTGCATCCAGATATTCTACTTCAACCATATAAAACTTAAAACAAATAAAAAATTTTATTTTTAAGATATGTATTACATCCTATATGAACATATTAATATCCGTCTATGACAAAACCAATTTAGCAGATTTTGCTTTAGCATTAAGAAAGATGGAACATACAATCATTGCCACTTCAAACACATATAATTTTTTGAGTGAAGCAGGCGTAGAATCTATAAAAATAGAGGATTGGACAAAATATCCTGAGATTTTAGAGGGAAGGGTAAAAACATTAAATCCGGTTGTTTTTGGGGGTATACTGGCGAAAACAGATCAGATGGAGGAACTGAAAAAGTTAAACATAGAGAAGCTAGACATGATAGTTTGCAATCTCTATCCATTTTGGCAGGTCAGAGATGATGATAAACTTGTTGAGAACATAGATATAGGTGGTGTTTCATTGATCCGGGCCGCTGCCAAGAATTTTGAAAGGGTTACGGCAGTGGTGGATATTGAAGATTATGCGAAGATTATTAAAGCGTTAAAGAGAGATCAGCTCATTCCGGAGGATCTAAGAAAAGAGCTTGCGCTAAAAGCATTCGCTTACACTTCTAAATATGATTCTATTATATACAATCGTTTCTGGAGACTTTTCAAAAATACGGATTTTCCAGACACATTGCTCATATGGGCTGAAAAGCAGCAGGAACTGAGGTACGGAGAGAATCCGCATCAGAAAGCAGTTTACTACATAACTGAAAAACCTTGGTTTGAACAGCTGCATGGCAAAGAGTTATCATTTAACAACATATTAGACATGGACAATGCAGTAAACCTAACGTTTGAATTCAAAGAGCCGGCAGTAAGCATAATAAAGCACACTGTTCCCTGTGGCGTAGCCGTTGGAGATACCATCAAAAACGCTTATGTAAGAGCCTACGAGTCTGATCCTGAGTCCGCTTATGGCTCTGTAATATGCCTAAACCGAAACTTAGACCTTGAAACCGCGCAGGAACTGAAAAAATTATTCACTGAAATAATCATTGCCCCGTCATTCAGTACAGAATCATTAGAGTTGCTCAAGAAATCCAAGAAAAATACAAGGATAATAAAAATAAAGAGCATTCCCTTACGTGACAAAGACTTAAAAAAAGTAAATGGAGGATATCTATACCAGAATGCAGACACAAAGATCTTGGATAACTACAAGATCGTAAGTGAAAATAAGCCGACAGATGAAGAGATTCAAGATTTAGAGTTTGCTTGGAAAGTGGTAAGATATGTCAGGAGCAATGCCATAGTAGTAGCCAAGAAAGGGCAAGTTATAGGTATTGGCGGTGGCCAGACTAGCAGGATTGAAGCCATGAAAATTGCATTAAAAAAAGCTGGTAGTAAAGCAGAAAATGCAGTGATAGCCTCAGACGCATATTTTCCATTTCGGGACAATATAGATGAAGCAGCACATTATAAAATCAGTGCTATTATACAGCCTGGAGGATCTATAAGAGACAATGAAGTAATTGAGGCTGCAAATGAAAATAAGATTGCCCTATTATTTACAGGATATCGAGTTTTTAAACATTAAAGAGGTGTAGAGTATGAGTTATTATCTGGAGATGAAAAATATTGGAAAGATGTTAGAAGATAGAGGACTGGTTGCTTCTAGTCACAGTGGAAACCTGAGCGTAAGAATTGAGGACAGTATGTACATTAAAAAGACGGGTGCAATGTTAGGGGCGCTTACTGAAGCAGATATCGTAAAAGTAGACCTGAACAACATAGAGGATACAGGATATAAATATGCGTCAGTAGAGGCAAAAGGGCACAGGGCCATATATCTAAATACTGATTCTAAGGCTGTAATACATGCGCATACCACATTTGCAATTGTTGAATCCTTGATCGAGAAGGAGATAATACCTGTAGATATTGAAGGGAAACTCTACCTTGACAAGATTCCAGTAATAGAGGTAAAAGATGCGGTGGGTTCTGTAGAGCTGGCTGAACGGCTAGGAGAGGTCATGCAAGAATATCCGGCTGCTATCGTGAAAGGGCATGGCACATTTGCGCATGGCAGCAATTTAATTGAAGCATTCAAGTGGATCACAATCGTTGAAAGCGTATCCAAGATCAAGTACTATTATGAACATGCTTATAAATAATATATTTTTAGAGTGTTTAATAGCGACATTTAAAGCATAGCAAAATTATTATATTTACAAGTTTTTAAGAGCATAAGATGAATCCATATATTAAGATCATTCGACCCATTAACTGTTTGATGTCAGGGATATCTATTTTAGTTGTTGCCATAATATTATACGGATTGAACTTTTACATTCATTTTCAATTGATCTTGATAGGATTCGCGATAACGTTCCTGGTAACAGCCGGAGGAAATATAATAAACGATTATTATGACGCGGAACTAGATAAAATAAATCATCCAAAAAGGCCTATTCCTTCAGGACTTATCAAAAGATCAACTGCCAGAAACATGGCAATATATATATTCATAGCAGCATTTATAATATCTATTTTCACAAATTACCTGGCAATTATTATTACTGTTATTGCTATACTTTTATTGTATTCTTATGAATATAAGCTAAAAAATGCAGGGATATCTGGAAATGTAGTGATCAGTCTATTGGTAATGGCACTATTCATATTTGCGGGGGTTCTGTTTGATAAGGTATACATCATCACTTTTTTCGCGTTGATGGCTTTCTTCTCTAACCTTGGGAGAGAGATAATAAAAGATGTGGAAGACGTTAAGGGAGACATAAATAGAAAAACGCTTCCTAAAAAAATAGGGATAAGAAACTCAAACATTATCGCTCTGGGATTGTTAATTGTGGCTGTATCCATAAGCCCAATCCCATACGCTTTAGGGTTCTTGAAAGTATATTATTTAATCATCGTAATCATTGCAGACATAATTTTTTTATATGCGGCGATTATACAGTTTAAAGATCCAAGAGCAGGTCAGACCTTTGCAAAGTATGCGATGATTGTTGGCCTGCTGTCATATGTAATCGGTGGCATTTTATGAAAGTTTATGAGTATATAAAAAATAAACTGCGCTCTGAAAAATTGCACATGGTCCTTATAGATCCTGCGAAACAGAACACGGATAAAAGTTTTGAGCTTGCAGAAAAAAGCATAGCCGCAGGCACAGACGCAATTATGATTGGGGGTTCTACGGGCATAACGTCTGAAGGCATTGACAACCTGATTTTAAAGATAAAAAAGAGCTATAGCACGCCGATCATTCTATTTCCAAACGGTGTAGGAGCAATATCCAGATACGCGGATGCAATATATTTTATGAGCATGCTGAACTCAAAAAATCTGAAATATGTGATCAGGCAGCAGGTAGCTGGCGCTAAGATAATAAAAGATTATGGGATCGAGCCAATCTCTATGGGCTACCTTGTAATAGAGCCCGGCATGACTGTTGGAAGGATCGGTGAGGCAGAGCTTATAAAGAGGGAAGATATTGACACTGCCGTTAAATATGCGGTTGCAGCAGAATATCTAGGAATGAAATTGTTTTATATAGAGGCAGGATCTGGTGCAACAATGCCTGCTGCGTCACAGATGGTAAAATCAGTAAAAGAAAATATAACAATTCCGCTTATAGTTGGAGGTGGCATTAGAAACGCAGTTACTGCCAGAGAACTCTGTGTTTCCGGGGCGGACATAATAGTTACCGGAACCATTCTCGAAGAGGTTAAGGGCGTGGAAGCACTATTGAGGGAGATAATAGAAGAGATTAAAAAATAGCCATATATAAGGGGAGGATAGCAAATGCGAAAAAAAGATGGCAGAGGTAAATATTTCAGGTTAATTGTTCCAATAGATAACATAGAATACATTCAAGATTTTTTCAAAAATGCAGAGCATTTTTTTACCGCGCTTCACAATGTGGTCATATCCAAATTCAGCTTTGAACTCTATCTTTCACAAAACAAATTGAGTTTTTATATATGGCTTGAAGATCCATCTGAATTTAATCATTTTTTCAATTTACTAACAATCCTTTATCCGTCTTTTAATTATCAGTTTATCCATTTAGAATCTCCTTATTTTCCATCTGAAAAGCATTATTTCTGCAAAAAGCTAAAAATAGGAGGATCAGAGTTTGAACCGTTTATAGTAATGGACCGTAAAGATTCAGTTTTTGAGCATATAGTAAGGCTATTGTTAAAATCAGACCGTGACAGTGAGGTATCCATTCAGATTTTGTTGCAGAGCACTTATTTCAAGTTTCCACTTCTGAGCAATCGTGCAAAAAAATACGAGCTTGTTAAGGATTATGTGACCAAAGAGCAAAACAAGCTGATAGACCAGTATGAATATAAAATAAAGTGTGCAGATGTAGCATACAGGGTTCAGATTACTGTAACCGTAGAAGCGGAAAAATATCATATGCTCGAATCAGCAATTTTGGAATCTTTAAAAACCGCTTTTGAAAAGGGTGGGAACAGGTTCATTGTTAAAAATGCAGATTTCAACAATGTAATAAACCACAGATTTGAACGATCGATCATTAAAAGGCAGATAATGATTCCCCGAGAACTTGGCCAGTTTACCATTTTTCCTACTTCCATGCTGGAAAAAGCAGGACTTGCATATTCTTATTTTTCTATTTCCAGGCAATATCTGGCCTCTAAAAACAAGTTTAACATAATCGTTGGCAAAAGCCTGTTTAAAAATTTTGAATCCTCAAAGATCTATATGGGCATGAATGAAGGAGAGCACACTGCTGTCTTTGGAGAGACCGGGTATGGAAAAAGCACGTTTTTAATAAACGCATTTCTTCAATCGCTAGATAAGGATGCAACACTGATATTTTTGGATCCTGTGGGTAACAGCGTTAAGGATATTATTTCAAAGATTGACCCTGCATATCTTGATAATATAGTATACATATCCCCGACCGAATCGCCGATCGGAATAAACCTGATGGATGTTTACTCAGGTTCAGAAAAAGACATTGCTGTTTCGAGGCTTACGGACGACATAATATTAACGCTGAAATCAGTTACAGAGGCTAAGTCTGGAATTGAAAACGGATTGATCGGAACAAAGATAGAAGACATATTAAAGCATACCATCATTGGATTAACAGATATTCCAAGATCAACATTTATAGATATTTCATACATATTAAACAGAGAACATTCACGATTGATATTTAAGAAACTTACTAAAAATATTCACGCTCTGGATTTTGTAGAAGATTACAGCAATTATACTCCATTAGATTTAAACTCGACCAGGAGGATAGTGAACTATGTAAAAACAGACAATATTTTGAGACGCATGGTCTGTACCAGAACCCCTAAATTCTCTCTGGAAGACAGTATCAACAAAAAAAAGATAGTTTTGATTAATGGAGAACGAGGCAAAGTGGGCACAAGCGCATCTTCTTTTCTGTTATCCGCGTATTTAACGAAAATCTGGATATATACCCAGTTCAGAAAAGAAAAAGATAAGATCATATTGTTTGCCGATGAGTTTCACGAATACTCAAATCTATCATTTTCAGACATTCTGGTAACTGGCAGAAAAGAGAATCTCAGCATATTTTTATCGACCACAAACACAAATTTAATAAGCAATACGTTGTTCAGCAGCATTTTATCAAACGTCAAAAACCTGGTGCTTTTTAAGTTAAGTGCTGAAGATTCTGAGAAATTCGGGATGATTTCTAAAGATCTAGACCTCACAAAATTGGCCAAGCTTGTCGCATATATCAAAACAGACGAGCAGTATGATCTTGTAAACATTGATTTAATAGTAGGTGGCAATAGTCAGAATTTCAGGACGGTCTTGGATCACAACTCTGTTTTTGTCACCGAAGATGACTCTTTGCCTTCCATATTCTTAAATTTGGAGGCTGAATATTTCGAGCTATTTCAGAGCTTTTTAGATCTTGAAGTCCTGAATAAGAACACGGATTTCCATAGTTTATATTGGATCTCGAATACCCGAGCACAGAAAATTAAGGGAGAGTATGTTGACCAGAAAGACTTTTATGATCTTGTCGAAGACTGTTTAAAGAACAAGCTTATAAACAAGGACAGCCGCTTATTTTACACATTTACCGATTTAGGATTGAAAAAGTTTATGGGCATGATTTATAGGGACAGGGATATGAATCTAAAAATTTACAGGTATTTCACGCAGCAGGGTTTTATCTGTTCATTGCCGTTTTCAGTGGATCAAAACCTAATCTGCTTCCCAAATACTCTCAAAAGTGAGGCTATAAGCAAACAGCCGCTGGTGATCATTCACGATAATGTGGATAGAATTGCAAAATACAGTGATTATACTCCAGTTTATATTATGGAAACCGCCCCAGAGAAATTAGACTTAGACAATGTCAATGAAGATGCATATGTATTTGAATTGAATAGCAGTCTTTTTGAAAAACTTAAAGATTTCAAGATCAAAAATGATGTTCTATCAGTATGTTCCGACTTACTTTTAATTGCAAATAAAATATACAATATAAAAAACACAAGTGTGACGAGGGTATCCAGATACCTATCTACGTTTTTTCCAGATTTATCTGTGAAAAGCATGAAAGATATCTTGGAATCATATGGCATTATCACAGAGCAGAATTCTATAAAATTGAGCAGGGCAAAAATCAAACTAATGCAAGTAAATCTTGATCTTTGTAAAAAATATGGACGTGTAATGGTGACTGAAATTCAGTACAAAGAGCTAGAAAGGAAACTCGGGTTCCCAATCTTATTAATATCAGAAGAACTGCCTATAGATACCGTTCCTTAGAAGTGATTTAAATAGATTGATTAGTCAACTACTCCTCGTTAAAGCTTTGGAGCTTGTTGCTGGGCTCCCCATCCACCCATGAGTGGAGTTTCATTGAACCGTAACGATTGGCTGGCTGACAACAGCCTGATGTACTCAGATGTACCGAGTACTTCGATGTTCCTTGAGGCGTTCAAATCCGCATTGAGTTCATAACCGCAATTATTGCATTTGAATACTGAGCCATGCCTGTTATTTTTGACAGTTTTCATGCATATTGGAGCATGGACGGAAAGATTGCCATAAGCAGTAGCGAAACGCGATCTGGAGGCATACA
>JBMFWH010000052.1:0-9105 GCA_049965455.1 Thermoplasmata archaeon | reverse complement strand
TAAGTATCCCTGAATTCACAGGGATGATAACTTCCAAAGGTGGATGTTAACATGGTTAATGGAAATCGTAACCTAAAAATAGTTACTGTATATAATAAAGATTAATGCAAGACATATGTTATGAGCAAGTAGAAAAAAAATTATAATATAATAATAATTTATTTTAAATTATATAAAAATATTTAATATGAGTATTAAAGATGATCTACTGCATGGAAGAGAACAAACTTGCTGAAAAAAGTGTAGGATTATGGTTACTGGTGGGGCAAGGTATTTCTGGAATTGCGCCGCTGGTGGCTATGACATCCGTGTTGACAGCTTCTGCAATCTATGCTGGCGGGTCAGTAACGCTTTCTTACATACTTGGATTGATGGTAGTGTTTTTGGTAGTAAATACCATATTTCAGTATTCGACAAGAACTGCTAGTGCAGGCGGATACTATACGTTCATTTCAAAGAGTTTAGGCCCTAAATTCGGGTTTGTCACCGGGTGGATATACATAATATACGGAATGGGGGTATTGCTTAATGAACCTATTTTTTACGGGCTTATGATTCAGCTGGCATTGCCATATTTTTTTGGAATACCCTTGCCTCATTATTTCTGGCTGATTATCGTATTGGCATTTTTGCTGATCGAGCTGTTGATCACGATACTGGGCATAAAAGTATCGCTGCGATATACACTTACCTCATCACTTATAGAGCTTGCCCTTATCGTTATTTTCAGCATTGTGGTCATTGTTGAAGTCGGGCCACATAACTCGTATCTTCCACTCACATCTTCGTTATCGCCAAACGGATGGAGCGGCATATTTTATGGGCTATTCTTTTCAATGTTGGCATTTGCAGGATATGATACAACAGTGAACATTGCAGAAGAGGCAAAATTGCCAGAAAAGACGATAGGCAAAGCAGTGATTACGCAGGTGCTGTTAACGGGGTTTGTGTTTATCATCATGGCCTATGCTACAACCATAGGCTGGGGCATGTACAGCATGAACTCATTTTCTTCATCCATCACCAACGGCATCTCAATTCCAGGAGTGCTTCTTGTCAACAAATATCTGGGCATAGGAGCAGTGGTGGCAATGCTTGTGCTGGTTGGCAATTCTACAATATCAAGCAGCACCTCGTTCCTTAACGCAGTTGGCAGAAACCTGTTTGCTCTGGGAAGAGAAGCGCTGCCCGCATCACTTTCAAAAGTCTCTAAAAAATACAAGACGCCATATAATGCGCTGTCACTGATGGTAATTTCTTCTATTCTGGTCACAATAATCTTGGCGGTCGCGATGGGCGCTCTTACAAACGTGTCCCAGACTCTGAACCTGTTCATCGTCGCTGCTACAATCGCTACATTGGGGACCATTACAATGCAGATATTTATCAACTTTGCACTGCCTTTTTATTCAAGAACCTTTACAAAGAGGTCTATAATACTGCACATATTGTTGCCGATCATTGCATTTGCATTTCTTTTAGGAGCGCTTTATGCAAGTGTCTGGCCGCCATCGTTCCCTATGGAGATAGGTCCAATACTGTTTTTCTTCTGGGCGGTAATAGGATATATTGTTGTGCTATTTATTGCGAGAGACAAAGAAAAACTGAAAAAGATAGGGTCTGTAAGAATGGATTTTTGAAGGTGAGATATTATGGTGTATGATAGAGATTTTATAGGTTATGGCCAAAATCCGCCAAAGTTCGGGTGGCCTAAAAACAGCACTCTAGCGCTGTCTATCGTGGTTAATTATGAAGAAGGCACAGAGCACTCTTATCCGGTAGATAAGATTGTTGAGACGGTGGGAGAGTTTGGGCCCGTGGACATGAACGTTAGAGATGTGGGATTGGAGAGCGTGTACGAATATGCGCAGAGGGTTGGTATATGGAGATTGTTAGATCTGTTTAAAAAGCAGGGCATACACATCACGTTTTACGGTGTTGCGAAAGCTCTCGAATTAAATCCTGAGGCAGTCAAAAGAATAGTTAGTGACGGACACGAGATTTGCGATCATGGGTACCGGTGGACTGAACAGTATCGGATGAGCTATGAGGAAGAAAGAGAAAACATAAGAAAATCGGTAGAGATCATAGAGCGACTAACTGGCAAAAAGCCGGTCGGCTTTTATGCAAGAGAGCCAAGCGAAAACACGTTAGAGGTTTTGTCAGAGTTTAAGAATTTCATATATGACTCTGACGCGTACAATGATGATCTCCCCTATTTTTACAAGAAAACAGGAATGTTGATAATCCCATATACACCGGACGCGAATGATTTTCATTTTTACAGTCCTATGCACCGGTTCTCGACAAGCACTGAATTTTACCAGTATTTAAAAGACACGTTTGACGTGCTTTACAGAGAATCTAAAAAGTCGCCAAAGCTGATGAGCGTAGGATTGCATGTTAGAATCTCAGGAAGGCCAGGAAGAATGTTGGCTATTGAAAAGTTCATAAAATACGTCAAGAAACATGAAGGTGTGTGGATAGCTACTAGAGAGGAAATCGCAAGGTTCTGGATTGAAAAGTTCAAAGATTAGCATTATAACAAAAATCATAACCTGTGCAGAAATAAGTCCAAAAAACTAGAACCGGAATAATATAAAAATAGTAAACACACTTTTTTATTTTTTAGGCTTGGTTAATAATTCTAATATTTTATCAAGCTTATTGTTATGATCATCCATCTTATCTAAAAACCGCAACATTATTTCTGAAATCTTGCCATATTTTTCATCAAGCGTATCAAACCTTTTGTTCATGTCTTGATGCATACCTTTCATTTCCTGATGCATACCTTTCATTTCTTGATTCATTGCTATTCCTGTAGCAGTCATAACGCTCAAAGTCTCTGCAACCTCGTCTTCGCTCCTGATTACTTTGAACGCTTTAAAATCTGTATCCGGCTGAAATTCGGGATCAGTCTCTTTTATTATCTTAATATTGGTTACTTCAATATCATGGTACGCTAAAATCAGAGTTTTAAATTGATCTAAAAGCAAATCTGAAACGTCGCAGTAAACTTCGACAGAACCATCATCCAGATTCTTTGCAGAACCTTTTATTTTTAATTTCAAAGCCTCTTTTTTGATATGTTCTCTAAACCCGATTTGTTGAACATCGCCCTCTATAATTAATTTATATCTTGTCATTTTAATACCTCATTACTTAATTCTTATATATAATTTACTCTTGCCAAAACATGAAACCAAGTTTCAAATAATTTTCCAAAACCGATTGTTTCAGAGGCGATGATAAAGAACTACTGATTGCCATAATACCAACATTGAAAAGTTCAAAGGCGAACAATGTCAAAATAATGAAAATGTTAATATCTTTAATTTGATTTTGATGTAACATAGAACATGAAAAAAACTGAAAATCTGATAAAAACAGTACAAAAAAACAAGTTATGCGTGATTTGCAAAGGTGAAAAGCTGCTGTGCGGCAAGTCCAGTTGTCCGCTAATGCTGCGGTATTATAAGCTGATGAACGTGACAAAAGAGATTGGCATGGATTTAGAAGGCTCTTCTCCACCATCTATATTTGTAGGCAGGGAAGATTATCCGAAAGTGAACATTGGACCTTTAGTATCTACTATAAAAGGGAATACTGAATCTTACGACCTGCCTGAACAGTGGGGAACCCTGGATTTTGAACAGTTTGTACAGTATCGATCTTCTCTGGTTCGCGGAATGAAGCGTATGCATGTTTATGATACAGAATCTAAGTTTTCGTTGCAGCTTCAGGACCTGATACTGTCTAAAAGCTCGGTAGACTCAGAATTGGTGTTTGAAAGCAAGCCTGTGAGCAGGATCGTGATGGATGACCAAGTGCAGCCGTTCGGGCCGTCGGGCAGGATCTCAAAATTTAGTAGTGAGGGAAACAAGACTGATTTTGCGATTGAAAAGTATTATTATGACTCGGATATTAGCGCGAAAGACGCAATGTTCGAGCTCTTTAAAAATAATGTGTACGTGACCAAGATCAGCAGGGCTTTGAGCGCGGGCATGTTCGGTGTGAAAAAGCACCGTAAATTTGTGCCTACAAGATGGAGCATCACTGCTGTTGATGACACAATCTCAAAACTGCTATTAGATAGAATCAAGAGCTATCCCACAATCGATAATATTCGAGTTTACGAATCGAACAGGCTTGGAAACCGGTTTCTGGTGATCTTGCTTCCAAGGCCATGGAGCTACGAGCTTGTAGAAGCATGGACTCCAGGCACGCTGTGGAATCCGGTCAGTGACAATACTTTCATCATTGCGGATCATGAGTATCATGACGGTAAGAAAGAGTACGCGCAGATTGGAGGCTGTTATTATGCGTCCAGGCTCGCTATTGCAGAGATGCTTGAGCGCGAGAAAAAGCAGGCGCAGGCAATAGTGCTCAGAGAAGCGACACCGTCGTACATCATGCCGGTCGGAGTATGGAATGTTCGCGAAAACGTGAGAAACGCGCTTACCACCGCGCCCATAGAAATAGAAGAGCTGAGCGCGTTAATGAAGCATATAGAGAGCCGGTTTAACATATCTATAAAGCACTGGAAACGGGAGAGTGAGCTGTTGCGATACAACCTGTACCAGAAAACGCTAGTTTAGTGAGCATATGAGATATATAGAGATAATGGCAAAAACTGCGCTGTCAAAATCGGGGCTGGAAGGCACGGACTACTCTCTGAACCCGTACACAGGCTGCCAGCATGCATGCGTGTACTGTTATGCACCGTACGTGCTTCGCAAAGATCCGAGAGAATGGGCAGATACAGTATATGTGAAAAAGAACGTGCCGCAATTGTTGATTAGAGAGCTAAAAACGAAAAAAGGAGCTATTTTGATCAGCTCTGTGACAGACCCGTACCAGCCTGCTGAAAACATGTATTTTATTACTCGACAGGCACTGGAGATACTGGAACATCATAATAATCCAGTTAGCATACTGACCAAGTCTGCGCTGATACTGCGCGATATTGAGCTCATCGAGAAGCTTGAGCATGTGCAGGTAGGTGTGAGCTTTTCAACGTTGAGCGAGTCTTTAAAACAGCGATTAGAACCCTATTCATCTAGCATAGCGCAGAGAATTCAGATCTTGCAAAAATTTGCAGGGTACGTTATAACGTATGCAATGCTGGCACCTATAACTGCTCATTTTGAGACAGAAATGGAACAGGCACTGCAGACATTCAGAGATGTGAACGTATCGTACATAATAATGGATCAGTTTCGTATAAAAGAGGGAATGCCAGATATCAACATTGAATTTCTGAGCTCTTTTAAGTACCCAGAGCTCCGTAACAAGTTCATAAAAAAAGCAGAATCGTACGGCTTGAAAGTAATATGAAAGATTAAGCAGGAAAATAAAAAGAGCTGAGCTTGTCAGATCAGAGTATTTTTTAGCAGTTATTCTTTAAAGCGTTGCTAAGGCAACTGTTATTATTATATAGCATAATTTAAAAACCATGGAAAATTGGTAATTACCAAGAAATGTTTATATATTATTTTAATTTAATCAACAGTGGCGTATACGTTATGAAAATCATAAGAGGTAATGATAAGGATAAAGGTGTGTCTGAAGTATTGGGCAGCTTGTTAGTATTGGCCATTACAGTCACTTTGTTTTCAAGCGTGTTTTATTATGTTGCTACGATACCAGCACCAAATAATCAAGTTTATGCACAGTTCAACGCAAAGTTAAGTGTTGCAGCTAACGGTACTGCGAATATTACAATAAAAAACATAGGAGGCGAAACACTGCAAGAATGGAACACGATGTTTATTGTAGTATTTGATAATAATACGTATAGATATCTTCTTTCTAATGTTTCTATCGCAAGCCAGTTAAAGAATAGCGCGTTTTCAGTGGGTAAAAGCTTTATATATTATTCTTGGTGGGACAGTCAGCTTTATAATTACAATATGAGTATTTCTTTATACTTGTATGATACAGTTCTTCATCAGGTGGTATGGTATGAAGTATTGCAGGGAGCTCCTACTGCTAACCCGATCCTCGTTGGTTTTTTTACTAACCCCTCTCCTGTCAATGTGGGAGTAAATGACACTTTTAACGCAATAATCATAAATCCTCAGAATTCTGCAGTTTTAAACAATTATAAGGTCACACTGGATCTGCACTCATTGTTAAATATAACTTGGATAGCAAATATGAAATATATTGGAAATAACATATTTGCAAATTCTTCGCTAATTCCAACAACTGTAAAAAATGGGATATATTCAGTATATGTAAATATAAGTTATCTGTCTAAAACTTATCCTAATATAGAACAGTTGAGTGTTAGCACAAATAATACTATACAAAAACTAATGATCACTTCAGTAACAGCATCAAGTTATGATCCTTCTCATGGCAGCAATGACAATCTTTACATATCTATCTATAGCACCTCTTATAAAACTGAAACGTTCTCTCTTTTGTTTATAGATAATTACAAAAAATATTCTGCAAATACCACTGCAAACATGACTTTCGGCAATACAGGCAATACATACACGATTAGCTCTTACGAATCATTATCCATCTCAGTTACATGGAACAACATTGGTGGCATTGGCGCTGCATCTGGACTGCATAAACTAACAATAGAAGCTGTTAAAGTAGTGCCTTATGTTCAAAATAGCTCATATACTCTAAATATAACAGTTTTACCTAAAGTATTATTAGTAAATGATGATAATGCAGCATTAGGATCTTCGCAAGATGTTTTGAATTATTATCAAACTATGTTTTCATATACAGGATATCAAGTAGACACACAAACTATAACTCCAACTCAAATTCCAACGGTGAGCGGCTATGATCTGGTGGTTTGGTTTACTGGCTATTCATCTGCCGGAATCACTGCAAATCAAGCATCAATCATTAAAAGCCTGTATAATAGTGGGGTTAGCCTTTTATTGATCAGTGGCTCTTATAGCACTTATTTCAATATAAGTAGTAGTTTGGGCATTGCTGCCTCTCAGGTAGGTTCTAACAGCGCTTTAAATGCCACAGCAAGCAAGATACAAAATATAAATATCAACCAAGCTGCAAATATAACAAGCACGCCCTATTCAACTTCTATATTAGATTTATCAGGTACTGATTGGGTGCCTTTTTTAAACACTACTAGCCAAGGAAGTTATCCTAGTTATCCTATTGGTATTTTTCAAAATCATACTTCTACTGGCAATAAAATAATAGTATTGGGATTTGAGTTTTCAAGATTATTTGTGTATGAGCAAGATTATATTATGAATAAGATGATGCTTTGGCTTGCCAATATTATGATTAAGTCAGGTGTAGATTTAGCATTGTCAGATATACTGATTTCTAATTATTCTCCTTTATTTATGCAAAATGTAAATATCTCTATTGTGGTTTCTAATTATTCTCCTACTACATTAACCAGCGTTCCTCTTGAAATCCTTATTGATAACGAGCCTTTAAATAATGTTCCGTTAGTCTATATTAGTAGCATTGCTGGCGACGGAGCATATTATATATATAATGCTACATGGCAAGCTACAACGCCAGGAGAACACACAGTTACTGCAATAGTTAATCCGTATCATACTATAACAGAAGTGAACTATGCCAATAACGAACAGGCTGCAATAATAAAAAATGTTTTAGAGGTTAAGTTTTCAACACTTGTAGTTTGGGTTCATGCTACATCTGAAAAGACTAATATTACGGCTGTTACAAATGCTCTAAACAGCACTAACATGAAATATAGGTTTATAAATTTTATAGAAACGTCTTCATATACTCCCCCAGCAAATTTGGCTAATATTTTTGTGGGATATAATTTGGTTATAATAGACTTTAATAATACAGGCACACTATCTCCAAACACGCAAAACGCAAACATACTATCTAATGCGATTGCAAAGTTTTTAACAAATGCAAATGCTACTAAATATCCGTATTCTTTGCTTTTCCTTGGTGAAAATGCAGGATCTGCAATTCAAGCAAATTCAACAATACAGAGTGATTTGCAAATCTCTTCAATTTCTACAAGCTCTGTTAATAAGAGCGTACAACTTGGTCTATATGGTATTGACTATAATGGCAAAAGCTTGAATTTAGGCTTTTTTGGTACTAACGTTACGCGTGGGTATGGACTAGAATATACTTTTACTAGTACAGAAACTATACTAACAACCACATATTCACAAGCAATGGCAATACTATCCACTTCTAACTCTGCACCATTTAACACACCCTCTAATACTATCGCGCCTCAGACCGGTACAGCTATAATAGAAAACGTTTCTGGTGTAATGGTTGGAATTGTGCCGTTGGATTATAATACTATCATAGGAATAATACAGAATCATACAGTAAATTCACCTTATTCTCCAACAGTTTCTTCATCATCTTTATTAAGCACGGCAAATCCTTCCCCAAGCAAGTATGCGCAAAACTTCTTTATGTTAAACTTAGCATTATCTTTTAGATACGTTCTGAATGCATATATTCCTGAGCTCTTAGCAGCTGATATAAATATAAGCTCGAGTATTGTTACTTTGAATAACTACTATGTAATAAATGGAATTGCAAGAAATTTAGGCGATTTAGGGACTAGTGTTGTACTGCAATCATACGAAGAAACATCTATGTTTAACACTCAAACTATTTATTTACCAGCTGAGTCTGCAGTACCGTTTCAAGTATTATGGAAGCCATCATATGCATCTTCTCCTAATCCAGAATATTTAAGATTTGTGCTGATCGGAAACAACCTGATCAAGTTGCCAACACAAGAAGCGATAATATCCCAAAAAGTATATTTCTTCTACGATAACTTTCAGAACGGTGGAGCTAACTGGAACCATTATGATACAGTGTTTGGTTATACTGGAGTCCAGAGGTATGGCTCAGGTGACTCATACTACTATCCAGCAGAGCCATATAGTGTATTAGGTAGTGTTGCTAATTTATTTTCTTCTTCTATCGGCACACCAAACAATATCAATAATTATGCTTGGAATCTATATAATAATCCATATGGAATATCTGGCGGATATTCTCTAGGAATATCTTACAACGAAAATCATGGGTGGACAGTTAGTAGTGATGGATATATAAAATATACTGGATATT
>JBMFWH010000051.1:0-9141 GCA_049965455.1 Thermoplasmata archaeon | reverse complement strand
AACAATCAAATATATCCATGTTTCGGTAAAACAGGGGGTTTTTGGAGAATTTTAACTTCATAACCGTGACCAGTTACGGTAAAACAGAGGGTTTTTGATAATTTTTACTTCAGAATCGTGACCAGTTACTATTTTACCTCTCCAAAAATTAGGATTAACTATTTTTTTAGATACCTTAGATGCACAGCATTCAGGTTAATTTGCTCAATTATCTAAATGATATTTTTCAATATTGCCAGCATCATCCACCTGCAAATTCTATCTTAACTTCCCGCTTAAAAGACTAAAAAAATATGAAAAAAATAATAAATCATTTAACACCCAGCTCTTCTACTGCCCTGATCACAGGAAACATGTGCGCTATTCCAGGGCCTCCGTCCATCAATGCGCCAACCCAGGCAGCTTCAAAGATTTCCTGCTTTGTCGCTCCTGCATCTTTAGCAGCTTTCACGTGATAAGCTATGCACCATTCACAATGTTTAACCATTCCTGCTGCCAGCGCGATCAGCTCTTTAGTTTTTGTATCCAGAGCGCCCTTTCTCTCCACTCTTTCCAAAAACGCCATAAAAGTTGCCACTTCTTGCGGATAGTTTTTACTTAATACTTCTATTGTCTTGTAAAACTCATCCAGTTTTTGCATGATCTCACCTCAGTTACCTTAATAGCATCTGCCTTAATAAATATTTCGTAAATAGTAATAAATATAACTAAATTCAATTTATTTTATCGAATTACAATTTTTTATTTTAATTATGTTTTATATTTAATTCATAAATACCAACATATTTTTATATATCGTAGCCAAGCCGCAAATTGTTCGGAACCGGAATATTTAAAAATGGAATCAGCTCATCAGCGCTAATGCTCATGTTTTCGGTGCCGTAAAAGGAAAAATGTTCAAAATCATGGTCTATTATCTTAAAACTCAAGCTCTGCCCGGTCTCAGGATCCCTGAACATGTTGATCATAGGCAAGAGCGATTCAATGTTCTCGTTTGCCAGGATCCGGATCTGCACGTGAAATACTGGAGCTCTGAGCTTTTTCAGCATCTTTTCTCCAATATCGATCTCAAGCTTTGATGCGGTTCTGTATTGTGCATTGCTGAACAGCGATAATATTTCGAACATTAGATTATTTATTTTTATGAACCTGTGATGATAATATGCATCGATCACGTATTTTTTAAAGATCCTTCTGTTCTTTTTATATCTTGCTGATTTTTTCAACATGACCTGATATGACAGCTCTGAGTTTAAAGACTGCTGGTCCAGGCGCAGCATCAGCGATGCAATAGGATCCTGTAAATCTGCCATGTTCAAAGTAAACAGAGGGTCCAGAGCATATTGCAATATGATCATGTGCTTGGATTCAGAAACTGTGATGTTTGCAGGCTGATGCGTGATCGGATATACGTTTTCCAGCGCTGTCGCATATGCGTCCAGAACCTCAATATTGTCAGCGCCTATGTAAATGCTGGTTTCTCGGTTTTTAAAGTGCAGTTCAAACACAAAATCCTGGTCTTTTAATATGTTCGTACAATATTTCAGATTTTTAACCAGCGTTTGGTTCCATTCCACATTTCTAATATCATTTAATAAAAATAGCTCGTAATAGTATTTCATCTATATCCTCTTCAAACGATCATCATGCTTTTTTAGGGCGGGTTGCTATGCCTGAAAATACTGTTGCAGACAGGGCCATGATCACCGCGTACATTATCGGGAATACAAACACTATAATTATCTTGTTCAATCCCACAATGTTTCCTATTATTCCTGCCAGCTCAGATACCAGGCCCAGCGGATAGAGCATGTAAAAGGATACTGGAACGATCAGCCCTATCAGGAATCCCGAGATAAATGCGTGTTTTGGTTTCAATTTTAAAAGCGGGATCGCTGCAAATATGGCAGTCCATGCAAACGAAAACAGATACACGAGAATGTATGCGATTATTATCGAGATCGGTATTCCCCAAATTTTCTTATTCATAAGTCCAGACCACCCTTGTTTTTTGCTCGTTCATATCATAATATTCGTGGTTCAGCCAAGTGCTGAGCTGATTCGAAAAATAGTAGCTAAGCACGTTTTCGCTGGGGCCTCCAGGAAACACGCCATAAAACTGGCCCGTGCCGGGACAGGCAACAGTTCTCAGCGATGAGCCCACGGTCACATAAGGCTCAGGTACCTGCAAATAAAGGGGCACACTGCCAACACTCACAGTATGATCATCGCCCCAGATCGGTATCGGCCCGATCGATAACGCGGTCAGCTGTGTAAGACTGTAAATTTCAAGCATATGCACTTTGCCCCATTTCCATTCAGACACATTGCTGCCAATATGCTGTTCTAAAAACAATACTGCAGCATTGAACGAGGATCTTGCCAGCGTTGTGAAATTGTAGTTTAGCCATGACGAGTTCGGATCATTCTGCACCAGGTAGATTAGCGTGGTGACAAACGGAGCTGGCAGCCCTGCCAATCCGTGATCGTCATATATCTTATTAAAACTCTTATTGTAAAGTTCAGACAGAAAATACCAGTACACTGTTATGCCCACTTCGTTCTGGTATGTCGTATAGTTCCAGTCTAACAGATAGTTAAACGCCACTCGCTCAGTGATGTTCATGTCCATGTTCTTTATACTTTCAATGATATAGGGCGTTAGAATGCTGGCCCAGTAATCAGAAACGTTAGACTGCAACTGCATCATTTTCTGAACGGTCATCGGGGCATTAGCATTGAGATAATGGTAAATAGTCTGTGCTCTGCCACCAGAAGCCCAGAATCCACCGATGAACGGATATGGATAGTTTTTCCCGACCGTGGGCTGGTTTGGCGCAAACATGAACCCGCGTGACGGGTTTTCAGCCTGGGGCAGGTACTGGAACGGCACAAATCCCACATACTGGTACTGTGGCATCGAGCCGTTCAACAGAGATCTGGCACCTACAACCTGGACATGCGCGCCGTCCGGCAGCGTTTCGTTGATCAGCGGGTACCAGCCTGCAGTCAGTATTCCAGCGTTATGGTCCGAGACCATTGCAAAGTTCTGGGCAGGATAGTTCCAGTAACGGAGCGCGTTGATCATGTCCGTATAATTCTGCGACTGGTCCAGCAACAACTCTCCCACCAGTGCGTACGCGGGCCTGGTAATGACCCAGTTCAGGCTAATTCCATAATGGGCATTGCGCGCCAGCAATGGGCCGTTATTAGTATAGTATATAGAATAGCTTTTTCCCAGCAGCGTATAATTTTGCACTACCATATTGTGCCATGTGCCGTTGTAAAGGTACTGATCATTGTTTAAAAACTCCAGGTACTCGTTGGCTGTATTGCCCTCGGGAGTGGTCAGACCCCAAGCAGTGTGTAGAGTATGCCCGATCAGTATGCCGGGTATTCCTGCAAGAGCCCAGCCCGTAACGTTAAAGTCTGGATCGCTGAGCTGCAACGGAATCCATACCGAAGGTGCCAGCAGGTTCAAGTGCGGGTCGTTGGCAAGCATTGGATAACCTGATTCAGAGTAGTTTGCAGTAACAACCCAGCTGTTGCTTCCTATTGCAGAGTCTATCATCTGCGTTTCTGGCAGCATGTACGGATCCGATATGTTCGCGATGGCAGCGTTTATGAGCGCAGACTGTGTAGCCAGAAGGGTTGTATTGATACCTGTAGCCCACTGTTCAAACCAGTTCAGAGACCATAGATAATGAGGAGATACATGCTGCTGCGCAAGGTTATAGCCGTTTACAGTGCCGTCACCAGGCACGTTCGTGACGTTTTGCGTGTAATAAGGGTAATAAGGCCAGATCGTGGTTGTGTTCTCAAACCCCAGCGCGTTGTAAAACAATGCGTTCTGAAGCGGCTCAAATGCGCCGGTGGTCAGGGACCAGGTCATGTACTCTTCCCATACTAACGTATAAAACGGAGACCAGTAAAACGGTGCAAATCCAAGGAGCTTGAATCCCAGTGATTCTGAAGACTTGTTGATAAACGCGTTTACGCCGTCACTGTACGCTTTCAAGTATGAATAATACTGTGGATAATTTTGCATATATGCCTGTTGCAGCATGTACGCGTTTTCTGGCAATCCGATCAACCTCATCGCCATATCAGAGCTCAGCGCACTGGAACCCACATACTTGCTCAGGTTTCCGGACGCTGCCAGTACCTGCAGCTCCATCTGAAACAGCCGGTTACTGGCCACGTAATATCCTTGAGCATAAAACAGGTCATGATTGTCTTTTGCGTAAATGTGCGCAACGCCGGACGCATCCATCGTTACTATCACGTGACTGGTCAGCCCTGGTACATTTATGCTTTCAGACGTATAATTGGCATTGCCTGCCGTAGTCCATGCACCATTGGCAGGATTCAACACTGTAAAGCTTCCTGAAAAATAAGAAGCTACCAATATTAAAGCTACAAATATGATCAACCATCTTAGCTTCATAAAAATAGATATCAAAATAGACATTAAAATAACTTTTGATTTTTTTGCGATCTTGTGTCAATTTTTAGCGAATGTTGAAAACAATTTTTTGAATAAGAAGTAGATGGGTGGAGAAACAATCATAAACACCAGCTCTACAGAAAGCAATATGGTCGGAATATAAAAAATAAGTGATCATGACGCTGAATATTGGACCGATCAGCGGTGAAGATCCGGCAATGATCAAGGTGATGAATGCATTGACGCACCCGATCATCTCGTTTGTTATATCCTGCATTATAAAAGCAATTAGTTTTGGGCTTGAAATATCTATCCAAGGTCATGTTTTATGGCGTCCAGCCCGCGCTTCAATATCTCTATATCGCTGTTTCTGGAACCGTATATAACATCATGCAAACCTGCCATTGAACGGTAAAACTTCATGCGCTCTGCAAATCTTGCATCAATATTCCTATTATAACGCTTCAATATCTTTTCTGTGACTTCCTGTCCATAATCATATAATAGCTCTGCAAAGTCCAGTGCTGCATCTCCGATCACCGCGTTTTCCCAGTCTATGACACCTGTTATTTTCATGGTGAGAGCATCAAAAAGCAAGTTCCAGCCTCCAAAATCGCCATGGATCAATGCTGGCTCAAACTCAAAGTTTGTCTGGTCGTTCAAAAACCTGTCAAACACTTTTTCGATCTTCTTTTTCAACGGCTTTTTCAAGTATGGATACACGGCATCATGCACTTCATAATAAAACAGCTCGTACCTTTCTTTCCACTGCTTTCCACTTTCGTCAGGCACTCCCATGCTAATGAACTCATCAACTGGAAAACTGTGCAGTGTTACCAATATTCCAGAAAGCTGGGCAATTATCTTGGCTTTGGCCCTGATCTTGCTCATAGGTGCGCCTATGTTCAACCCTGCATAAGTTTGATTGGTAAGCGGACTGCCGGGTATCTTTCTGTATCCTGCCACAAGCTTTGAATCCTTGTATTTTTTTGTAAACTCGTATCTTGGAACCGATACTTTCAGATGCTGTGACAGAAAATTAGATACTGAGATTTCCCGCTCTAACAAAGCTTGATTTTTTGCGGTTTTCGGGATCTTGAATATTAAGCTGTCGTTTATCTCAACCACATAACTGTTCCAGCTCCAAGCATATAACCTGTAGCTTTCTATGCTCAGTTCAGGATATGTATGATTTATTATATCCAATAACAAAGCTTCTTTGTAATCATTCATCTGGTACCATTAAACTTCCACATTGTATAAAAACATATCTTTCTTAATTTATTAGCCTTAAGCACTCTAATTTTATATATTCAGTAAGCGTTTATGAAACAAATGAAAGACAATAAGATCATATTATTGTTCTTGATCTCTACGCTTGCACAGTTTCCGCTTAGCACTATGCGCTTTATACTGCCCATTTACGCAAAAAACGTGGGCGCGAGCATATTCACGCTGGGACTTATGGGCTCTGCATACGGGCTTGTTTACATTGGCCTAGCATCATATTTCGGGAAGGTGTCTGATAGAGTGGGGCATAAGAACTTGATGGTATCAGGGATGTTGTTATATGCGACAGTGATATCAATTTACTTTTTTATTAAGGTCCCTGACTATTTCATTATTGGAAGGGCGATGGAGGCAGTATCAATGGCAATGGTGTGGCCTTCCATGGAAGCATATGCCCACGGCATCAATGCCCGCAACAGGGAAACTTCACTACTCGTATACACGCTTTCATGGAGCATTGCCGCCACCTTGGCACCTTACTTTGCAGCATTCATGATCCAGGACCTGTATTATTTGCCGCTTGCCATAGCCATGATACTGTCCGTTTCCGGTGCCATGGCAACATTGAAAATACCGGCCAGGATCCAGAATTTAGAGTTTGTGGACACTTTGAAATATAACACTTTTTTTGATCTTGCACTGCCCATTTTCACATACGGGTTCGTGACTGCTATAGTATCCTCATTTTATCCGGTCTTTGGAAAGGTTATAATGCTCGGAATAAGCAATACAGGGCTTATTATGTCCGTATCTGGTGCATTCATGATCATGGCATTTTTCATATCTTGGGCGCTTACTAAAAAAATTAATATTCGAATTATGAGCTTGACAGGGTTAATATTGCAGGTGTTTATTCTATTCTTATATCTGTATCACTCATTCTGGATGCAGCTGCTTATCATGGCGATAATAGGATTCGGACAGGGGTTTATCTACTTTAATGTACTGTTAAGCGTGTACAGATCTTTCAATGCCCGTGTTGCCTCCAAAACAGGGATATTCGAGTCTTCGATCGGCGCAGGATTGGTGGCAGGACCTGTTATTGCTGGGATTCCGACAGTATTGAGATATGCATTTCCATGGATCGTAGCTGCGACAGGGGCGTTTATCGTGGCGGTTTTGTATCTTTTTGCATTTTTGTCGGCTGTTAACAAAAATAATAAATAAGGAGATGTTATACAATCTACTGAGATGATGAAAAGAGGGTCTACTGATCTGTAATGATGAGCCCTATGAGTTCTGATCAAATTTTCAATTTTTCTGTACTGATACTTACCAATGAATGCTTTTGGTGTTAATCTACACTGCTGATCATGTCTAATTCTACCAGTACTTTATCATTTGCAAATCCTGTTACAACCGTGGTTCTGGCCGGGTATTTATCTTTAAAGTAAGTACCATATAATGCATTCATTTCCTGAAAATATTGAGCATTAGATATATACACGGTCACTTTCAGCACGTTTTCAAGATTGCTGCCTGATTTTTCAAGTATCGTTTTTATTTTGCTCATCGCATTATTGAACTGACTCTTAAAATCTGGGCCATCTCCTGTCTGGCCAGACAGAAAAACAAGGTTATTAGATCTTACAGCAAATGAGTATGGTCCTGCCTTGCTGAATTGAGCTATTTCTATAATTTCTTTCATACTAGGAGAATAGATTAACAATATGACAACTTCTAAAAACCTAGATGTTTACTAGGTTTTTTACTATACTCAGTAACAGAAATATTTATTCATGAGCTTGTCATATACATAATCATGAACAACTTTGAAGACTTCTTTTTAAAAAGTGAATATGAGAAATTAAAGGCAAAAGATAAACTATTTGAATTTAACCAGATAATAGATTGGGAATCGTTAAGACCTATTGTAAGTGACCTATATCATAATGACACAGAGAAAGATACTGTCAATTCTCCGTTGAAAATATTAAAAAGAGCATTCATCATCCTACATAGCATAATTTCGAAAACGATTTAAAATAGATGATCCAGATAAAAGCTATGCCTTCGACAAAATGAAATAATACGTATTTATCAACGAAGATTTGACAAGACCCAGAGAAAGGAGGGAGATCCAATATCGATGAGATAGTAATGGTAAAGGTACTATTTTTGCAGGCAGTATATGATAATCCATCAGATGAAAAATTAGAGAATGAATTGATAGATCGGCTCACATTCAGGAACTTTCTTAATTATCCAGATCAACTACCAGATGCAAAGACGATCTGGCATTTCAGAGAATTGTTGACAAAGACAGGGACAGACAAGACATTATGGAAAGCAATATGGAAACAGTTTAATAACAAGGGGATAAAGGTAAAGAATGGAACAATACAAGATGCTACGTTCATCACGTCAGATCCAGGGCACGGTAACTACAAAAAGGACAAAGGAGATCCAATGAAATATCTGGATCAAGAAACAGTAGCGCAACCAGCAGAGAATAAGGATGGGAATAAAACTGGAGAATCACCACCTAAAACTAATAAAAAGAAGGAAGAAAACAAAAATAAAGGACGAGGAGCAGATGCCAAAACAAGGAGATCACGAGATGGAACATGGGCAAAGAAAAATGATACGCTATATTTTGGTTACAAATTGCACACGTTAGTATCAGGAAAATCGTCAATGATAATAAATTATTCAGTAACCACTGCAAGCGATCACGATTCGAAGATAGATTTATCGATACCGGGATCAGTAGTATACCGAGACAAAGGATACTATGGAGTAGAACCAAGAGGCATAGATGGGACAATGGACAAAAAAGTAAAGGGAGAGGACAAATTGCCAATAGCATCGATACGTAGGAATCTAAGAATTTCGAAAAAAAGATCGATAGTAGAGAGACCATATGCAGTGATAAAGAGCGTATTTCATGGAGGTCATGTATTAGTAACAACAGTAATCAGAGTACGTGTAAAGGCAATGTTCATGTGTTTAGCGCATAATCTAAACATTCTTTTGTCAATGCAAAAACGGGGATTGATAGCGTAAGCTATGAAAAAATCAACGAAAAAACATGAAAAATAATAAAAAGTAAATGAAAAACATAGTAAAAATGGAGCAAATAACTTGTTTTTTATGATTTAAAAATGTTCAATTGTAAAATAGGGAGGTCATGGTAAAATTTAATAATGTTTTTAGGTGTCATGAAAAAGGTTCTTTTAACATAGAATGTATCTCAAGGGCCATAATTAAACTTTCGGTTTTTGATTTTTCTAATATTGGCTTAGCTTTTTGAGCTCTTAGCTCTAATTTTTTCAATTTTCTTTCATAGAGTAATTCAAAACCTTCTTCATATGGTTTCTTAGTTGTAAGAACTGCATAGATCTTCAGTGCTAATCTTCTTGCAACTGCGATTGTTGCTTTATTTTTCCCCAATCTTCTTACTA
>JBMFWH010000050.1:2508-9143 GCA_049965455.1 Thermoplasmata archaeon | reverse complement strand
GATCATCTAATTTAAATCGTTTTCGAAATATGCTATGTATGATTATGGATACTCTTTTTAATATTTTCAACGTAGAATTGACAGTATCTAAGTTTTCTATGCCGGAAACGGATGCTTATGTTATTTGTTACGGGCATATATTCAGAATTCAAGTGCAGTTTGCAGCTCATTAGAAATTATAAAATAATAGATTATGCTATTCATCTCTTATGATTGATATTAATTTGCCGATCCGTAATAATAAAACACTTGAAACCTTACTAAAAAAAGTAAATGAAAGTGTTGAACTAAATGCTCTATGGAAAGCATCAAACATAACTGCAATAGATCGTTTAGGTTTTAGTGATCACGGTCCTGTACATATAAGAATAGTTACCAACATAGCCTTAAAATTGTTAAGAACGTTAATTAAAAAGGGTGTAACTCCAACAATTGTCAAAAATTATGCATATTCAAATGAAGATGCAGAAGTTGTAGTCTTTTTAGGTTCTGTATTACATGATATCGGGCATTCCATACACCGTGTGGATCATGAGCTACTAAGCACTTTTTTAGCGATCGATATATTAGAAAATTTACTGAAAGATATTTATGACAAAGAAAAAAAAGAGATCATGAAAGTAGAAATCTTGCATTGCATCTACTCTCACCGTTCAGATATAACTCCTTTAACTATAGAGGCAGGCGTAGTTAAGATTGCTGATGCTCTGGACATGGCAAAGGGCAGGGCCAGAATACCATTTAACGCTGGCAAGGTAAATATTTATTCTGTGTCGGCAATGGCTATAGAAGGGATAGAGATAGGAGAAGGTGCAAACGTGCCCATATCTATAAAGATTAAAATGCGTAATTCTGCAGGTATATTCCAGATTGACGAGCTTCTAAAAAACAAGATTAACACATCAGGCATAAAAGAGTATGTTGAGGTAATAGCAGAGGTTGGAAAAGAAGAAAAAATAATTGAGAAAAGCTATACAATTTAAAAACAAATGGTAACTGGTCACGATTATGAAGTGGCGATCTAAAAGAAAGTACCTTTAATACAGTATATTTTTAATATATTATTATTACAAAATAAAATATATTATCTATCCTTTAAATTCGGTAAAAATTACTCATAATACTAGCTTTTATGAAAACTTAACTTCAGAATCATGACCTATTACAACAAATGCAAGATTTTTAATATTTTATAGGCATATTGATAAGATATGTATCTGAGCAATGAAGAAGAGCGAATATTACAAGGAGAAAAAGGGACTGCACTGCAAAAAGCAATGGAGTTGCTAAATTCTTTAGGTACAATTTTTGGCGCAGAAAAATTAATTGAGATAAAATCTGCACAGATTTCTGGCGTATCATATAAAAATATGGGAGATGGGGGTATAGATTTTCTACAGCATTTTAAAGGGGAGAAAGTGAAGGTAAAAACAACTTTAAATCCCATCGGATTTGACATAGAATATCCACATTATTTAAATTTATCTTCGGACTTTATTGCAAAGCAGATCAAAATCTTAAACCTATATAAATCAATGGGAGTACTCGCTACTTATACTTGCACCCCATATTATTTTGAGAACATTCCATCTTTTGGTGACGATATAGCCTGGGCAGAATCTTCAGCAGTAATTTATGCAAATTCAATACTTGGAGCCAGAACTAACAGAGAAAGCGGGGTATCTGCGATGGCTGCTGCACTGTTAGGAAAAACTCCATTCTACGGCTTGCATATCCCAGAAAATAGGAAGGCGACCTTAAAAATAGTTTTGAAATTTACACCGTCAATGCCTGACTTTGCAGTAATTGGGTTACTGGTCGGAGAAAAAGTTAAGAGTGGGATACCATATATAACAGGCATCAGGGACTATACAGAAACTGCTTTGAAAAGCCTAGGTGCAGCTATGAACGCAACCGGTGCAATACCAATGTTCCACGCAGAGATGATCACTCCGGAATGGAAAATTTCAGAGCAAGGATTAGAAAAAATAACGATTGAGGAAAAGGACATAAAAGAATACAGGGAGAAGTTTAATAGCCACAAAGATCCGGAACTTGTAGCTTTAGGATGTCCTCATTTATCCTATTCAGAATTAAAAGAAATTGCATTATACTTAAAAAACAAGAAGAAAAAAGAGAATGTAGAATTGTGGTTGTTTACGTCAAGATCTACAAAACAGAAGGCATACAATTACGTGGCTCAGATAGAAGACTTTGGTGGTAAAGTTTATGCAGATACTTGTATGGTTGTTGCCCCTATAAATCTAAGATTTAAAGTTACTGCAACAAACTCAGGTAAGGCCGTTTACTATCTAAGGTTACCAAACTACTCTGGCCAGGATACTATATTTTATGATATTTATACGCTTTTGGAGATGGTCTGTAAATGATAATTGAAGGCAGAACTATATACAAAGGAAATGTAGAAGGGACCATTATAAAATGTGATGAAGCTATTTCATTTTTGGGTGGTGTTGATCCAATAACTTCTAAAATAAATACTGGATTATGCAAGGATAGGGAAATTAAGGATTCTATTTTTGTATTTGATCGAGGAAAAGGAAGTACTGTAGGATCCTATATTATATACTCTCTAAAATATTATAATATTGCACCAAGGGCGATGATTTGCAGAAAAATCGATGAGATCGTAGCTACCGGTGCAGTGATGAGCAGTATCCCTACAATAGACATGATTGATATAGACATATTCGCAGATAATGATTATGTGAAGATTAACGATAATAAAGTAGAGATAGACCTTGAGCCTGTAGAAGTAGTTACCGGGATATTAAAATACAGAGACAAGATTCTGATACTTAAAAGAAGCGACAAAGTTAAGACTAACAAAAATAAGTGGGCAGGAGTGTCAGGTTATATAGAATCTAATGATGAACCGTTATCCAGATCTATAATAGAAATAGAAGAAGAGACGGGCCTGAAAAAAGAGAATTTAAAGCTCTTGAATCATGGAAACTTTATTTATACAAGAGATCATGAAACATTGTGGAAGATTTACACTTTTCTATGGGAAATAGACATAGATGCTATCAAGATCGATTGGGAGCATACCGAATATAAATGGATTCACGTATCTGAGTTGGACTCATTTGATACTGTGCCAAAATTGAAAGAGGTTATACTGTCTCTTCTAAAATAAGAAGTAGCAAATATAAAATAAAAAAAAATATAATGTTTATTTTTGAATTGTTATAGAGCCAGTTGGACAGTTATCTAAACACTCAGTACATCCGTCTATGCAAGCTTCTGGATGTATTACTTTACTAACGTTTTGTATTTCAAAAACTATTGGATTTGCAGGACATACTGATGCGCATATTCCACAAGCTATGCATGTTGGTTCATCGACTACTGGTTTCTGTGTCATTTCATAATTCACCTCAAATTTTCTACTAAAAGCCATAATACGAAAATTCATATAAATCTTTTCATTAAATATCAAAAAGATGTATGCAGTTGTAGTAGAAAAAAAGAATGGAGAGAAAATCCGGAAAAAATTAGAGCTGGCTAAAAAGTTAGATCATGCTAGGAAAATAGAGCTTGTTAATGGTAACCTGATACTTCCTGTAACTGAGTACATTAAAAATACCGATCTGCAGATAATAGAATATGAGGGTACAGAAAGATCAAGGGTTCTTTCTCCTTTTGAAAAGATAAAGGCAAAGATAGATATCCCAGAGAGTTTAAAGGTGAATCTTCCAAATAGATGGGAACAATATGGATCTGTGCTAATTTTGAAGTATCCACGCATAATAGAAACCTTCAAAAATCAGGTTTTGCCTGTTTACGCTGAAGAGTTAAACGTCAAAACCATACTCCATGAAAAAGGCAAGATCCATGACATAATCAGAGTTCCGGATATGGATATAATTTATGGAAACGATCCGGAAACGATACATATAGAGAATGGTATAAAATATAAATTTGACACAACCAAAATTATGTTTTCTTCTGGCAATGTGAATGAAAGAGTAAGGATGAGCAAGATCAATGTAGAATCCGAGACAATAATAGACATGTTTGCCGGAATAGGTTATTTTGCATTGCCGTTAGCAAAATATCAAAAACCAGAAAAGATTTTTGCATGTGAATTAAATCCCATTGCCTTTAAGTATCTCAAAGAGAATATTGAGTTAAATAAAATAGAAAATATAGAACCTTATTTAGGGGATAACCGAACTTTTGATAGAGCAAAAGCAAACCGTATTTTGATGGGGTATATAGATACTGAACAATTTATACCCAAGGCACTTTCATTGCTATATAGTGGAAAAGGAATACTCCATTTTCACAATACCTGGACCACTGAAGAATTAAAAAATAAAGATGAAACATTAAAAAAATACGCTAAGAAATATGGCTTTGAATATGATCTACTTTATTTCTCAATAATAAAGTCTTACGCGCCACATATATGGCATATAGTAGCAGATCTCAAGATTTTATAATGGTGCATATTTTAATTTATATTCAAACCAATAAAGTAATAGGTCACGGTTCTGAAGTTAAGTTTTCATAAAAGCGAGTATTATGAGTAATTTTTCAGAATTTAAAGAATAGATAATATATTTTATTTTGTAATAATAATATATTAAGAATATACTGTATTAAAGGTACTTTCTTTTAGATCGCCACTTCATAATCGTGACCAGTTACCCAATAAAAAAGAGTTAATATAATACCTGAGTATTAACTTATAATATGGTTATATTAGTGCCCTCTATACTTTCTGCTAACTTTGCCAATTTAGAGAAAGATATAAGAGAATGCGAAGCTAACGGAATTACTATGTTTCACCTAGACATAATGGACGGCCATTTTGTCCCTAATATATCTTTTGGACCAATTGTTGTAGAAAATATAAGAAGAGTAACCTCCGCTAAATTAGACAGTCACTTAATGATTGAACATCCAGAAAAGTATCTGGATCAATTTATAAGTGCGGGATCGGATATAATCACAATACACATTGAAACAATTAAAGATTACCGCATCTTAAAAAAGGCGAAAAATCAAAATGTAAAGGTTGGCCTAGCAATAAATCCTGAAACAGATATAAAAGAAATACCAGATTTCTTTGACTATCTGGACTATATATTAGTGATGTCTGTACACCCTGGTTTTTCAGGCCAAAAATTTATATTAGATTCGCTTTCAAAGATCAAGAAAATTAAAAAATTAGTCGACGACTATAATCACGTTATCAAAATCATGGTAGATGGTGGCGTAAATCAAAGCAACGCTAGATCCATAATCGAAGCCGGTGCTGAGTATCTTGTAGCTGCAAGTGCAATTTTTAACGGGAATATAACAGAGAACATAAAAATGTTTAAGTCTATTTTATAAAAAAAGAAGAAAGGATTAGGATAATCCTATCGCAAATATGTCTGGATAAGAATTGTCCTGAGTCAAACTGCCATTGTTAAACCAGTAATCTTGTATGTAATTGAAAGAACTGGTGGTAGGATTGGAAGTATATCCCCATTGCACACTGCTGGAAGAATATAGATTCAAGAAATAGTCTGAGCCACCTTTGAGAGTTATGGTAGGTATTGTTATAGTGTACCAGACTTTCCCGTTGACTACATTTACAGTTGTATTAGGAAGAATATTGGATCCCCATAATGTAGTACCAATACTGAACTGTACCGATCCACTTCCAGATAGATATAATGTTACATAGTTAGCATTAACATTGCTAGTTCCATTAATTGTAAACTCTTCTGACTCGGGTAGTGTATATGTGTAAATATTAGAAGAGGTAGCATTAACAATGGCATATACTTCATTTGTCGTAGGCGGAGTATTTGCTGTGAAAGTTATTGCCTGGTTCACATTTACTCCATTTACTGTTATCGTTCCAGACGATGGAGATGCTGTATATCCTGATACCGCTCCAACACTGTATGAATATGAGCCGTCTGCTATGCCTGTATAGCTTATCGTTGTGCTCGTTGAACTCTCTGTATTTCCATTGAATGTTGTGCTCCATGTCGTACCGCTTGCCAACCCTGATTCTGTAAATGCTACTGTATACGTTGTTGGTGTAGGTACAGACTGTGATGAATAACCTACTGTATATATATTTGGATAAGAATCGTCATTAGAAAGTGTTCCAGATGAATACCAGTAATCCTGTACATAGTTTTTTGAGTTAGATGATGGTGAGGAGGTATATCCCCATTGTACAGTTCCAGATGCTTGATAAACATTGAGATAGTAATCTGAATTTCCGTTCAGCCCTAAAGATGCTATGCTTATATTGTACCATATCTGGTTGCTATTTACATTCACTGTTTGATTTGCCAAGATATTAGAGCCCCAGAGAGTACTGCCAATGCTGAACTCTATACTGCCACTGCCAGATAGATATAACACTACATAGTTAATATTACCACTGCCCGATCCAATGGTGAACTCTTCTGCTTCTGGAAGTGTGTATGTACTAATGCTTGTAGAATTAACTATAGAATATATTTCTGAATTACTAGTAGTAGAACTTTCTGTGAAAGTTATTGCCTGGTTCACATTCGCTCCATTTACTGTTATCGTTCCAGACGATGGAGATGCTGTATATCCTGATACTGCTCCAACACTGTATGAATATGAGCCGT
>JBMFWH010000050.1:0-2413 GCA_049965455.1 Thermoplasmata archaeon | reverse complement strand
GCTGTATATCCTGATACTGCTCCAACACTGTATGAATATGAGCCGTCTGCTATGCCTGTATAGCTTATCGTTGTGCTTGTTGAACTTTCTGTATTTCCATTGAACGTTGTGCTCCATGTCGTACCGCTTGCCAACCCTGTCTCTGTAAATGTCACAGTATAAGTTGTCGGTGCCGGTGTACCTTTTGAATCAAGTATGAAGTTATATGCATTTATAGAACCCCAACCAACAGCAAGACTGTATCCATTCTCAGCACTGAATGCACCATTTGAACCATTAGATACAAAGTATAAAGGAGGTGCTGAAGAATAAGAACCATTTACTTCAGCTTGCCCAAGTTGGTATACTAGAGGATCTATAAAACCAAAATTACTGCCTGTATAATAATCCATTTCGGCAATTTCTCCCGCTGCTAATGGAGACGCAACACTTGTTCCCCAAAGCTCCTGCCATCCTGGACTCGTAGTAGTGATCCAGATATCCATGTTAGCACCTATAGCTGCAATATCGGGAGTTCCCCTCCCAGACCCATTGGATGTTATTACTGTATTAGCATCGTTACTTGATATTTGCCAAGATGGTTCTGCATAAGCACTGCTAACACCACCCTGAGATCCATCACCAGCATTTGGTGAATTATACCATACAGATTGTGTTTGAAATCCTGTTGTGCCACTACCATTCTGTGAAGCTGTTCCAGACAATGTTGCCTGAGTTCCTCCAACTGCTAAACTGCCGTAAGTATCAAAACCAACTGTTGCAGGGAAACTTGGGGTAGTATTACCATTGCTATTTCCATCATCACCGGATGAAGCAAGAACCGTGATACCTGTAGCTGCTGCCTGTTGTTCATAACTGTTCCATGTAGAATCAGAAGTATCTCCACCACCCCAAGAATTAGATATTGCTACTACTTTTGAAAGTGCAGAAGGTGAGCCACTAGGAGGACTTAATATATCAGCAAACGCCGCATCAAGTTCAGATTCTGTACCTCCATTAGTAGAGCCTGGCCCGTACACTTCTACTACGGTAATTCCTGGAGCAGTGCTACCAACCATCTCTAGATCAAGAGTACTTTCATAATTTGATTGTGTCTGATCATTTGCTGCCGAAGGACCTGGCGCAGCAGCACCCTGGATTGGATACCCTATAATAGTTGGTTTAGGCTCAGAGCTTGGAAGTGTTTGATTGAAATATGTAGAAATATCCGAAGGAACAAATGCACCAACCTGGTTACCACTAGAATCTACTCCACCCCAAAGGATAGTTGCTACAGTCATGTTAGTTGGATAACCTTTCTGATATAGTTTATTAAGTTGATAAGGAACTTGAAGGTCTGAACCATATAGAACCTCATTACTTCCACTCCCTGTGAAATATGGCTTAAGATCAAGGTTGAAGTGAGCTCTATATTGATCATTCAGTCCCACGATATTCAAAATGTTAGAAGCGAGATAATATGGAAGTTTCAATGAAGAAACTGGAGCATAAAACTCAGAATTTCCAGATTTTAAATTATATATGCTTGTATGAAAAGCTTTCTCATATTGCCCTACTGTTCCATATAATTGTATAGATACACGATCGTTATAGGTTGTTACTTGAATACCATTAGCTTTAAAATAGCTTACGAACATATTATAAATTGTGCTATTTGGTGAAAATTCATTAATAAATTCTTGCTGTGTCAGATATCTATGATAATTCTGAGAATTTTTATTCTGCAATTCTGCAAGTAATGCCTGTAACTGGGCGCTATTTCTATAGGGTAATGTTACCATTACATAAAGTTTATCTGCCGAATTCAATATGCCAATTTTTGCCACATTACTGTTATTGACAACGCCTCCAATATCACTAGATATTTGTGTCAGATTATAATTCAGAGGTGCAGTATTAGGGGACGTGGCATGCGCAGAACTTGTTAACCCACTCATCAAAAAAAATATGGATACTATTACTATCAAGACTATGTTTAATTTCTCACGCCAATTCATAATTAAAACCTCTCATTGATCAATGGTCACATGAAACATGTCATCATTGAACATGGAGGATAATATATAACATATTAATAAAGAATTCGTTTTAAGCTATGACAGAAATAAAGCGTTAAATCTATTGCTATTTCCTATGGTTTTATTATGTATTTCAGGGCATTTATGATAGCTTTTCTTTAAAAAGTACATACCCCATACACTTTTAATATCTTGGATATCAACTATTTTACGATACTTCTTACTTATGAGTATATAAATGTGGTCTAACGGTTTATTTCTGGCATAGGTTTTTGAGGTAATAGGTCACAATTATGAAGCTATGTTTTCATAAAAATGAGTATTATGAGTAATTTTTACCGAATTTAAAGGATAGATAATATATTTTATTTTGTAATAATAATATATTAAAAATA
>JBMFWH010000049.1:0-9233 GCA_049965455.1 Thermoplasmata archaeon | reverse complement strand
AACAATCAAATATATCCATGTTTCGGTAAAACAGGGGGTTTTTGGAGAATTTTAACTTCATAACCGTGACCAGTTACCTATTATTTTTATATTGTATAATTTATATTTGTCTTAATAATCATTATTAAATTAAGTATGTTGATTAACAAGTTTTATTATGTAATGTGTATAACTTTTATTAAAGTTCGTTTATAACAATTTTTAGAAATGATGATTTTTGAATAATTTTAATATACGATCTAACGTTCCCTGCGTGATCATTTTTAAAAAATGGATTTTTTATCATTTTCCCTAGTATTTTGAAGATCATTGCTTTCACCCAGGCTCTCAAAGTTTATATGCAAGTTTCCTCGCTGTTACTCTATATGCACAATATTTGCATTTGAGATATCATAATGCACAAAATTTATATATTTTATGCACTTTAGTTTAAGCATGGCAAAAAACATACTTGCATTACTGGAGAGGCAAAGACTGGATCTCAAGTCTGTAGTAGAGCAAAAATCTGTGCCCAGGGAGGTCAATGTTCCACCTAAGATATTAAACAGTAACTTAATAAAGGTAATTACTGGACCAAGAAGGGCTGGCAAATCGTTTTTTGCACTGCAAATGCTTAACGAAATGAGATTTTCATATGTGAATTTTGACGATGAAACTCTTATAAAAATAAAAGATTATGATTCAATTATTGATAACCTTGATTCAATTTATGGGAAGACTGATTTCTTATTGATGGACGAGATACAGAACTTGCCAGACTGGGAATTGTTTGTAAACAGGCTTCAGAGACAGCATTATAATCTTATACTTACTGGCTCGAACTCCAAGCTGTTGAGCAAAGAGCTTGCTACACATTTGACAGGAAGGCATTATGAGATCCAGATATACCCTTTTTCATATTCTGAATTCTTAAGTGCCCAGAAAAACGATAAACGTGCAGATTATGTATTCTCAAAAAATAAACTGGAAGAATATCTTCTCTGTGGCGGATATCCGGAAATAATTGTAAAAAACATGGAATATAGCCCATACCTTAAGACTCTCGTAGAAAGCGTCATATTTAAGGACATTGTAAGAAGATATGATATCAGGTTTTCATCAGAGCTATACGAGCTTGCTAAATATCTGTTTAACGCTTTCGCTACAGAGCTATCCTTGAACAGGATTGCTAAAATGCTGGAAATCGGTAGCGTGCATACTGTGAAAAAATATCTTGATTATCTGGAAGAGGCATATTTGATAGTTAAGATTCCAAGATACTCTTTTAAGTACCGGGAAATCATCAAGGCGCCAAATAAGATCTATATAATAGATAACGGAATAATCAATGCATTTTCAAGCAGAACTACGAGAGATCATGGTAGAATAATGGAGAATACGGTTGCGATAGAGCTATTGCGTAGACATGGGCAATATGTATTCTACTGGAAAGACCAATATAACAGAGAGGTTGATTTTGTAGTCAAAACTGGCAAAGATGCGGATGAGCTTATACAGGTTACTTTTGCTAGCGCTATGGAAGATGTGAATGTTAGAGAGCTGAGAGCTCTTGTATATGCATCATCTATTTTGAACTGCAACATGCTAAAAGTGATCACCTGGGACCTTGAAGACAAATATGAACTTGATGGAAAAAGCATAGATTTTGTGCCACTCTGGAAATGGTTGATACAAAAATAGAGTCTGTTCTAACCATTTTTTAAAATCGCACTATATGCATTATCATCTTTTCTGGAGGTATTTTCATCTCACTTAAAAGCGCTCTAGCTACCTCGGACTGCATTATGAGCTATCCATGTATAAAACTACCTGCGCTAACTCCATATTTTCTGCACAGTTCTTTATTTATATTATGTAATATCCATCGCTTAAATCCGCATTGTTTTTATCATCAAGAGTATCAAATTACGGAGGATATGATCATCAAAATTGATAAATTTTCATTGAGAGAATTTTAAATTTTTCCTATAATAATTAGAAAAGGTTATCTATAATGATTACTTATCTATTAATTAAAAAGATGAAACAACAAGAATTTATGAATAGTTTTATGGCGTTACCTACATTTACTACGAAACAGCTTTCAGTGTTATTTAATAGTGAAAACTATAAAAAAATATATCTATATAGGCTAAAAAAGCGGGGTGTTATCAGAAAGCTAATAGATAGTGTCTACACTTGCCACGAAGACCCGATGATTTATGCAACTCATATTTTTTATCCGTCCTACATCTCACTCTGGTCTGCGTTTCAATACTATGGCACTACCACTCAGCTGCCATTAAAAGTGCAGGTCATAGGCCCTAAAAACTTCAATATCGAATCTGTTGAAATGATAAGCTCCAGCAATATCTGGGGATATAAAAAAATAAAATACCGGAATTTTGAAGTATTTATGGCAGATCTAGAGAAGGCAATTATAGATTCCATTATTAGCGGGAAAGTACCTTTAGAAGAGCTAAACACTGCAATTATTAAAACCAATAAGGCAAAGATGCAAGAGTATGCATTAAGAGTAAATAACAACACAGCAAAAATAGTTGGATATTTATATGAAATTAACGGGATAGAGATGAATGATCTATACTATAAAATAAAAAATGATAGAAATTATGTTAAGATACCGTTTAAAGTGTATAAAAATAGGTGGAGGGTTAAAGGTGATTAGTTTTGAGACATTGAGAAAAGTAGCCAGAATAAAAGGGATCAAAAATATTGGATATGCGGAAAAAGATTATTTTCAAGAAATCGTTCTATTGGTAATTTCTCGTGAATATCCAAGATTAGTATTCAAAGGCGGTACAGCATTATACAAGTTTTATAAGCTTGATCGGTTTTCGGAAGATCTCGATTTTAATGGAGATTCTAAAAACATCAAATTCAGCAAATTTATAAGGTATTTTAGAGATTTTGGATACGATGCAAAGGTGGAGATTGATAACAAGTCAAAAACCCAGTCCCTGGCAACATTCATTATTGACGGATTTTTATATAACGGATCTCCAGAAAGCTATGCAAGAGTAAGGTTAAGCATAAATTTCGCTGATTCTACTATTATGAATAGTGACTGGTTGCCCCTATTTTCAAATTATCCAGATATTCCCTCATTTTCGTTAAATATTATGAACATGGAAGAGATATTATCCGAAAAAATAAGGGCTCTGGTAATGAGAGAAAAAGCAAGAGATGCATATGATATTTACTTTTTATTGCAGAAAGGAATAAAACCAAACATGGATATGATCAAGATTAAGTTAACAGAGAAAAATATTGACTTTGATTTGGCATTAATCAAAAAAGCATTAATTGATATAAACAAAATCTGGAAAAAAGAACTTGATCCCATCTTAATATCAGTTCCAAGTTTCAATCCTATTGAAAAATATATCTTAAAATCATTTCAAAGTGAATAAATTGAGAAATTGTTAATTAAATTAACTGTTTATATTTAATCATATAATCATATTAACTAAAATACTTAACACATTATACCTGCAAAAACAAAAATGTCGTATAATCTCTGTTATACAACATTTTCTCTATACCATAAATATGACTGAAAGTGTTTGTAACACGTGTTTTAATAAGAGCAAGTGAAAAATGATGTCTTCGAATCCCAAAATAATTTAAAAATTTGGTAATATTAGAATCTGAACCTGCCCCTATTAAAATTTCAATTTAGAGACTTGATAAATTAAAAATTAATAGTTTTACTCATCAAATAAAAAATAAGGGCTATAATCAATTTTAAATAATCTCATTATATTATTTATTTTATAATTTTATTGATATAGTATCTATTTGTGTATAGTTAAGTAATAACATTTATTTATTAACTATTATAAGTTTATTAGATTTATTAAATTAACTATAATGCTTAATAGTTAGCAAAATGTGAAAATTTAATATGACCTATGATCTCGATTCACAGATTATAAAAAAATCAAAAAATTGTCAATTATTTTTAAATATGAGTAATAAATTTATATATTTTATGAGTGCGCCTGTAATATTGACCAGTGAAAATGCAATTGCCAGTGATGCATTCGGGTCATCAATAGCAGGTTTTATCAGCGCTCTGCCTGACGCATATATGAAAAGATGGATCTCTGATCTGTATTTCAGGGTTAAAAGAGACCGTAATAACCTGCCGATTAGAGTACCTTACGGACTTGCGAAGGTTCAGGCCTCACTGAAAAGAGTGGGCATAGAATCTACTATTGTAGATCCGAAATCATTGAAATATTTTATAGGACCGGAGACTAAAATCCTCGGTATATACACCATGGACGGCTTAGGGCTGAGCTATGGCTCTGGCATAACTTACTGGATAATCAAGCTTGCAGGCTTGCCTTATACTGGTATACCCTACATTTCCAGATCTTTTCTCGATATATTTGACGACCCGACCCTGAAAAAATACAAAGACCAGATCAAGATCGTTGTGGGAGGTCCTGCCGTATGGCAGCTTATTGATACAGATTACGATAAGAAGCTGAACCTGACGCTAGCCTATGATGGAGAATTCGAGATAGAAGGCCCTGCTCTAATTAAAAACATCCTTGCCGGCAATCAAGTTCCTCAGCGCTATCTGGCAACAAGACCAGTGCCTGTTTCCGAAATACCACCTATCATCACACCTGCAAATGGCGGGCTTGTTGAGGTGACCAGAGGTTGTGGTCGAGGCTGCAAGTTCTGCATGCCTACAATAAGTGGCATGATCAGGTCTATTCCATTTGAAAATATTGAGAAGGAGATAAAGTTAAACCTTGAACACGGGGAGGTGAACGGCATAGGACTGCACAGCGAAGAGTTCTTCAGGTACGGGGTAAAAGGCATCGATCCTGATCCGGAAAAAGTGACAGAGCTTGTGAAAAGAGCTTACAGGCTCGTCAAGTCCTATGGCGATTATAACATATCTACAGATTTTACAACTGCTGCAGTAGTAGTCCAGAATCCGAAGATGGTTGCAGAAGTGAGCCAGTACATGAACGAAGGAAACCACAGAAATTTCATAGAGATGGGCATAGAAACAGGTTCTCCGAAAATGATAGAAGCATGGATGCCGGGCAAGGTTCTGCCTTTTAAAGCTCAGCAATATCCTGAGATCATAGAAAAAGCAATTGGGACGCTAAATGATAATGGCTGGATAGTAGTAGGAACCATGATAGTAAATCTTCCGAACGAAACAGAGCAAGACATTATGCTAAACATGGAGCTTCTTGACAGGCTCAAAAACTACAGGGTCATAACATTTCCCCTGCCTTTCATACCTATGGGCGCTCTAAGAAATCGTGACTTCACTGCGTTAGACAAGATGTTAGAAGATCCTCTGCGCGGCGAGTTCATAGCTAAAGCCCTTTACCAGGCGTTTGAAGAGGCAAATCGAGACAGAAAAATGGTCAGTGAAGGCATGGACAATCCATTTGCAGCCGCTATTGTAGAGAGATTGATTAACATATTCATGACCTATCTTACAAGAAAATACTCAAAGCAGATTGAAAATTATGTTCAAAATAAAGGTTCTGTAACCATCTATTAATATTTTTTATAGTTATAACAATTATATCAAACATATGTTAAGTATAATGATTAACTTTATAATGTCAATAAACATATATAGATAATAGAATAATGAATATTGTATTTAATATATAAATTAATATTATATATCATGCTATCTACTGACTATTCAATAAAACATCGCAAAATTTAATACCAGATATAGATAATGTCTACATATGGGGTCAATAAGAATTATAATAGGAGGTCCTCCTAATTCTGGGAAAAGTACATTCTCAGAAAGCTTAGCCCGCCTTTTTCAAGATCAAGGGTTTGATGCAGAGGCCATTGATTTAGACAAAGCATCTCCTACATTGGAGTTAATTCGTCATAAGATTTCAAAAGAGGAAAGAAATTCTATGAAACGGAATTTAACAAAGGAGGATGCTGATAATGCAAAAAAAGAATACATATCTAAATCTAAAGAACACCAAATTGTCATTGGTGATGGGCCTGGAAAAATTTCAGAAGAGTCTAAGATAATATATAGTTCAGGAACTGTTGGGATCATAGTTTGCAGAGAAGATTATAAAAAAGAAATAAAGAATTGGGAATATTTTTTTGAAGAATTAAACGTAAAATTAATAGCAGTAATAATTTCAAAAAATAATGGTGAAGAAAGTGTAAACTCAAATGACTTGATACATGGTGTTTTGGTTAAACTAAATCGTGAAGTACTAAAAACTCCTACACTTATCGAATTTTTACTTTTATTGAGAAAGAAACTGGATATCTAAATTGATGTCAATTTTTTCAAAACATTTTCTATGTCAGTGATTTTATTATCAAGAATATTAAACCGCAAGGTTAGAGAAAATCCAGCTTTCCAATTATTTTCCTTTAATAATTTTAACGCTCCTTCCATATCAAGCCCATATCTCTCTGGTTCTTTTAATAGTTCTATTACGTACAGATCTTCCCCTTCACTTCTGACTAATCCATTGTAATTTTTAGCCAATTTTACTATCTCTTTATATTTTTCAAGATCTACATCAAACCATTTTTTCGTAATTGTAATATATCCGATAGACATAGGATCTTGTATCGAATTAACATAATCGATAGATATTCCCCCCTCTCTTTCTGCACTAAAGATCTCGAGTTCAGGATTTTTCTTTTCATATTTCACTTTGAAGTTTAACTCTTTGACTAATTTCTGAAGATCATTCAAACTAAAATTTAATTCTTTGATTATTTCCATTCTTGCCTGATTATCAAACATCTCAAATGTCACTTTAACGGAATCTCCAACTCTTAGTATTTTTCTTGCGTTTTTTGGTATACGTATTACTGCTCCACCTCCACTTCTAACTATTTTTTCATTAGTTTCTACTATAACTTCTCTATTGCGCTTCGTTAAAGCTGTTTTATCAACATGTTCATTTGCATTTTTCATTACACTACACCTTCACACTATAATTATGTAGTAGTAATAAATAGTATTTAAACACTTGCTTTTTTACTATGGCTATATATAGGATTGAATAAATAATATTTTTATACAATTTTTCAGGTATAATTTCTGTTGGTGCTAGACATGTATCATATACATAAAAACGATTAAAGATATATGCCTAAAAGCACGAAAATAACCCGGTCATAAATTTGTGCCAGAGTGCAGAGCAATATGTTAATATAGCAGTTGAAGTTAAATATTAATCATGCCAATAGTACACGTATATGTTTGGAGTGGATTTTCGAACGCTGCTAAGAAGAAAGTAATATCGGGAATAACCAAAGTATTCACAGAACTGGACATTCCTGCAAGTGCTGTTGAAACTGTAATTCATGAAGTACCAAAAGAGAATTGGGGCGTTGGCGGAGTACAGGCCAGCGAAAAGCTCAAAGAAACGCATTTACTATAATAGCTCACTATTTGAAAGATAACTGAGTTTACATTCATATTAGATCATTACTGGAAAATTGGATTATCCAGTATATATGATCATGCAAAACGATCTAAACAGATAATAAAATAAACCGTGAAACAGGGTCTTTTCTATTGTTAAAAAGCAACAGCCAAAATTTGCTGGAAAGGTTTAAGTATTAAAAAAAGCTTAAAAAAATATAATGAGCGAAATATCGCTTAAAACAAAAAACAAAATTATTGTTAATTTTGTTAACGGCAAGAGCGTAAACGATATATCTATAGAACTGAAGATTCCCATAGATGAGGTTAATACGGTAATAGAAGAATGGAAAGGCGGGTACCTGAACATAGAACTTGACAAAGAAATACCCGGCGAGATAAAAGAGCTTGCAGAACTGATGCGAGATAAGGAGCTATCGATCCAGAACCTGATAGAAGGATACTTTTATTATTCTATATTCAGTGGCATGGACAAAGAAAAAATATTGTTGTTATTGAAACAGGTTTATGATTATGATGATGGAGAGAGAGAAAAGTTGCTAAACACTGCTGAAAAAATGATCAAGTTCTCAAAGTATGAAAATATAGATTTTGTGGACATACCGGATGCCATTGAGAAGATGGTGGAAAAGGGAAAGACATTGAACAGCCAATTAAAAAAGCTGGAAGCCCAGAAACTGGAAAGAGAAGAAGTATTGAAGACCATTAATACGAGCATAGAAGAGCTTAGTTCCAAGCTACAGGAAATGAAAAATGAGTTGAGCCTGGCAGAATATCTCAAAAGTAAGCTTTCTGAATATAATATTGAAGAGTCGAAAATTCGCGATTTTCTGGATGCGATGTTAACTGTCGGCTTGGACACTAAAAACTGGGAAGAGCTAGCCGCAGAAATGAAAGTGATCAAAAGCAAGAACATGAGCATTGACCAGTTTCTGAAAGTATCCAGATATTTTGAAGAATTGATGGAGCATCAATTTACTCTTACGATGATAAAAGAGCTAGACGAGAAACTAAAAGAATCGAACATAGGAATCGAAGAATATCTGAACGAGAGATATGACTACGTGCGTGACAAAATAAGGTACATAAAAAGCATGATCGAGCTGAAAAAAGAGCATAAGGCGCTAGAAAACAGGATCAGAGACATGAACACTGAGATTCGTATGCTGGAGCTTCGGATAACAAAAGAGAAACTCAAATATGCGAGATTATAGAATTTCATTGCAATTATGAATACTAACTATTAATTTATTCTATATGTGAAAAAACTTTGCGTATTTGATCTTGTCAGATGTTTTTTGATATTTACGATCACTCCTACAATATTCATTTGAAAAGTATTTGATAAATATCCGTAGAACGTACGGATCTAAGAGAGAAATGTAAACGGCAGTTGAATTGTCCTCATTTTCGGCAGAGTAAAAATCCCCATATATGGCAATTTAAAATTCTACATCTCCTTATCCATATTGGAGGTGTGGAAATTTGTTATCACAGGAGGATTGGCTTATGATACGAAAACTGTATGATGGTAGAATGAGCATCTCGAACATTGCTAGAAAATTGCAGATTGACAGAAAGACGGTCAGAAAATATGCCAAGAGTAGTGAAATCCCTAAATATCACAGAGATAAAAGACCATCAATTATAGAGCTTACCTCCAGTGAGATAGATTTACAGAAAATAATAGGAACATACAAGCTAAGATGGAACATAGAGATAACATTCAAAGTGCAGGATCAATGCAAGATACAAACGAAGTCGAAGGATATACTGGTGCGATATTTTTTATTTGCATATG
>JBMFWH010000048.1:0-9261 GCA_049965455.1 Thermoplasmata archaeon | reverse complement strand
TCGGAGAGGTGTTTCGTTACCTCCCATGTTCTTTTCCTTGTCATAAATGTGTTATATCATTAAAGTATAAAAATACAAGCCTTAAACTATATTTTTATAGGTATAGATATTCATGATAAATTCTATGAAAATACCTTTTAAAATTTTCAAAATGGCTTTTCTTTCAAGTATCTGTGATATAAAGTAGTGTATGGTATGTCCATTAATTTAGAGATCTCCTTATAGCTCAGCTTTCGATCTCTGTATTTTTGAACCTCTATCCAGTCAATTTCTTTTAAAGGCCTTCCTCCTAATATCTTACCTTCGCTCTTTGCTTTATTTTTACCTAAACTCACATTTCTGTTTATGACCTCTCTATTGCTTTTAAGGATCCATGAAAATATATTTTTTATCAGGTCCTTATCCTTGACTAAAAACCCTTCACTTGAAGATATAATAGAAATTCCATGACTCTCAAGCTCAATATACACTTTCAAAGACTCAATCAATGACTTGCCTAAATCTAAAATGCTTTCTACATACAATTTATCAGGCCTATTTTTCTGAATATAATCGAGCATATCCTTAAACTCGATTCTATCCTTGCTTATGATATTATCCGAGAAAACCTTAATATTCCTGGATTCATATATCTTTTTTAGATCTGCATGATAATGATCCAATATAAGATAGGCAATATCCATATACTAAATTATAATAAGTTTAAGTATAAAAATATTATGAAAAATGGTTTAAATTAAGTAGAACATTTAACATTCAAGGTTATGTCTTTGTTGAATATCAAACAGGGAGAACAGTATCTGTTCGAGAAACTGGGCAATTCAATACAATCTTCCAGAATTGCAGTGGAAGAACTGCAAAAGATGATAAATGATCATAATCTAACTGATTTTAAAAGAATTGTTGAACTTGAGAATGAGGGTAATGTACTTTCTTACGGTTTATCTTTATGGGTCCTTGACGGAAATATATCCCCGACAGTTCTAAACAGCGTTACGATGCTGATCACTAAAACGGATGATATACTTGATTATACGAGGTATCTGGCCAAAGAGCTATATCGGGCGAGGCAGAGAAAAGACAAAGCATGCATATGTATGAGCGAGCTAAACGAAATTATTCTGCTTATATTCAAAGCGATGGCAGAGATAGAAGAGATATTCTATGCCAAGAAAATTACATTGGAAACCATCAAGAATAAGCGAAAAATCATTGAAAACCTGGAGAATATAGGCGACGAGATCAAAGAGAAGGCTTTTGACACAATTTATGCGAACGAAACAGACTGGTTCTGTTTCAATCATCTTGAGAAACTGATACAGGGACTCGATAATATTCTGGATTCTTGTGAGGACATTGCGGATCTGATACTCCAGTTTTTAGTAGCGGTGAGCTCTTGAACTATCTCTTATTGATATTGATAGTAATAATCACGTTTTTAGTTGCTGGAAATAACATGATCATAGCTGCAGGACCGCTGATAGGAAGCAGGATACTGAAAAAGAACAGTGCAATACTTATTGGCGTGGCAGGTGGCCTAGCAGGTTTTGTAGTACAGGGGGGATATATGATCCACATAAAATCGGCACTGTATTCAAATATGCCAGATCCGATCCTCATACTGGGCTTCGAAGTTGTTATTTTTATGTTCATATTATCCACGTTATTCAGATATCCACTTTCTCTAAACATAGTAACAACGTTCGTGTTTCTTGGCGCTTCTTTTGCTCTTAATACAAGGATCAACATAATATTTCTGGTGGCGTTGATACTGTTCTGGATTGCAACATTCTTTGTAAGTATAGTACTGGTAAAATTATTGGTTTTTGAAAAAATAAAAGACCTATGGAACAAGATTTACATTTTCAAGATTCTGACTATTATCCTTTCATTTTTTGCGGCATTTGCTTGGGGCTCAAACACCCTAGGATTCATATTTGCGATATCTGGAAGACAGTACTATTATCCTATCTTAATCAGCACTTGTGCAGGCGGTTTTTTGCTCGGTACGGTCACGATCAAGAAAGTGGTAGAATCTTCGTATATGCTCAAATATTCATCAGCCCTAAAAGCGCAGATTGTTCAGACCTTGCTGGTAGAAACCGCAACAATCCTTTCATTCCCACTGTCAAGCACGCAGGCACTTTCATATGGCTTATACAGCGTAGGATTGCACAGAAGGAGATTTATAAATTCCAGACCTCTCATATTCTCTATCATATCTATGATCCTGTTCGCAATAATATCATTTTTCATTTTATTTTTTATCATACATTTTTTCATAAAAGTAGTTTAATGAAATAAGCGTTATCAAAGATAAAAGATCATTATAGCCCAATAAACTCAAATTAAGATCAGAAACCAAGCTTTGATATTATTGCGGAATTGAAAAAAAATGAGCAGATGTTTTTTCTTGCAGATCGTATTCTCATACTGTTTAACACTTATAAAAGATCGGAACATATATATACTTTTTATATATTTGTTAAATTATTAGATGGTATCCAGAAAAGAGATTTCGAAGATATTAACAATATTCGATGAAATCAAAGAGGATCATGGAATTACGCTGTTAGTGTATGGTAAGGAAGGATCTGGGAAATCTTATGTTTTAGATGAAGTTATGAAGATTCTACAGTCAAAAGGGGTAATATGTCTGAAAGAGGCATTGAAGGAATCTAAGCCATTTATATTTTCGAAGATATTGGAGCAGGCAAAAAAGCAGGTAAGTACCATCCCCAATAGTGGGATCTTATCTTATCTCATAAGCAGTACAGAACCATTTTCACAATCTGAAAAAATGTTCTTGAAATTGACTGAGTCACTGACAATTTTAAGTAATGCAAAACCAGTATTGATATTTTTGGATGATCTGGACTCCTGTGAAACATCTTCTCTGAATATATTTAGTAAGGTTGCGCGTTTTATAAGCAACAAAAATATAATGTTAGTTGCTACCTATACAGATATGCCAAAAACAGGATATTTTGAAAATATTATCACGCAATTAAGAACCAATACAAACCTTTTAGAACTGAACATTGAGCCTCTCAAAAGAGATGAAATAAAGGATTTGCTGGATAATCTAGGGTATAAAATCCCCACATATATCATAGATTATATATACAGGGATAGTGGCGGAATACCCGCCAACATTTTCAGGATTTTGAAGGAAACGGAAAAGAACGGCAACTTGGATAATAAAAAGATATGGGTTGGGCACTATCCTGGCACAATATCGCGGGATACGGTAGAAAAGAAAATAAAAAACAGGATTGAAAAACTAAATAATGATCAGTTAGCTGTGCTGAAAAGCGTTGCGGTATTAGATAACAATGCAACGACCGAACTTTTAATGTACATGACCGGGTTTGATGAGATGAAACTGTCAGAGATACTTGACTTACTGATTCGTTATGAGCTGCTGATTGAAGATAAAGAGCATTTTAAGATTGTTCCCAATGCCCTTAAAGAATATATTTATGAGTCTATTCCGATAGAAGAGCGGAAGAATCTGCATAAGAAGTTTGCAGAATGGTTGGAAATAAGTGGCGAAGACGTAATTCTACTATCTGATCAGTTCTATCTCGCGCACATTAACGATAAGGCTTTAAAGTATCTGAAAAATGCAGGACTGTTATTGATGAGACTCGAGCGATATGATAGTGCACTTAACAGGTTTTTGAAAGCACAATCTATAGCGAGCAATAATGATCCAGAACTTTTAATGTATACAGGATTGACATATCGGTATTTAGGCGATTATAAAAAAAGTGTTGAATATCTAGAAAACAGCCTGAAATTTGCTACCGATACACTTTTAAACCAGATCGAAATCGAGCTTAGCAATTCATATGTAGAAGTTGGTATGTTTGATAAAGCAATACAGTATTACAGAAAATTAGAGGCAATTACAAAGGATAAGAGCCAGATAATAAATATCTATTTCGGATTATATACTATCTTTTGGCGAAGAAATGACTATACAAATGCGAGAGAGTATATTTCCAAGGCACTTAAAATCGCGAACGAGCTGGATAATACAAAACTAATCGCTGATAGCTATAGATACCTTGGCAACATTGAGTACAATCTGGATAATTATAATATCGCTATGCTGAACTATGAAAAGGCACTTGAACTTTACAGCAAGATAAACAGCGCCGATGGGCTTTTAAATAACTATAATAACATAGCAAATGTATATGCAGATACCGGTTCACTGGACAAATCAATTGAATATTATGAGAAAGCAGCATATTACAGTGATTTGTTGGGTGAAGAAGGTACTCTGAGCACAATATATTACAATTTAGCTGAACTGAACTTTCAACGTTCTAAGTTATCTTTGTTTTTAAAATATCTGCAAGAAAGCAAAAAGATTGCAGAAAGGATGAACTCCCCAAATTTACTGAACTTAATTAATATTTTGTACGGGTCTTATTATACATTCAGGGGGGAATTTGAAGAAGCAATGAAACAATTCAGAAAATCAGCAGAAATTAATGAGATGATGGGTGATAAATACTCTTTTTATAGAAACCAGGTTCGGATAGAGAACCTAATTATTCTGACTGGTGGAAAAGTGGACAAGATCGAAGTTGAGAAATTAAAAAATAATCTAGGTGCTGCCATGCCTGAAAACTCTGAAATTGAAATATTGTTATTTGAAACCTTTATAAGTTTCACAAAGTCAGATTTTAAAAAAACTATTACTCTCAGCAGAAAGATTGAGACTAAAGCAAAGAACAAATTTGAAATAATTGATGGCCTGATTTACCAGTTTTTTGCGGAATTGTATTTTGGAGAAACCTCAAAAAGCCACGATATTTATGAAAAGATAGAACAATTGCACAAACAATTGGGAGTAGAGATACTCGAGGCAAAAAAAATAAAAGTCTGTGCAGAGTATCTGAGAAACAGGAGCACTGCCGGATCAATGTTCAGTGAATTGGATAATTTTTTGGATACCTACGACCTTAAGTTCGAGAAGGGGAAACTGTATATGTGGTACGGGCTTTTAAAGCTGAGATTTGAGCAAGACGATAGTTATTTAAAGCATTCTTTGACTATTTTTGAGAAGATAAACGCAAAGGCATACTGGTCTATGGCAAATCACTATTTAAAGGATCAAAACCAATCTCCGAAATAGATAAATACTACTTCATTATTAGGTAGTTTTACCCAATTGCGAACTAATCGGTTGATATCATGAGAATGCAATCAGATGCAAGCTATGATTGATATAAATTTCCAGGTTCGCGTACAGACATGGAGATTTAAGAAAAACTAAGGAACTCTTAGATCTGACAAGAAATGACAAGAGTGAAACTTGAGGCCTGACATATTCCCTAACATTAAATGATTAAAAGTAACACCGGTTGATCCTGCCGGAGGCTACTGCTATCGGGTTTCGACTAAGCCATGCGAGTCACGGGGTCGCAAGACACCGGCATACGGCTCAGTAACACGTGGATAATCTACCCTTGGGTGGAGAATAACCTCGGGAAACTGAGGCTAATGAGCCATAGACATTCTATGACTGAATGCTTGAATGTTGAAAGCGCAAAGCGCCCAAGGATGAGTCTGCGGCCTATCATGGTTGTAGGCGGTGTAACGGACCACCTAGCCTATGACGGGTACGGGCACTGAGAGGTGGAGCCCGGAGATGGACTCTGAGACACGAGTCCAGGCCCTACGGGGCGCAGCAGGCGCGAAAACTACGCACTGCGCGAAAGCGCGACGTGGGAAACCCGAGTGCCTTTTCTTTTTTGAAAAGGCTTTTCTCAAGCCTAAAAAGCTTGGGGAATAAGAGCTGGGCAAGACGGGTGCCAGCCGCCGCGGTAATACCCGCAGCTCGAGTGGTAGCCGCTATTATTGAGCCTAAAGCGTTTGTAGCCGGCCTTGTAAATCCTTGGGTAAATCGAGTCGCTTAACGGTTCGAATTTCAGGGAGACTGCAAGGCTTGAGACCGGGAGAGGTCAGAGGTACTTTCGAGGTAGGAGTAAAATCCCGTAATCCCGAAGGGACCACCTGTGGCGAAGGCGTCTGACTAGAACGGCTCTGACGGTGAGGAACGAAGGCTAGGGGAGCAAACCGGATTAGATACCCGGGTAGTCCTAGCTGTAAACGCTGCCCGCTTGGTGTGGCTTGTTCTTCGTGAGCATGCTGTGCCGGAGCGAAGGTGTTAAGCGGGCCGCTTGGGGAGTACGGCCGCAAGGTTGAAACTTAAAGGAATTGGCGGGAGAGCACCGCAACGGGAGGATGCGTGCGGTTTAATTGGATTCAACGCCGGAAAACTCACCTGAGGCGACCAGCATATGTGAGTCAGACTGACGATCTTACTCGAAAAAGTAGCTGGAGAGGTGGTGCATGGCCATCGTCAGCTCGTACCGTAGGGCATTCACTTAAGTGTGATAACGAGCGAGACCCCCGTCCTTATTTGCTAATTCATCTCAGCGATGGGTGCACAATAGGGAGACCGCTTTTGCTAAAAAAGAGGAAGGAGGGGTCGACGGTAGGTCAGTATGCCCCGAATCCTTAGGGCTACACGCGCGCTACAAAGGACAGGACAATGGGTTTCGACTTCGAAAGAAGAAGGTAATCCCGAAACCTGTTCATAGTTCGGATTGAGGGCTGTAACTCGCCCTCATGAAGCTGGATTCCGTAGTAATCGCGGTTCAACAGCCCGCGGTGAATATGCCCCTGCTCTTTGCACACACCGCCTGTCAAACCATCCGAGTTAGTTTTAGATGAGCGATTATCCTATGGGTAATTTCGAATCTAAGGTTGGCGAGGAGGGTTAAGTCATAACAAGGTATCCGTAGGGGAACCTGCGGATGGATCACCTCCTTTGAATAAAATCGGGCCTCAAGCACTAAACAAGTCATTTCTTATCATAATTTTTTAATATTTAATATAGTTATAGTAAATTGTTATGTATGCTTTGTTAATAATAGACATGATCAACGATTTTGTCTATTTGAAATTTGGAAACGAGCGCGTACAGAGTATTATATCTAACATTTTAAAACTTAAAGAAATTGCCTATAAAAAAGGTTGGAAAGTGATATATATTCAAGATTATCATAAGTATACAGATCCAGAGATTAAAGTATGGGGCGAGCATGCAATGGAAGGCACTCATGGCTCTGAGATAATAGAAGAGCTCAGCCCTGGAAATGAGGACATTGTTATTAAAAAGAACAGCTACAACGGTTTTTTCAACACAAATCTGGATAGGGTATTGAGAGCAAAGAGCATAAAAAACATAATTTTTGCAGGAGTGACCACAGATATCTGTGTTTTAAACACTGTTGCTAATGCATTTTATCTTGGCTACGAAACGCTAATATGCAGAGAATGTACCGAAAGCATGGATGAAAAATCAAAATATTTTGCATTGGAATACATGCAGAAAAACTATGACACTAAAATAGTTAATATAAAAGATATTGGAGTGATATAGTATATGAAATTTTATGTTGCAGATGAGAAAGACATAATTGATGGAAACACTACGGACATATATTTTATCAGAACCAGGCAGATACTTGAAGAAGAACACATAAATAAGAAAGTAGTGGCAGAAGTGACCATTCAGAATTCCCAGTACCCATGGCTCGTATTTGCGGGAATAGAGGAGGTCGCAAGGCTCATGGAGGGTCATAATATAAACATTTATTCATTGCCGGAAGGTACTATTTTTCGTGAATCAGATTCAAACAAGATACCAGTTCCCGTAATGATCATAGAGGGAGACTACAAGGAATTTTCAATATTTGAAACGGCTATTCTTGGCTTAATTTGCCAGTCTTCCGGCATAGCTACCAAGACTGCAAGGTTCAAGTATCGTATCGGCACGAAAAACCTGATTTCATTTGGAGTGAGAAGAATGCATCCTGTTCTGGCACCAATGATAGATCACTATGCGTTCATTGGAGGATGTGATGCAGTGTCCAGTGTGATAGGTGCAAAGATGCTAAATATAGAGCCAACCGGAACTATGCCTCATGCATTAATACTTACGGTGGGAGAAAAAGAAGCTTGGGAGAAATTTGACGAGAACATATCGAAGGACGTGATGCGCATAGCATTGATAGACACCTTCGGGGATGAGAAGTGGAGTGCAATACATGCTGCAGAGACAATCAAGGACTTGGCTGGTGTAAGGCTTGATACACCTAGATCGAGGAAAGGAGATCTCTCAAAGATAGTCAGGGAAGTGAGATGGGAACTGGACATACGTGGCTACAAAAATATAAAGATATATGTATCTGGCGGAATAAGTGAAGAAGATATTAAGCCACTTTTAGAGGCCGGAGTAGATGGATTTGGAATCGGTACATCAATATCTAGCGCTCAGACGGTGGACTTTTCCATGGACATAGTGTCGGTGAATGGCGAACCTTTGGCAAAAAAAGGTAAATATGGTGGAAAGAAAGAAGTGTACAGATGTGGGAGTTGCTTGGAATACAAAGTATTAAAGGAAGGAGCCAAAGCAAGCGATTGCAGTTGTGGCGGTAAGATGAAACATGCAATGGTACCGGTTTTAAAAAATGGTAAGATAGTATATAGCTTCAAGGATGCGACAAAAGTAAGAGAATATGTTTTAGAGCAACTTAAAAAAGTAAGCTTATAAGATTATGCTCCTCTCTTCTCTTTCGCTTTCGGTCTGAGATGTGTATAACCGCATCTCCTACATCTAGTTGCGCTCATCGGATTCTTCGCGTAACAGTTCATGCAAATTTTCTTGTTTAGTTTTCTAACCACTGCTTCATGAAAGGTCATATTAAACAGGTCAACCCAATATATTACTACTATATAATTTTTTTTAGTTTGAGTAATAGGTCACGATTCTGAAGTTAAGTTTTCATAAAAGCGAGTATTATGCGTAATTTTTATGTTATCTAAAAGATAGATAATATATTTTATTTTGTAATAATAATAAATTTAGAATATATTGTATTAAAGGCACTTTCTGTTATATTGTCACTTCATAATCGTGACCAATTGGTCATCGGTTAAGGATTTTTATCTAATTTAAAAGGCTTTCTAACACATACTCTGACGTTAACGTCTACTATTTTTTAGATGTTTTATTAATTCGCTCTATTTTTTTCAAAAATTAATGATGATCATAGAAAACTATTAATATTTAAATACATATTTATATAAATAATAATGAGGTGTGAAATATGGCTAAAAGTAAAGACAATATTGCTACTGTCCAGATCACAAATAATGGACAAGTACTCGTAA
>JBMFWH010000047.1:0-9877 GCA_049965455.1 Thermoplasmata archaeon | reverse complement strand
GGTAGGGAGTGGCACTTCCGAATTGACGTCCGTGGAGATCAGATCAATACCCGAAAGGGCAAATCAGGTCCCTGAAATGGGAAGCCTCCTGCGATAGCTGGGGGAGGAGGTCACTAATTACCTGATTCCCAGAAATTGTTATTGAAATTTATTAGCAGATACCTCCTATGTGTGCCAAAGTTTGGCATAGTCAATAAGAAGCTTTATCTTATTGTTTGCATTTACCTGTCGCTATGTATGAAGTAAGATTTCATGGCAGAGGTGGACAAGGTGCAGTTACAGCTGCAAACATTCTTGCTATTGCAGCGTTCAAAGAAGGCTATGATGTACAGGCATTTCCGTTTTTTGGAGTAGAGCGCAGAGGCGCTCCAGTAGAAGCGTATACGAGGATTGACAACAGGAAAATAGATATAAAAATGTATATATACAATCCAGATGCAGTGATAGTACTAGACACATCTTTGATCAGCAAGATAGACGTGGCTAAAGGATTGAAAGATGGAGGAATAATCGTATTTAATTCTGTTAAAAAACCGTCTGAGTTCAAACTTAATAAGTTTAAAGTCGCGACCGTGGATGCAACTGACATTGCGGTAAACAGGGGCTTAGGATCAAAATCCGCGCCTATAGTAAACACTGCAATTTTAGGAGCTTACGCAAAAGCAGTAGGAAACGTGAAAATAGAGAGCATAGTGGAAGCGGTGAAGGAAAACGCACCGATTAAGGGTGAGGAGAACGCAGCAGCCGCTTTTGAATCTTATCAGAAAACGGTTTTAGGATGGTGAACTTTTTATGAAAATTACAAGAGGTATAGTCATATCAGAGCCTGGTAGTACCGCTCTTGAGGAGACCGGATCATGGAGAACATATAAACCTGAAATAAGATATGAAAAATGTATCAGATGCATGATTTGCTGGACTTATTGCCCAGAGCCAGCAATAGAAAAGAAAGAGGGAAAAACTTACGCGACACCAAACCAGAAACTGGTCAATATGCCGGTTCCCGTTATAAACTATGATTACTGCAAAGGATGCGGGATCTGCGTAAACGAGTGCCCTACCAAAGCTATAGATTTCAACAGGGAGGAAAAGTAACATGACAAAAATGATCGTGAAAGGTAACGAATCTGCGGCTTATGCGGCCAAACTTGCGCGGGTATCTGTAATACCTGCTTATCCTATCACCCCATCCACATTATTTCCTGAAAAAATATCAGAAATGATAGCTGAAGGGAAGATGGATGCACTGTTTTTACCTGTAGAAAGCGAACATTCAGCAATGTCCGCAGCAATAGGCGCTGCAGTAACGGGTGTAAGGACCATGACCGCAACTGCAAGTCAGGGTGTGGCATTTATGCATGAAATGCTGTTCATAGCAAGCGGAATGAGACTGCCAATAGTCATGGCGGTGGGGAATCGAGCATTAAGCGCACCGGTGAATATCTGGGCCGATCAGCAGGATAGTATGTCAGAGCGTGATTCAGGGTGGATACATTTCTATGCTGAAACCAATCAGGAAGCACTGGATCTTGCACTTCTGGCTTTTAAGGTCAGCGAAAACGAAAAAGTGTTGTTGCCAACTTTGGTTGGGCTCGATGCTTTTGTACTGACTCACACAATGGAACCAGTGGATGTGCCTGAGCAGGAAGAGGTTGATGCATTTCTAGGGAAAAAGCAGATAAATTATGAGGTTATGGACAGTAATAGCCCTTCAACTTTTGGTGCATTTGTATTCCCTGAACATTATATTGAGTTCAGGTATTCTCAGAGTATAGCGATGGAAAATGCAAAAAAAGTTATTGACAATTCATTCAAAGAATTCGAGACTAAATTTGGAAGGAAATATGAGAAAGTATCTAAATTCATGGTAGATGATGCAGATGTTGTATTATTAACCATGGGCTCAATGACAGGCACTGCAAGAGAGTCAGTGCGAAGAATGAGAGAAAAGGGAATTAAAGTAGGATTAATCAAGATAACTGTTTTTCGACCATTTCCAAAAGAAGAGCTGAAAAACATACTTAAGAAGGTAAAAATACTTGCGGTTGTGGATAGAAACATATCTGTCGGGTTTGCAGGCTCTATATATAGTGAGATTTCAACAATAATGTACAATGAGAAAACACGCCCTAAGATTATAGATTTTATAATCGGGCTAGGCGGCAGAGATATCAAGGTTGAAAACTATGAAGAGATTGTAAATATTGCGAAAAGTCAGAAGGCTGAAGACGTTAACTGGATCAATGTTGATAAAGACGCGGTATATAAAGCGGAGGGAATGCTATGATCAACGAAGATGTCGAATATTTTGCGCCAGGGCACAGAGCCTGTGCGGGCTGTGCAGCACCGATTATTGTAAAATGGGTATTGAAACTTGCAGGCCCAAACACGTACATTGTGAATGCTACCGGCTGTCTTGAAGTATTTTCCACACCATATCCCCATACATCCTGGAAACTGCCTTGGTTACATACTGCTTTTGAAAACGCCTCTGCGACAGCAAGTGGACTGGAGTACGCACTTAAAGCTCTTGGAAAGGACAAGGATGCAAACATAATTATATTTGGTGGAGATGGTGGCACTTCTGATATTGGTATACAGTCTCTGAGCGGAATGTTAGAGAGAGGCCACAATATCATGTATGTGTTATATGATAATGAAGCTTATATGAACACAGGAATACAGAGATCATCATCCACTCCATTCGGTGCTTGGACTACAACAACGCAGACAGGTCCTTCAGATATGCTCGGCAAAAAAGAGTTAAAAAAGCCGATTGCAAAGATAGTGGCAGCACATAACATCCCTTATGTAGCTACTGTTAATCCTGCCTATATGAACGATTTTAAAACAAAGATAAACAAAGCTTTGAAGATCAAAGGTCCTAGATTCATACACTCTATATCCAGCTGCACAACAGGCTGGAGACATGATCCAAGTAAGACAATAGAAATCATGAAACTTGCAACGGATACAGGAATATTTCCATTATATGAGATAGAGAATGGTGAAATAGAAAATTTGAAGCTTACCTATGTTCCAAAACAGAGAAAGCCAGTAGAAGAATATTTAAAGCCGCAAGGAAGATTCAGGCATCTTTTTAACAATCCACAATATATCAAAGAGATTCAGGAAATGGTAGATACTTGGTGGGCCCCTTACGAAAAGAAATAGATACAGCTAAATTATCATCTAAACATTTATCTTTTTATTTTTTGATAAGTCAGTAATTATTCGTTGCTTTAGTGGCGAATAGTCGTATAGTAATAGGTCACGATTCTGAAGTTAAGTTTTCGTAAAAACGAGTATTATGCGTAATTTTTACAGTATCTGAAGGAAATAGAATATATTTTATTTTGTAATAATAAATTAAAAATATATTGTATTAAAGGCACTTTCTTTTACATCTCAACTTCATAATAGTGACCAGTTACGGCGTATAGTAAAACTTATATATAAATAAGCAATTAATATATATGTATGAGTGGTCTGGCTGGCTTAATGAAAGAGTTATCTATCTTCTTCGAATCAAAATCTGCAACAACCCTTATCTTAGCCGGCGCTCCAGGTACCGGCAAAACCACGCTGGCACTCCAGATTTTAGAGACTTACAAAGATAAGTACAATGGAATATATTTATCTACTAGAGTCGGTGATTCGGCTTTATACCAGCAGTTTCCATGGATAAAAGATATGGAGGCTAAAACTAAAATAATAGACGCCGGCAGGTTGTTTTTGGAAAGCTTAAAAATTGCAGAACCAAGAAGTGACGAAGAACCAGTAGAGGCAGCGAAATCATTGATAAAGAACATCTATGATGACAAAACTGCAAAAGTATCCAAAGTATTATACAACAAATATTTCAAGGATCGTAATATCCTGGAGCTAAAACGCATATACAATGAAGTAGAACATAATCTTCCAAATAGGTCAATGATAGTAATAGACAGCGTGGAAGGATTATCAAGCAAATACCGGCTTAACGAAGAAGAGCTTGTATATACACTGGTAAAAGACCTAGTAGATAGCAGTAATACGAACATAATATTCGTTTTAGAAAAAGAGAGGTCAGAAGAGTTGGAGTACATAGCTGATGGCGTGATTGTTTTAGATCAGGGTATGTACGAAGAGAGGAGGGTGAGAAGCCTTAATATAAAGAAAATGAGGGGTGTAAGCTTTGAATTCAGCAAATATTTGATCACATTAAATGGGGGGAGTTTTAGGATATTTTCGCCTACTTCAGAGATCTCTATTCATGGCTTGGAAAATATAGAGAAAGATTACAATGAGCAAAACAAAAACTTTGTTACCACAGGAAGCAAAGATCTAGACACCATGTTGGGCGGAGGGTTTAAGTATGGCACTTTTAATTTAATATCTGTTAGTAAAGAGGTGAGCAAATCTAAATTTGAAGCATTTATGACGCAGATAATCGGAAATATATTAAACAACAAGATCGGGATCTTAGCAGTCCCTTCACTGGGGCAAACTGTCGAAGGTAACAGGAACAGATTCATGGGCTATAAATTCTTAGATCCTGAGATTGTAGATAATAAACTAAGGTTTATAGATTATTCCGGGAACAATAATAATAAGTATGTTATCTCGCTTACAGGCAGAAGAGAGAGTGCAATTGAACGATTGAACTTGGAAATAAATGAAATGAGAAAGTATAATAAAGCGATTGTTTACCTCCTCTCCTTGAGCACAATTGAAAAGTTTAGAGGCCAAATAGCGTTTTTAGAAATTGTAGAGTTCATAAATAATATTATAAATAGCAACGACATAGGGATAGCTATATCTAAACCAGGTGTAATAAGTGAAAACCAGATAAAAAATATGGCATCAAATCAGATCAGGCTTGTAAACATATACAATAAATTGTGTCTTTATGGAAATGCTCCAAAAACTATCATTTATGCCATAGAACATTCAAAAGATTCTTCTTTTGATCTTGTGCCAATAGTATGACATTTTTATCAATAATGTCTGATTTTTCAGTAAGATTTATATACTAATTATATTATATCTAATCTCATAAGTCAGACAAAAGTCATAAAATACCTTGGTAGGATTGGTGAGTAAATGTTTTTACAGTCTATTGAGCTTGAAAATTTCAAATCGTTTGGTAAAAAGACAAAGATAGAATTCAAAAATGGTTTTACTGTTTTGAGTGGCCCAAATGGCTCCGGTAAAAGCAATATATCAGATGCCATCCTATTTGTCTTAGGCCCAAAAAGCTCAAAAATGATCAGAGCACAGAAGCTTACGGACTTAATATTTAATGGGGGTAAAGACCGTAATGCAGCTGATTACTGTAAAGTTTCTATAACGTTTAATAACACGGATAGGTTTATACCCTTAGATAATGATCTGGTCACGTTTTCAAGAATGGTCAAGTTGTCAGATCGAGAGGATGGGTACAACTCTTATTTTTATATCAATGGCGATAAAGCAAAACTGCAAGATTTCACAGATCTGTTGTCACAGGCGAGGATTTTTGCAGACGGGTACAATTTTGTGCAGCAGGGAGATGTTACCAATATTGTAGAGATGACGGCACTGGAACGAAGGAGAATACTGGAAGAAATTGCCGGGATAACAAAATATGATGAAGAGATTCAAAATGCAGAGAGTAAGAAAAAGGAAGTAGAAGAGAACATGAATGCAATAGATCTCCTATTAAAAGAGATCGAAGTGCATGTGGCAACATTGAGCAAGGATAGAGATATAGCGCTTAAATATTTAGAGATTAAAGACCGATATAACAAGGCAAAGGCACAGTTAGAGTATAAGCGAATGATGGGGTTCAGGTCAGAAATAGAAGGGGATGAGGCAGAGATACTCAGATTAAAAAATGAGATAGAGAAATTGAACAGAGAGATCGAAGAAATGGGCAAATCGGAAGAGAATGTCAAAGCAAAGAGAGCGGAGCTGGATTTAGAGATAGCTAACAGTGGAGGAGAAGACGTAAAAAAATTGAAAGAGCAGATCGATGAGCATAGAATCCAGCTTGGAAGAAACAAGATGAAGATTGAAGATCTGGAAGATACTATAAGAAAGCAAAAAGAGCTTGTTTTGAGCAACGAAAAAGATTACAAAGAACTTCTTGCAAAGCTCAAAAATTCGGAGATGCAGAGGGCAAAATTAAGCAACGAAAAAGAGGCAAAAGCTCAGGATTATAATGCAAAAAAAAGCATTCTAAGTGAAAAAGAGAAGAAAGCAGTAGAATATTCAGAGAGCACTAAAGGATTGCAGGAGAATCTGTTAAGGTTGTACAAGGATCTTGAGACTATGCGATCTGAATTCACGCAGAAAAACAATGAATTTAACAAAACAAAAAATAAACTTGACATGCTTGCAGAGTCAATAGCGGCTCTGGAAGAGTCCAAGAAGAATTATGAGCTAAACATAACAGATGCAGAATGGAGACTCAGTGAATCAAAAAATTTCAACAAAGGCATTGAGAAAAATGCTAAAGAACTGCAAGAACAATACTTTAAGCTAACAAATCAAGAAAAGAGCATGAAAGAGGAGATTGAGAAAGTAGAAAAGGAGATACTCTCCCTGACTAAAGAGTATGAAAAAGTGCAGGCGAGAATTGACAGCAGCAAGATGGGGGCAGGGTATCATATAATAAGTGCCAGGGACCATAATGAATTGAAAGGGATTGTGGGAACAGTATCAGAATTAATTACCGTGCCTGATGAGTATAAGGTTGCAATAGAAATTGCAGCAGGTGCGAGGCTAGAAAGCATTGTTGTTGAAAATGATGAATATGCAACAAAAGCAATTGAATATCTAAAAAATAAGAATTTAGGCAGGGCCACATTTTTGCCACTTAACAAAATGATGGTCGGTAGGCCAAGAGGCAAGGCTTTGCTTGCCGTGAAAGAGCAGAATGTTCTGGGATTTGCAATTGAGCTTATAAAATTCAATAAGGAATACGAGAACGCGATATGGTTTATTTTCGGGGACACGATAATTGTCCGGGACATGACCACCGCGAGGAAGCTGATGGGCGGGATCAGGATAGTAACGCTTGATGGCCAGTTATTTGAGGCAAGTGGTGCAATAATTGGGGGCTCATTAGAATCCCGAGGCAGTAGAGTGACAATGCGTGACTTGGAAGAGCTTGGAAAGAAGCTTAGAGATAAAAATAGCATGAGGGACGATCTTGAAAACGGGCTGAAAAAAATCGAAACAATGTTGCAGGATACTACGGCAAAGCTTAGAGAGTCAGCGATGAAAAACAATAAGGCTGAGCTTGAAGTATGGGGAAAAACTAAAGATGAGTATACTAAGAAACTGACTGAATGCGTAATACAGCTGAAAGGAAAGCAGGAAGAAAGTGATAAATTCACGGTGGTGCTTAAGAGCCTGGAAAATGAGATTACAGATCTAAAAAATTCAATAGCGGCAAAGGTAGAAGAATCAGAAAAGATAAAAAAGAGCATAGAATCATTAACGCCCGAAAAATTAAGAAACGAAATAAAAAAGCTTAATGAAGAACTAGAAACGTTAGACGGCATCATAAAAGAACAAACTAAGGATTTAAGCGGTTTGCATACGGAAATATCTTTGTTGTCTGAAAAAGTAGAAACGAACAGAAAGCAGGTAGAAAATTATAACACAGATATAAAAACAAAAGAAAAGGAGCTAAAAGAGGTAGAAGAACAGAAAAAGCAGACTGAGCAAGAGCTACAAAAATTGATAGAGGTTGAAAAATCGTTTAATGTAAAGTATCAGGAACTGATAAAAAAGAGGGAAGAGCTGGACAATAAGATCATAAGCATAGATCATGAAATAACCAGAAGTCAGGAAAATGTTGGAAGAAAGCAAGATTTTATCATCTCTTTAAACACACGCCTTAAAGAATCACAGGAAAAACTTGAAGAGTCAAAGAAGATATTTGAGTCTTTTAATATCGAGATAACAGATCCCGTGCCGCCAATATCAGAGCTTAAAAAGATAGTTTCTGATAGTGAAACTGAGCTAAAAAATTTAGAGCCCGTAAATATGAAAGCCATAGATGATTATAATATCGAAAAGCAAAGATACGACACATTAAAGTCAAATTATGAAAAGCTAGAGCAAGAGCGCCAGGATTTGATAAAGCTGGTGGTTGAGCTCAACGAAAAGAAAAAAACAGGATTAATGATAGTATTAAAAGCAGTGAAAGAGAACTTTGTGGCAATATATAAAGAGATATCGGAGGGGGGAGAAGCAGATATGCATCTTGAAAATGAAGAAGATCCTTTTTCTGGCGGCCTGGTTATAAAAGTCAAGCCTAAAGGAAAGAAGTTTATCAGGTTAGAAGCATTGAGCGGCGGTGAAAAAAGTCTGGCAGCGCTGACATTTATATTTGCAATACAAAAGTATGAGCCTTCTCCTATCTATATCCTGGATGAAGTGGACATGTTTCTGGACAGTGTAAATGCTGAAAATGTAGCCAGAATAATAAAAAGCAACTCAGGTAATGCACAGTTTTTAGTAATATCTTTAAGAGAGGTAACATTGCACTATGCAGATTATATAATAGGCGTAACATCTGCTATGGACGGTTTATCTAGAATATTTTCACAGCCTATGAAAAATATGGAGGTTATGCAGAATGGAACTTGAAATACTTAAAAAGCTAATATCTTTTGATGAATATGACGAGTCTAAAATAGAAGAGTATCTGAAACTTATAGCAAACTCGCAGAGGGGTTTATATCACTCTATGAAAGATGATCAGGGAAAAGCAATAGTTGCTGCATTCGAGCTTGTTATTGAGCATGGCCTGAATCCGTGGAGCCTTGATATATTGGAGTTTACAAAATTATATTTAGAGAAAGTTAAAAATGAAGAGTTTATAGATTTTATAACTGCCGGGAACCTTATATTCATGGCATGGCAAATATTAGAGAAAAAAACTAAAAGCGTGCTGGTAAAATACGAAGAGAAGGAACCTGTGGAGGAAATAGAGCCTTATACATACGATAACGATTATGGAGATTATGACCTTACAGATTATTTAATCCGAGAAAACCCATTGCAGGAACCGGTAAGGAGAGAGGAAAAAAGACCCGTAACGATTATAGAACTTATAAACGCATTGCAAAAAAGCATGAACGATCAGAGTCTGAGAAAAGAGACACAGGAGAAAAACAAAAAATTAAATGAGACGCTCAGCAAAACATGGAACGAAAAGCTTCACAGAGAGCGTTTGGAAGAGGAAATAAAAACGATATGGAACCGCATCTTGAGCATTGATAAGGATTATATGGAATTAAAAGAGCTTTATGACGGCTCTAAGCTAGACTTTATACAGACGTTCATACCTCTGCTTTATCTATACAAGGAAGAAAAAGTGAACTTGATCCAGAACAAACCTTATGATACGATATCTGTTGAAGTATTAGTACCTTATGCTTTGAGAAAGCTAGAACACTTAGAATCGCCAAAAGTAGAGCTTATCACTTCTTAGCCAGCTCTTTTTTTAATATTTTGTCCATGTCTTCAAAATATTTTTGTAGTTTGTTTAATCCTCTCTTTACTGCATTTTGGGGTTTTCCCTCTTTTACCTTTATATATATAACAGGATTATCTAACGTAGGATGATCTATATGATAAGTGATCTCATCAACCATTGGATCTTTAGAGATCTCCTCAATTAATGGTTTCAAAATAGTATTATCCGAATTAACAATTTCCAATTTGATAGAATCCTTTTCCTTCTCTATAATCTGAAAGCTCATTTCTTCGGTCATTACAGAAGCTGATACTTTATTACTATTTTAATCTTTTTATGTATTCAGAATCTCCGAAGATAAATATCTTTAAACCTTAATAAAAATAGTGCGCTTTCTTTTAATCCTTTTTTTAATAGTCT